>JBDLQA010000051.1:0-12142 GCA_039800845.1 Actinomycetota bacterium
CTACACGAACCTTCTGACCACCGATGGACTTCAGAATGGTCTGCTTCTTAGCGTTGGATGCGGCACCACCAGTGTGGAAGGTACGCATTGTCAGCTGGGTTCCAGGCTCACCGATGGACTGAGCAGCGATGATACCGATGGCCTCACCGAGCTCAACCTTGTCGCCGGTGGCCAACGAGGTGCCGTAGCAGGCGGCACAGATGCCGTCTTCGGCGTCACAGGTAAGAACCGAACGAACGAATACCGACTCGACGCCCTCGGCACGCATTGCATCAACCAGCTTCTGGTCGATGGCAGCGCCAGCCTTGGCAACAACCTTCTTGCCAACAACCGCATCCTGCAGCAGGTTACGGTGCAGGATCGACAGCTCTACGGTGTCGTCATCCAGCAGGTCCTTCTCAAGACCCTTGTTGGTGCCACAGTCGTCGATGCGGATGATGACATCCTGAGCAACGTCAACCAGACGACGGGTTAGGTAACCGGCGGCTGCGGTCTTCATCGCGGTGTCAGCGTTACCCTTACGGGCACCGGTGGCGTTGATGAAGTACTCGTTGGCGGTAAGGCCAAGCAGGTAGTTACCCTTCACAGGCATCGGAGCGAAGTCACCAGACGAGGTGGTTACTGGACCACGCATACCGATGATGGAACGGATCTGCAGCCAGTTACCGCGAGCACCAGAGGTAACCATCTTGAAGATGGCGTTGTCTGCTGGGATGGACTCCTGCAGGGTCTTCTGGATTGCGTTGGTCTGCTCGAACCAGAGCTGGCCAAGCTTGTCACGACGCTCGAGGTCGGAAATCAGACCGTCCTCGTATGCCTCCTGAATCTTGGTGTGCTCCTTCTCCGATGCGAGGATCGCGGTTGCACGCTTTGCCTCGAACTCACCGGAGTCGAAGTTGGCGTCAGAGATGGACATGGAAACACCCGAACGAGTTGCCCACTTGAAGCCGGCATCCTTGATGCGGTCAAGTGACTGAGCTACCTCGGTGCGAGGGAAGTCTTCAACCATCTTGGTGATGATGGAAGTGATCTGCTTCTTGCCAACCTGCTCCTCTGCCCAGACGAAGCCCTCAGGAAGGGTGTCGCGGAACAGGACGCGTCCAAGAGTGGTGTCGTGGCGAAGCTCGCCGTTGACACGGATGCTGATTGGAGCACGGAGGTCGAGCATGTTGCGGTCGAAGGCCATCTGAGCCTCTGCCACGCTACCGAAGACGCGGCCTGCGCCGGTGGCGCCTTCCAGCTTCTCGGTCATGTGGAACAGACCAATGATCATGTCCTGCGAAGGAACTGCCACTGGACGACCGTCCGAAGGCTTGAGGATGTTGTTCGAAGCAAGCATCAGGATGCGAGCCTCGGCCTGGGCCTCAACCGACAGAGGTACGTGAACAGCCATCTGGTCACCGTCGAAGTCTGCGTTGAACGCAGCACAGACGAGTGGGTGCAACTGGATAGCCTTACCCTCAACCAGCTGTGGCTCGAAGGCCTGGATACCCAGACGGTGCAGGGTTGGTGCACGGTTCAGCAGAACTGGGCGCTCGCGGATAACTTCTTCCAGAACGTCCCAAACCTGTGGACGGCTGCGCTCAACCATACGCTTTGCGCTCTTGATGTTCTGGGCAAAGCCCTGGTCAACAAGGCGCTTCATGACGAATGGCTTGAAGAGCTCGAGTGCCATCAGCTTTGGAAGACCACACTGGTGCAGCTTCAGCTGAGGACCAACAACGATAACCGAACGACCCGAGTAGTCAACACGCTTACCCAGCAGGTTCTGACGGAAACGACCCTGCTTACCCTTGAGGAGGTCGCTCAGGGACTTGAGGGCACGGTTACCGGTACCGGTAACAGCACGGCCACGGCGACCGTTGTCGAACAGTGCGTCAACGGCCTCCTGAAGCATGCGCTTCTCGTTGTTCAGAATGGTCTGAGGTACGGCACCGAGGTCGATGAAGCGCTTCAGACGGTTGTTGCGGTTGATCACGCGACGGTACAGGTCGTTTAGGTCGGAGGTCGCGAAGCGGCCACCGTCCAGCTGAACCATCGGACGGATCTCTGGTGGCAGAACTGGAAGTACATCCAGAACCATCGAGTGTGGGTCGGTCGAGCTGTTGATGAACGACTGAACAACCTTCAGGCGCTTGATCGCCTGAGTCTGCTTTGCACCCTTGTTGGTTGCAATCTCCTCGCGGAGCTCAGCAGCGGTTGCCAGTAGGTCGGTGGTCTCGCCGTACTTGTTAGCCAGCTCACCCTTCTCGCCCATTGCAACGAGGACGCGCTTTACGGCCTCTGCACCGATCGAAAGGTCGAAGTAGTCACCGTACTGGTAAGCGAATGCGTCGAATAGGTCGTCGTTCTGGATGAGCTGACCGGTCTTGCTGGTCAGGAACATGTGCCAGGCGTGCTGCTCGCGGAACAGGCTCTCGCGGCGCTCACGACGGCCGTACTCGCGTACAACCTTCTCGGTCTTCTTCTTGAATTCCTTGATGAGGCGGTCGATTTCCTTGCCGGTGGCTGCGTCACGTGCAACTGGTGCATCGGTGTCGGCTGCCTCAGCTGCGGCTGCAGCGGCACGCTTGCCACTCCAGTACGACTCTGGGCTCTTCTCGTGTGCGGCTACAAGCTGCTCGAGGCTCTTGGTGAACTGAGCGTCAACCCAGATCGGAGCTTCCCAGAACTTGTCCGAGTTCTGCAGAACCAGACCGTGCGCGTTCAGCGCAGCAATCTCGTCGGCTGCAAGCTCCTGAAGCT
The DNA here is from genome assembly GCA_039800845.1 of Actinomycetota bacterium. Classification (GTDB taxonomy): domain Bacteria; phylum Actinomycetota; class Actinomycetes; order Actinomycetales; family Microbacteriaceae; genus Rhodoluna. Next base: position 2,746 of record JBDLQA010000051.1, read on the forward strand.
GAGCGTCACGCTCGTCCAGGATGTCGGCTACGCGCTGGATGTAGTCCTCGCGAACCATCGGGTAGTCAGCAGCCTTGTCGTCTTCCAGCACGTTCATAACGCGGTAAGCGGCAAAGTAGATGATCTTCTCAAGGTCCTTTGGAGCCATGTTGAGCAGGTAGCCCAGACGGCTTGGAACACCCTTGAAGTACCAGATGTGGGTAACCGGAGCAGCGAGCTCGATGTGACCCATGCGCTCACGACGAACGGAGGACTTGGTCACCTCTACTCCACAGCGCTCACAAACGATGCCCTTGAAGCGGACGCGCTTGTACTTTCCACAGGAGCACTCCCAGTCCTTGGTAGGACCGAAGATCTTCTCGCAGAAGAGGCCGTCCTTCTCAGGCTTGAGAGTACGGTAGTTGATGGTCTCAGGCTTCTTTACTTCACCGTGGGACCAAGAGCGAATGTCGCTGGCGGTTGCAAGGCCAACGCGGAGGGCGTCGAAGTTTTCAACTTCCATGTTTATTCCTTATTCCTAATTCTCTACTTGACCCGGGTTTAGTACTCGGTGTATTCGTTGTCGATGTTGCTGTTCTCGTTGCGGGACAGGTTGATGCCCAGCTCCTCGGCAGCACGGTCGCCCTCGTCGCGGTCTTCTTCGCGAAGTGCAACCACGTTGCCTGCTGCGTCGAGAACCTCAACGTTCAGTGCAAGCGACTGCATTTCCTTAGCAAGAACGCGGAAGGACTCTGGAATACCAGGTGCCTGGATGTTCTCGCCCTTGACGATTGCCTCGTAGGTCTTTACACGACCGGTAATGTCGTCCGACTTGATGGTCAGGAGCTCCTGCAGGGTGTGTGCGGCACCGTATGCCTGAAGTGCCCACACCTCCATCTCACCGAATCGCTGTCCACCGAACTGCGCCTTACCACCCAGTGGCTGCTGGGTAATCATGCTGTAAGGACCGGTCGAACGAGCGTGAATCTTGTCGTCAACCAGGTGGTGCAGCTTCAGTACGTACATGTAACCGACCGAGATGTCCTCTGGGAATGGCTCACCGGAGCGGCCATCGAACAGACGCGCCTTACCCTTTTCGGATACTAGGCGGACGCCATCGCGGTTTGGAAGGGTGCTGCCGAGCAGACCTACAACCTCATCCTTGCTAGCGCCGTCGAAGATAGGGGTAGCAACCTTGGTTCCAGGTGCACCTTCGTACATCTCCTCGACCAGGTCCTTTGCCCAAGCAGCAGCGTTGTCAATCTTCCAACCCTGGCTTGCGATCCAACCGAGGTGGGTTTCCAGAACCTGACCGAAGTTCATACGACCTGGAATACCAAGTGGGTTCAGAACTACGTCGACTGGAGTACCGTCCGCGAGGAATGGCATGTCTTCAACAGGGAGAATCTTGGAGATAACACCCTTGTTTCCGTGACGACCAGCGAGCTTGTCACCCTCGGTGATCTTACGCTTCTGAGCGATGTGGACTACAACGCGCTTGTTAACGCCTGCACCCAGCTCGTCGCCTTCGTCAGCAGAGAAGACCTTTACACCGATGACGGTGCCCTGCTCGCCGTGTGGAACCTTCAGGGAAGTGTCGCGAACTTCGCGGCTCTTCTCGTTGAAGATTGCACGGAGCAGACGCTCTTCAGCCGAAAGCTCGGTCTCACCCTTTGGAGTGACCTTACCTACCAGGATGTCACCAGGGCGAACCTCGGCACCGATGCGGATGATACCGAACTCATCCAGCTGGGCCAGGGCTTCCTGCGAAACATTTGGAAGGTCTGCGGTGATCTCTTCGGCACCAAGCTTGGTGTCGCGCGAGTCAACCTCGTACTCCTCGATGTGGATAGAGGACAAGGTGTCCTCCTTCACCAGGTTCTGGCTCAGGATGATTGCGTCCTCGAAGTTGTGGCCTTCCCATGGCATGAATGCCACGAGCAGGTTCTTACCAAGGGCGAGCTCACCGTTTTCGGTTGCTGGACCATCGGCCAGAACCTCGCCGGCCTCAACGCGCTGGCCAACCGAGACGAGAACGCGCTGGTTGATAGCGGTTCCCTGGTTGGAGCGCTCGAACTTGCGCAGAACGTACTGCTTGATGCCACCCTTGTCCAGCTGGACGGTGATGACGTCTGCATCTACGTCGGAAACAACGCCGGCCTCGTCGTTGACGAGAACTGCGCCGGAGTCGATGGCGGCTACGCGCTCCATACCGGTTCCTACGAATGGGCTGCTGCTGCGAAGCAGTGGAACTGCCTGACGCTGCATGTTGGCACCCATCAGTGCACGCGACGAGTCGTCGTGCTCAAGGAATGGAATGAGAGAGGTGGAAACCGAAGCCAGCTGGCGTGGGGAGATGTCGATGAAGTCGACGTCTTCCGAAGCAACCTCAACGATTTCGCCGCGGAAACGAGCGATAACACGCTTCTGAGCGAAGGTCTTGTCCGACTTGAGCTCAACATCGGCGCCGGCGATGGTCATGCCATCTTCAGCAGCTGCGTCAAGGTACTCAATGGTGTCGGAGACCTTACCGTTGACCACCTTGCGGTAAGGGGTCTCGATGAAGCCGAAGGTGTTGATGCGTGCGTATGCGGTTAGGGAACCGATCAGACCAATGTTTGGACCTTCTGGGGTCTCCACTGGACACATACGACCGTAGTGCGATGGGTGTACGTCACGTACCTCCATCTGTGCGCGCTCACGAGCGATACCACCAGGTCCCAGTGCCGACAGACGACGCTTGTGAGCGAGGCCTGCCAGTGGGTTGTTCTGGTCCATGAACTGCGAGAGCTGGCTTGCGCCGAAGAATTCCTTGATTGCCGAAACAACTGGACGCAGGTTGATCAGGGTCTGAGGAGTAATGGCCTCGATGTCCTGAGTCGACATGCGCTCACGAACCACGCGCTCCATACGGCTAAGACCGATACGGATCTGGTTCTGAATCAGCTCACCAACCGAACGGATACGACGGTTCGAGAAGTCATCGATGTCGTCTGCGCTTACGTTGATGGTGCCCTTCTTGCCACCCAGCTTTAGGTCGAACTCGAGGCGAACGTTGCTGGAAGAAGCGTTGTTCTTGATCGAGAGGTCGAACATGAGCAGGTACTTGAGGGTAGCTACTACGTCGTTGACGGTAAGGGTGGTTGCGTCTGCGGCCTCGTTGATGCCGAGCTTGCGGTTCAGCTTGTGACGGCCAACCTTTGCCAGGTTGTAACGCTTGGTGTCGAAGTAGGTGCTGCGCAGCCACTGCTCCGAAACCTCGGCACCGGCCTGCTCGCCGCGGACCTTGCGGTAGAGCTCGCGAAGAGCGTCTTCCTTGGTCACGATTGGGTTAGCGAATACCTTCGACTTGTCGTAAGCCAGGGTGTTCTCGATCAGGTCAACGTCGAACTCCCAGCCGTAGCTGCTGTTCTCAGTTGCCGACTTGATGTCCGAGAATTCTTCGCGGATCTGCTCTTCGGTCAGGCCGAGAGCCTTCAGGAAGATGGTTGCCGAAACCTTGGTCTTGCGGTCTACCTGGACCTGCAGGATTGGCTGGCCGAAACGTGCAACCGGCTTGCGCTCGTCCTTGACCCACTCGGTCAGGAACTCGAGGTAAGAACCGCGGCTCGGGATGATCTGAGCCTTGTTGTTACGGACGTCCAGGTTACCGGTGGTGTTGGTGGATACGGAGAAGTAAACACCAGGGCTACGAACCAGCTGCGATACAACAACACGCTCGGTGCCGTTGATGATGAAGGTGCCCTTCTCAGTCATAACTGGGAAGTCGCCCATGAAGACAGTCTGGGACTTGATTTCACCGGTGAGGATGTTGATGAACTCAGCCTTGATGTAGAGCGGGCGGGTGTAGGACTTGCCCTTCTCCTTGCACTGCTCAGGGGTGAACTGAGGGTCGTCCAAAGACGGCTCCATGAAAGTGAGCTCCATCTTGGAGTCCTGTGCACTTCCGGCAGAGTCGGTGATTGGCGAGATCTCCTCGAAGATCTCCTCAAGACCGTTCTTTGCATCCGGGCCGGCAATCTGACGCCAAGCATCGGTGCCGATTAGCCACTCGAAGCTTTCAGTCTGCAGGCTCAGCAGGTCTGGAACCGAAATCGGCTCCTTTACCTTCGCGAACGAAGGACGCTGGGCAAAACGGTCGTTCTTAATGGTCTTAGCGGTTTTCGCAGCCAAAGAAAATCCCTCCAGGGGTGGGTAACTCAGGGGTGAGTGGATGGGAGATCGCTTCCGAAAAATGTCGCCGAAATATGCGACACGCGCGCCGACCACCATATGAGGGCGCAATTAGGGAGCAAACCTCAACTCTATAACGATTTGAGGCAAGTTGTAAACACTCTTTTCAGATTGCCCACAAATTATTTGAAAATCTGCTATTAGCAGCTGGTGAGGTACATCGTGATGGTGTCAACCCACTCATCGGCGTCATTTACACCGATGACAAGACGGCTGTATTTATGGCCCTGAAGGTTGACCTGCAGAACCTGCTGCTTGCGGTGCCAGGCCACAAATGCCTTGTCTTTGCGCCAAATGAAAGTGCCCAAGATCACCAGTCCGGGCAGGCCCGTGCCAGGTACGCGAAGGCCAAGCGTGGTGATCCAGTTTTTGCCCAGGACCTCTGCCCCGATGATGTTAGCCAGCGGAATGGAGAGGTCGCCGTGCAGCGCGCCAATCTTCTCCCAGGGTCCGAGGGTCACGTGGAGGTCGGTGTTTTGAAAAGCGAGCTTGGCCATACATATAAGTATTGCGCCGGGTGCGACATCTTTTAACCAATTAGTTCTTGAAGCGCTCCGGAATGACCGAATCCAATTTCGGTGTCAGGTGGTTAGCGAATGCGCCCGTGATATGACTGTGGTCGCGGTAGACCAAGATGCCATCGATGATCGGCGAGCAGACCTGCGGGCCGCAGTAAGCATCGGTGAAGTCAGCCACCTTTACGCCTGCACTGCCACTAACGGCCTGCGGCATTTTGTCCCTTGGGTTCAGGGCCTTCCAGCGTATTTGAGCGCAGTCCAGAGCTGCAGTTGACCCGTGGAGGCGGAGACACTTCTGAAAGCCGCTCTTCGGTTTCGGATTGTCTCGGATTACCAACAGAGTCGCACCTGTTGCCGTGATTTTGGGTGCAACGCTGGCGAATGAGTCTGAGTACGATTTGTAGCCGTGGGTAACCAGGCTCGAACTTGCCGTCACGATTAAGTCGAACTTTCCACTTCCGGAAAGGTAATCCAGCAACTTCCGATTCCACTGCGCACAGCTGGGTGACGGTATGTGCTTGGGAATGGAGTCTGGATCTAGGATTGGGCAGGCACTTTTAGAAACAACTGTCAGCTTCCAGCTGTATTTCCTTGCCAACTTGCGCATTGGACCAATCCAACTTCGCGCATGGCTGTCTCCGATCACGGCCATCGAAAACTTTCCCGATCTATCAATCTGACAGTGTGCGAACTTGTAGTCGTTGGTCTTCGGCACGCAACCAGCGGGGATTCCGTCCAGAGCATTCGCGGGTTGGACTCCCGCGGCGAAAGGTGCAAATACCAGAAACGCTGCCAGTGAAAGCGATATGAATCTGCGGCTGTTCACCAATCTCCTTGCGGTCGGCCTTTGAGTCTAAACCAACCCAATCATGGCAGACCTAAAGTGCAGGCCCAGGCGTGCCTTGGCGTGCCCTGTGATCAAATTCCTCTGCAAGCAAGGCAAACTAGACGGATGGAGCAAGTCCCTGATTCACCAAGATATAAATGGATCGCGCTGAGCAACACCACGCTTGGGATGTTGATGGCAACCATCAACTCGTCAATCATCCTCATTTCACTGCCAGCCATTTTCAAAGGCATCGGTGTGAATCCTTTGTCGCCAAGCAACGTCGGTTACCTGCTTTGGCTAATGATGGGCTATCAGTTGGTCACAGCTGTGTTGGTCGTGAGCCTAGGCAGGCTTGGTGACCTACTCGGTCGTGTGCGGATCTACAACCTAGGCTTCGCCGTTTTCGCGGCGGCGAGCATCGCGCTAGCCCTAGACCCTTACCAGCATGCCGCGGGAGCCATTTGGCTTTTGGTCTGGCGTTTTGCCCAGGGCATTGGCGGCGCGATGCTGCTTGCGAACTCCAGCGCCATTCTCACCGACGCCTTCCCACAGAATCGACGAGGATTCGCGATCGGGATAAACCAGGTTGCCGCAATTGCCGGTTCGTTCATCGGCCTCATTGTGGGAGGCATTCTGGCTGTAATCGATTGGCATGCTGTCTTCTGGGTAAGTGTTCCGTTTGGTTTACTGGGCACTATCTGGGCTTATTTCACACTAAAAGACACCGGCAAACGCGGTAAGGCGAAGATCGACTGGCTCGGTAACGCAACATTTGCAGTCGGCCTCACATCACTGCTAACGGGAATCGTCTACGGAATCCAGCCCTACAAATCAGACTCCATGGGTTGGCGTTCGCCCGATGTAATAGCGGCCATCATCATTGGTCTGGCATTCCTTTTAGCGTTCCTATTAGTAGAGTCCAAGGTCAGCCAACCGATGTTCGACCTCCAGCTTTTCCGCATCCGTGCATTCAGCGCTGGCTCGGTGGCTAACCTACTCTCGGCAACCGCCCGAGGCGGCATGCAGTTCATGTTGATTATCTGGCTGCAGGGAATTTGGCTTCCGATGCATGGATTCAGTTACGACAGCACTCCGCTGTGGAGCGCAATCTATCTGCTTCCCCTAAGCATCGCGTTCCTCATTGCGGGCCCGCTTAGTGGTTTCCTCAGCGATCGTCACGGTGCTCGAGCACTAAGCACTGCAGGAATGGTCATCTTTGGGGCCAGCTTTGTGGCGCTCATGATTTTGCCCGTCAACTTTAATTACTGGGCTTTCGGTCTACTAATCTTCCTCAATGGTGTTGGCGGAGGCATGTTCTCGGCTCCAAACCAAACGGCAATTATGAACTCGGTTCCGGCCAACCAGCGGGGAGGGGCAGCTGGTATTCAGGCTGCTCTCATGAATTCCGGCATGGTATTGAGCATGGGCCTATTCTTCTCGATGATGATTGTCGGTTTAGCAAACAGCTTGCCGGCCAACGTGATCCACGCTCTGACAGGGCAGGGAGTGAACCCTGTGGAAGCTCATGCAATCGGATCTCTTCCCCCTGCCGCAATCCTGTTCTCGTCGTTCCTTGGCTACAACCCCATGGGAGCTATTCTCGGTAACCCCGCGGCCGCTCACCTGAGCGCTAACCAATGGATTACCCTCACCAGCAAAGAGTTCTTCCCGCGCATGATTCAGCAGCCGTTCCACGAGGGTCTTGGATTGGTCTTTGGAATCGCCGCTGGCATGGCCTTGATAGGAGCCGTGGCTTCGATGATGCGTGGCAAGCACGTGACCGCGAACTCGAACGACTAGCCCTATTGGTGTCGCTCGTAGCAGTCGCCCAGTTTCACGCCAAATAGAACAAGACCCCTGACAAGTCAGGGGTCTTGTGGTGGCGGTGACGGTGGGATTTGAACCCACGGTGCGCTTTCACGCACACAACTTTTCGAGAGTTGCACCTTCGGCCGCTCGGACACGTCACCGTGGGATAGTTTAGTTGATTTTGCCCACGGCCCGCCAGCCGGACAGTTTTACTAGGCTTTTAGCTGTGAGTTCATCAGGATCCAAAAAGGCCATTTTTGCGGCCCTTGCAGCCAACCTCGGAATCGCTGCGACTAAGTTCGTAGCGGCAGGATTCAGCGGTTCTGGCTCCATGCTCGCAGAGGCAATCCATTCGCTGGCCGATTCCGGCAACCAGGTGTTGCTGCTGGTTGGCGGTCGCAAAGCAAAGCGCGAGGCCTCGCAGAACCACCCGTTCGGCTACGGCCGCCAGCGCTACATTTACGCCTTCATGGTGAGCATCGTGCTGTTCAGCATCGGTGGTCTTTTTAGCCTGTTTGAGGGGATCCAAAAACTTCAGCACCCGCACGAGTTGGAGCTCTTTTGGCTTCCGCTGGTAATTCTGGGCGTAAGCATCATGCTTGAAAGTTTTAGCCTGCGAACCGCACTTGGCGAAGTTGCCCATGACCGAGGCAATCTAAGCCTGATCGAATACATCCGTCACGCCAAGGCGCCCGAACTGCCGGTTGTTGTCCTGGAGGACATCGCCGCTCTGGTCGGTTTAGTGCTCGCCTTCCTGGGCGTGGGCCTAACCGCCGTCACCGGCAACCCGGTCTTCGATGCCCTTGGCACACTCGCAATCGGTCTGCTGTTGATTGCCGTTGCAGTTATTTTGGGAGCCGAAACCAGCAGCCTGCTGATCGGTGAAGGTGCCGGGGTGGATGACTACGAAAAGATCATCGCGGCGCTTAGCGGAACCCCTGGTGTTCTCTCTGTGATTCACAGCAAGACGCTGTACCTGGGCCCCGATGAACTGATGCTGGCCGCAAAGATTGCGGTGGAGCCGACCACGACCGCCGCCGAGCTGGGTGCGACCATCGACTTGGCTGAAGAGCGAATCCGCGCTGCCGTTCCGGCGACCCGCGTTATCTATTTGGAGCCGGACGTCCTTCGGGCTTCGAAAAACTGACGCAACTGCTGAGAGCAAGCGTCGGCCTCCACGCCAGCGACTACTTCAACCGGCTTACCGAGGCGGCTGTCGCGCAAAAGGTCATATAACGAGCCGGACGCACCAACTCGGTCATCCCAGGCCCCGAAAACCACTCGCGGAATACGAGCCGCGACGATTGCCCCGGCGCACATCACGCAAGGCTCTAAAGTGACCACCAGGGTCAAATCCTCTAGATGCCAGTCGCGCTTCTGAGCCGCGGCCTCGCGGATGGCCACAATCTCGGCGTGGGCCGTTGGGTCGTGCTGAGCCTCCTTCAGGTTGTGCCCCGTTGCAACCACGTTGCCCTGGGCATCCACGAGCAGAGCCGCCACCGGAACATCGCCCTCTGAAGCCACCAAATTTGCCGAAATCTGCAGGGCTGTTTTCATCAGCTCGTGCCAGTTCGGTTTGGTGGTTGTCATAGTAAAACCTTACCTACCGCTGATTTTTTACGGGCAAAAACCTTGATATTTCGGGGTTTTTATTTCCTAGTTCCCCCATAGGGATAAACGGATTTGACTTTAGGGGAATGAGGAGTAATACTTCTAAACATGACACCTAACGCACACGCAACCACTCAGTCGGTGACCGCTATCCAGCGCTCCGTCCAGGTGATGCGTGCCTGTATGCGAATGTGCCTCTAGCCAAAGAGACAAACCACAACAACTGGCTCGGCTAGGCAAGGGCACCAGCACCCCAGCAAGACCGGATAACCGGACCACTCAAATCGCATACAAAGTAAAAGGATTAAACAAATGTCAATCGCACTTCTAAACAACACCGAAGCAGCAACCCAGGTCACCAACGAAGCACGCGGCTTCGCCCTCTACGTTGGAATCGATGAAGCCACCGCAGCGGCAG
>JBDLQA010000052.1:0-12860 GCA_039800845.1 Actinomycetota bacterium
TTCTCTGCGCAGTTGGCACTCTCTTGTTTGGTGTTTGGGACCGCGCTCGTCGCGCCAAGACTGGACTGGTTAACCGTCCATTCTCGATCCTCCTCATCAAAGCAGCGGCCATTCTCGTTATTGGTGGAATTGCTGTTGCTGTGATGAACCAGGACCGAAGCCAGGGAATCATTCCAATCTCCGGCGTTCCAATCGTTGTTCCAATCTCAATCATCATTCTGGTGTTCGTGACTTTGGTTCTGGACCGCACCAAGTTCGGCCGTCACCTCTACGCAGTTGGTGGAAACCCTGAAGCGGCACGTCGTGCCGGTATCAAGGTTGCCCGCATCCGCATTTACGCGTTCATCATCTGTTCGCTTCTTGCGGTTGTTTCGGGTGTGTTCCACGCCAGCCGTATCGGTTCGGTTGATGGATCCTCCGGTCGTACCATCGTTCTGAACGGTGTCGCTGCTGCAGTTGTGGGTGGCGTAAGCCTCTTCGGCGGCCGCGGCCGTATCTCGCACGCAGCTATCGGTGCGCTTGTAATCAGCATGATCGACAACGGTCTGGGTCTGCTTCAGATGCCAGCCGGTGCAAACTTCCTCATTACCGGTGGCGTGCTTCTGCTCGCTGCCACAATCGACGCCCTTGCACGCCGCCGCAGCGGTGGAAGCATTGCTCGAAACTAAATAGCACCAAAACGGGCAAAGCCCTCTCGCATCAAACCTAGGCAGATATGAAGTTCACTAACGGTTTCTGGCTAATGCGGGAGGGCTTTGACGTTCTCTACGCAGCGCAGGCCTACTCCACCAAAATCAACCACTCGGCCAACGGCGACAGCCTGCACTCGCTTGTCACTCCAAAAGTGGTCAAGCACCGAGGTGCAACGCTGAACCTGGCCACCTTCAATGTCGATCTGGATGCGCCTGCAAAGGATGTCATCCGAATTAGGGCAGCCCACCACACCGGTGGCAAGCGCGCGATCAAATTCCCAGTCAATGAAGAAGTGGCAGGAGCAACTGCATCGGCAACGGATGCTTTCAGCCAGCTGACATCCGGCAACCTCACCGCGCGAATCCACACAGGTCAGGAATGGAACCTGGAGTTCTTGGCCGGCGATCGTCTGCTGACGTCGCAGCGCCAGCGCAGTTTGGCTATTGTGACGGATCCAAACGGTGATCACCACCTGTCCGTTCAGATGGCCTTGGGGGTTGGCGAGAACGTTTACGGTCTTGGCGAACGCTTCACGCCTTTCATCAAGAATGGCCAGAGCGTGGAGATCTGGAACGAAGATGGCGGAACCAGCAGCGAGCAGGCTTACAAGAACATTCCGTTCTACCTGACCAACAACGGTTACGGAGTTTTTGTAAACCATACCGGCAATGTGTCGATGGAAGTTGGTAGCGAGGCCGTAGAACGGGTTCAGTTCAGCGCCAAGACACACGATATCGAGTACTACGTTATTTATGGGCCAACCCCGGCCGAAGTCCTTCGCAAGTACACCGCGCTCACAGGGCGTGCCCCTCTGCTTCCGGAGTGGACTTTCGGCCTCTGGCTAAGTACCTCCTTTGTCACCGACTACGACGAGAAGACCGTAAAGGGATTCATCGATGAGATGGGTCGCCGCGATATTCCGCTGAGCGTCTTCCACTTCGACTGCTTCTGGATGCGCGAATTCCAATGGTGCGACTTCGAGTGGGACCCGGTGACCTTCCCGGACCCGGTTGCGATGTTGAAGCGCCTGAAGGCCGACCGCCTTCACATTTCGCTTTGGATCAACCCATACATCGGGCAGGCATCGCCGCTATTCAACGAAGCCCGCGACCTTGGCTACCTGTTGCGACGTAACGATGGCCCGGGTGGCACCGCCGGAAGTGTCTGGCAGTGGGACCTTTGGCAGGCCGGTAACGCGATTGTTGACTTCACCAATCCTGCGGCACGCGACTGGTTCCAGAGCAAGCTTCGTCCGCTCCTGGAAATGGGTGTGGACTGCTTCAAGACCGACTTCGGTGAGCGCATTCCGCTCGATGTTGTGTATCACGACGGCTCGGACCCGGAGCAGATGCATAACCTCTACACCCAGCTCTATAACCAGACGGTTTGGGATCTCCTGCGCGAGCAGAAGGGCGACGACGCCGTGGTGTTCGCTCGCTCGGCAACCGTTGGCGGACAGTCCATGCCGGTTCACTGGGGTGGCGACAACACGTCTTCCTTCGAGTCGATGGCCGAGAGCCTTCGTGGTGGTCTAAGCCTGGGCCTGAGTGGTTTCGGTTACTGGAGCCACGACATCGGTGGCTTTGAAGGTTCACCGGATCCTGCTGTTTTCAAGCGCTGGGTTGCCTTCGGTTTGCTCAGTTCGCACAGTCGCCTGCACGGTAACGAATCGGTTCGTGTTCCTTGGGCCTTCGATGAAGAGGCCGTTGATGTGACCCGCCGCTTCGCCAAACTTAAGCAGGAACTGATGCCGTACATTATGGCTACGGCCAAGCAGGCGCACGAACTTGGCACACCGATGATGCGCGCCATGCTCATCGAGTTCCCAGAAGACCGAACCGCGTGGTTCATGGACCAGCAGTACATGTTTGGTCCAGACCTGTTGGTAGCGCCCGTCTTCACCGCTAGCGGCGAGGTTGAGTTCTATCTGCCTGCCGGCGAATGGACTAACTACTTCACCGGCCAGAAAGTTGCCGGTGGGCGATGGGTGAAGGAAGTGCACGGGTTCGACTCGCTGCCACTTTACGTGCGCCAGAACCCGACTCTGCTCAGCCAATCTCTCTAGGACGCCATGTCTAGCCTGCTCAATAACCTGGTTTTCGCGGCCGATCCATCGGCGCATGTTTTCAACGACCGTCTGTACCTCTACGTTTCCTACGATGAGCCGTACACCAACAGCTATGACAGCATGCAGTGCTATCACGTGATGAGCACCGATGACCTGGTGACCTGGGTTGATCACGGCCGCGTGCTGCACCTGGACCAGGTGAAGTGGGCCGTTAGCCACATGTGGGCCATTGATTGCAACTTCTATGCAGGCAAGTACTACATGACCTTCTGCGCCTTCGATGAGCAGACGAGCACCTTCCGCACCGGCCTGGCAGTTAGCGACCGCCCGGAGGGGCCGTTCACGGACCAGGGCCCGATTGAGGGCGTTGACTGGGGTCAGGATCCTTCGCTGTTCATCGATGATGACGGCAAACCGTTCCTGATTTGGGGCGCCAAGGGTTCGATTCTGCTGGGGGAGTTGAACTCCGATTTGCGCAGCATCAAGCGCGAAACCATCAACAATATCTCTGAGCAGGTTGGCGGCTATGAGGGTCCATTCCTGCACAAATATGCAGGCAAGTACTACCTGACCTACCCGGCTTTGGACAACGAAAAGTGGCCGCAGCGCATGTGCCACGCGGTGTCAGATAACCCGCTTGGCCCTTACAGAGACCTGGGCATTTACATCGATGAATACCCTGGCAACAGTGGAACCATTCACGGATCGGTAGTTGAATTCCGTGGTCAGTGGCTTGCTTTTTATCACTCCGGCTGGGTTTCCGGCACCGCCACTTCGCGCTCGCTGATGATGGACAAGGTCAGCTACAACGCTGACGGTTCCATCGTCAAGATAGTGCCGCAGCCTTCAGCGCGCGGCCTAGCAGAAGTGGACGGACGCAGCTGGAGCATTGTCCTGGATGCCGCTTCGGCAGTGGGGGCTGGTGGTCGAATCTACGGCGCCACGGTAGTGACAAGTGATCCTGCACACTTGGGCGACAACCCAGATGGCTCCAGTGGAGCTGGTTACGTGACCGGCCTGAACCGCCAGGAGTTCGGTCTGAGCGTTCTGCTGCAGGTTGGGCCGGCCCGCGAGTATGAGGTTTGGTTACGCTACCGGAGCGCCGAGGATGGCAACGGCCGCGTGCTAGCGGGGCGCCACCTGTTCTACGACGGCAACCAGAACCAGAGCTACGAGCAGTACATCAACCGCGGAACGGCCTTCCCGAGCACCGATGGCAAATGGCAGGACATCCTGATTGGCACCCACCGATTCGAACCGGGGGAGTATCAGGTGCGCATTTCACAGAGCCACACGCTCGCTGAAGGTCACGCCGGTATGGAAATCGACCGGTTTGTTTTTGTACCGGTTTGCTAAACGTTTTTCTTGATTAGGTCGGACATGTATTTCACTCCGGCCGACGAAGTGAATGCGCCGTCCACTGGCAGTTCGGCACCGCTTACGTAGCCGGAGATATCGCTCAACAAGAAGCAAACCGCTGCCGCTACATCTTCTGGTTCGCCCAGGCGTTCCAGGGGAGTGAGCGCTAGCTGGGCAGCTTGCATGATCGCGGGAGCTGCGGCCATCATCGGGGTTTGAATGTAGCCCGGGTTCACCAGGTTTACGCGAATATTGCGCGGACCAAGTTCCGTAGCTGCAACGTGGGTTAGGCCGCGCACGCCCCATTTGCTAGCGGTGTAGGCCGCGGTGTGGTGACCGGTGACGGCCGCAGCCGAACCGATGTTCACGATAGAACCGCCCTCGGTCATGAACTCCAAGACCATTTGCATGCCCAGCATGGTGCCGGTTAGGTTGATGCCAATAACGCGGTTCCAATCATTGAGTTCCACAGCACCGATGCGCGCGCGCCAGGGAATGCCGGCGTTGTTCACGAGACCGTGCACCTTTAGGCCCTGAATGCGGATGAAATCGGCCACTTCGGCCCAGCCTGCTTCCGAGGAGACATCGAGTCGACGGTAGTGCAGTTTGCCGGGATGCTTTAGCCCCGCGCTTGCTAAAGCATCTGAAACAGTTTCTTGAATATCGGTGGCGATAACCGTTGCACCGGATTCGAGTAAAACCAGTGTCTCAGCTGCGCCTTGGCCTCCGTTGGCTCCGGTGATTACAACAACCTTGCCTGCTAGACCAGGCAACGAAATTGTCTGACTCATGAACCCACCGGTCCCTTTCTGGTCAAAAGCTCAATGAAATTTCCCTCTGGATCGGCCACGTAGGCCATGCGACTGTCCGCTACCGGAGCAGGGCGTGGATCCATGATGCTAGTTGCGCCAAGGCTTACCAAATGGTCGTGCATTGAATCGACATCGTCAACGCGAATTGCGATGTGGCCAAATCCCTGCTGTCCGGCCATCTCCGGCACCGATGATGCAGTCCACGGGCGTGAGGAGCCCTCGCGCTGCAAGAATTCAATGGCAATGCCATCGTCGCCGACAGCGAAGAGCCCACGCAGGCCGATCGGTGGGACTTCAAACGGTTGCGCCACTTTCCAACCAAAAGCGTTGGCGTACCAATTCGCCATGCCGTTTAGGTCAGCAACTGAAAGCCCCACGTGGTCGAAATGCATTAGTGGTCTCCGCTGTCCTCTGGGCCGCCGCGCATTACGTGGCTATCTCCAGGCAGGGTCGCCTTGAGCTCATCGTCGAACTTGCCATCCACAAGGATGAAAGCAACGCGGCAGACTTTATCGCTTCGATTAGCCCAGGCGTGATTTGTACCGCGCTGAATAATGATGTCGCCTGCCTTGCAGGTAACTTCGCTATCGTCTAGCGCCAGCACGATTTCACCCTCAAGAACGATTCCGTAATCGATAGATTCGGTTCGGTGTATCGGTGATTGAAGGTTGTTTTGTTTCAGGAATCCCGGGAAAAATTCGTTGATGCGAATTTTGGTGCCATTTGGAGCGGGTGGAACGCTCAGGGTTCGTTGAGTCGGTTCGCTCGGTTCTACCGCAGCCACCGGTGCTGGCATTGCATCGGTGTTCCAGATTTCGTAGAAGCCGACGCCCTCAGCTGGCAGGCTGCGAACTACCGGCACGAGGTTGTCAGACAAAATGATTGATTTGCCGTTGGCGTCATGTCCGGTTACCACTCGGCGCGGAACGTTCAGTTCCAGCTCTCGCTCTTCCATGGATCCTCCAGAGTGTGATTTGTTGCTCTCAGCACCTAAAGCGCCTTCTTCAACCCCTCATGACACGCTATTACCAAAGGCATGATTCGTATCTACTACGCAAGCAATAACAACTATTCGTGTACATCTATGCTTGCTACCTGCCGATTCCCATAGGGTTTTGCTTAGGTCAACTACTGGCTGTAGGCAAAGGGGCTACTTTGGGTCGTCTAGATAACAAGATTGTTCTGATAACTGGCACTGGCGGTGGAATGGGTCGCCAGGCAGCGCTCACTTTCGCGGCAGAAGGGGCGAAGGTAGTGGGTTGCGATCTCTTCACGGAAGGTGCCGAAGAAACGCTACGCCTGGTGCGTGAAGCCGGGGGAGAAATGACCTCGTTTTCACCGGTGGATCTAGGTGATCCTGAGGCGTCGCGCAATTGGGTAGAAGCGGCAATCGAGGTTTACGGCGGAGCCGACATTCTCTACAACAATGCGTCCATCCCGAAGTTCGGTGAAATCCAGGAGCTCAGCATCGAGGATTGGCAGTTCGTTATGAACAACGAACTCAACATTGTCTTTTACGCCACAAAGGCAATCTGGCCGCACTTCATGAAAAACGGGGGCGTGGTTGTTAACATCGGTTCAATCGCGGGAACGCGCGGAGTTGAGTTCATGGCCCAGAACGCTCACGGCACCGCTAAGGCGGGCGTGATTAACTTGACGCAGCAGCTGGCTGTTGAAGGTGGTAAGTATGGCATTCGCGCCGTCTGTGTTAGCCCAGGGTTCACCGTGACGCCTTCCACGGCTTGGCTTGTGGACAGCGGCCCGGAGCCGTTTAAAAAGAACATCGCACGCATTCCCCTGGGTCGCGTGGGGCAGCCGAGCGACATCGTGAACGCGGCACTTTTCTTGGCTTCTGATGAAGCAAGTTGGATTACAGGAGTCAACCTGGTGGTTGACGGAGGAGGATCGGTTCTGGGATGAGTACCTTTACCGGAAAATATTTCACCCCAGCGGATGCTGGATTCGAAGAGGCGGCAGTTGGACGAGTATTCAACCACCGTCGCCCAAGTCGTCGCCCAAATGCCGTCCTATTGGCGGAAACCCAGGACGACATCATCGCAGGCGTCAAGCACGCCAAAGAGCAGGGTTGGTCCGTGGCCGTCCGATCCGGTGGTCACAGCTGGGCGGCATGGAGTGTCCGAGAAGACACCCTTTTGATTGACCTCGGTCTCTTCCAGGAAGTCTCATTTGATCCGGCCACGGGAATCGCATCGGCAACTCCAGCAACCAAGGGTGGCGAAGTCCTGGATCCGTATCTGCAGTCCCTTGGCCGATTCTTCAACGGTGGGCACTGCCCAACTGTTGGCATCGGTGGGTTCTTGCTGCAAGGCGGCCAGGGATGGGTGGCACGCGGCTGGGGCTGGGCTGCTGAGCACGTAGTTGCTGTGGATCTAGTCACGGCCGATGGCGAACTAATCCGTGCGGATGCAAACCAGAATCAAGATCTCTATTGGGCAGCCAGAGGAGCCGGTCCATCGTTCCCGGGCATCGTTACTCGTTTCCACCTGCAGACCCGTCCGCGCTACAAGCACGCGGTGGAGTCTGTGCAGCTCTACAAGACGGAGCACTTCCAGGATTTGCTGAAGTGGATGTACTCGATTCACGACCATGTATCACCCGATGTTGAGATTGTCATCGTTAGTCAGTGCGGCCCAACCAGCCCTAACGGGGAGATCGAGCGCACCATCGTCGTGGATGCTCTGACCCTCGTTGATGATGTGGAACAGGGCAAGAAAAACCTTGAGCCGTTCCTCACGTATCCGGGGATTGAAAATGCGATCGTGAACATTTGGGGACAGGAAACCACTCTCGCCGCTCGTCGTGAGCAGCAGCTCAACGCCAACCCTGAAGGTCACCGTTACTTCGTCGACAACATTTGGGTTGATGGCGAACCTGATGTGATTGCCCAGAAACTTGATCCGCTGTTCACCGAGCTTCCAGAGCAATTAGGTTTCACCATCTGGTACAGCATGGGCCCACTTCGCGAGCTTCCAGACATGGCGTTCTCTATGCAGAGCCCTGGCTATGTAGCCACCTACCTGGTTAGTAACGACGAGTCCCACGATGCTGAAAACAGGGAGTGGCTCGACCGTGCGATGGCAAATGCGCAATCGGTGACCAAGGGCACCTACCTAGGCGATAGCGACTTCGGAAATCGTCAGTTGGAGTTCCTATCAGCTGAAAACTATGCACGCCTTCAGAAGGTCATTGCAGACCGCGACCCAGATGGTCGTTTTGTGCGTTACCTGTCAAAGGATCCAGCTAACTTGAACCGGAATCACTGGCAGCTCTAGCCCGAGGCTTGTTTATGCAGGTTTTGAAAATCCACCCGAGCAACCGGGTGGATTTTCTCATTGAGCGAGAAGTGAGAATTCTGTTAGATTGGCGTCATTACATTGACGCAAGGGAGCGACATGCCAAAGAGTGCTGACGTTTCTGTTTCGGCACGTCTGCTATCCATTCTTGCTGCATTCGAGGGAAGCAACCGCCCTCTGACGGTTTCGGAGATAGCGGAAAAGACTGGCCTGGCCACCTCAACTACGTATCGAATGGTGGGGGACTTAGAAGCGTGGGGAGCGTTGGCAAAAAACTCGGATGGCAGTTACCAAGTGGGCGTTCGCATTTGGGAGCTGGGTCAGCACGCTGGCGTAAGCCAACGTGAGCAAATCGTAAGACCATACCTTCAAGATCTTTTCGATTTGGTGCACGAGAACGTCCACATGGCGGTTCGACAAGGCGCCAGAGCTCTTTACGTGGACAAAATATACGGTTCCCGAAAAGTGCCGATGATCTCTCGTGTCGGTTCTAAGTTGCCGTTGCACGCTACTGCGGTAGGTCGTGTGCTCTTGGCGGCTGAGCCTGACTGGTTCATCAAAGCCTATCTGGACAAAAAACTGGTGGCGCCTACCGAGAAAACGCTTCACGAAGGCGAAAGTCTTAGGAAGGAACTTCGGCAGGTTTCGCGCCAAGGTTATGCTCTAACGCTAGAGCAGATGAGGCTTGGTGCATCGTCTATAGCTGTTCCAGTTATTGTCGGCACAGAAACAATAGCGTCAGTGGGAATTGTTTTGGAATCCGACAGGGCAGCCGAGCTTATGTCGCTACTGCCTTATTTGAGTGGGACCGTGGAGAGAATCCAGGAGGCGCTGTTGCCAATCCGACGCAAGCGCCCCAAAGTAAATATTCGATAAGGTCTCCTGCATTATTTTCACTTTTTGTCGGGTCGCTCGATAGCCTCTCATTTATAACGCCTTAGCATCTTCTTCTCATTCAATGAGAATGCTCTTTCGCGCTAAGTATCGCTGCGGAAGTATTCGAATAGAAGAAACTTCGAGAGGATGCTTGATGTCTGAAGCTGTCTGCCCAGCCGGTTACCACGGTTTTGAGCCTTTCAATATGAATAACCCATATCCGGCATACGAAGAACTGCGCAATGAGCAGCCGGTTATGTTTGACGACCGCATTGGCTACTTCGTAGTTACTCGCTACGACGACGTAAAAGCAACATTTGAAAACTGGGAGACCTTCTCAGCGGAGAACGCGCAAGCTCCGGTTCGTCCGGCTGGCGAACCAGCGAAAAAGATTATGGCAGAGGGTGGATTCACTGCTTACTCGGGACTCTCGGCCCGAATTCCGCCAGAACACACCCGCATCCGTGCAGCCGCTTCCAAGGCATTCACGCCGCGCCGTTACCGAGTAATGGAACCAATGATTCGCGACAACGTGAATGTTCTGATCGAAAACATGCTTGCCAAGGGCGCCGCAGGTGGTGATGTGCTAGCAGATATCGCTTATGACCTTCCAACCATCACAATCCTCACACTGCTGGGCGTCCCGGTTAGTAAAATCCCTGAAGTTAAAGACTGGGCAACGAGCCGTGCTGTCATGACTTGGGCTGATCTCTCAGACGAAGAGCAGATTCCACATGCCCGCAACTTGGTGAAGTACTGGAACTATTGCCAACACCTAGTTGAAAACGCCAAAGAAAATCCAGGCGATAACCTGGTGACCGACCTCGTGAACCTCCAGGCCGCGGGCGAGGAAATCAGCGACCATGAAATCGCATCCATACTGTATAGCCTTCTCTTCGCCGGCCACGAAACCACCACTACTTTGATTTCAAACGCGGTGCGAGTGCTCCTGCAGCACCATGTAGCCTATGAAGCACTAGTTGCAGATCCCGAGAAAATCCCTGGCGCAATCGACGAGGTCCTTCGGTTTTCCCCAAGCATCACAGCATGGCGCCGCAAAGCTGTAAAAGACGGAGAAATCGGTGGAGTGAAAATTCCCGCTGGCTCGAACGTGTTGCTAGTCATGGGTTCAGCAAACCGTGATGAGGCAGTCTTTGACCAGCCAGATGCCTTCGACATCGGACGAGACAATGCTCGCAACCACCTAGCATTCGGCTATGGAATCCACTACTGCCTTGGAAATATGCTCGCAAAACTTCAGGCTCGCGTAGCTCTAGAGGAGATCACAAAAAATGTGCCTTCACTGCGCCTCAAATCAGAATCTGAAATCACTTTTGGAGACAACCTCTCCTTCCGAGTCCCAACATCAGTACCAGTGGAATGGGACGTCGCCGTTGCTTAATGCGGCAAACCTGAATCAGAAACGGATGATCACGATGACCTACACGTTCCCCTTTGACAGCGACGAGACTCCCCAGCACGATCGGCTCGGCGGCAAGTGCACCAGCCTGGCAATCATGACCAAGGCGGGTGCTCCCGTGCCTCCGGGCTTTGCCGTTACCACGGATGCCTTCGACGCGGTTATGAAACAGACCTCGTTGCTTGAGGACATCAAGGAGCTTCTCGCTGGCCTAGATGCCAACAACGTGGCAGCCGTGGATGAGGTGTCGGCCCGAATCCGTGGAATGATCATGAACCAGGCGGTCCCTGAAGATGTGCACGAGGAAACTCATAAAGCATACGAAAATCTGATGGCGCTTTGCGGTGGCGAGGTGCCGGTGGCCGTCAGATCTAGCGCAACCGCAGAAGACCTGCCAGATGCTTCATTCGCGGGCCAGCAAGACACCTACCTTTGGATAACCGGCCGCGCCAACGTCATGCAAAAAATTCGCGAATGTTGGGCGAGCCTGTACACCTCGCGTGCGATCACCTACCGCCTGGCAAACAACATTCCTGACGAGGGTCTGTCGATGGCCGTTGCTGTTCAGAAAATGGTGAACTCGAGAACTAGTGGCGTGGCTATGACCATTGACCCTAGCAACGGTGACCGCAGCAAGATTGTTGTCGACTCTAGCTGGGGTCTTGGTGAAATGGTCGTCTCGGGTGAAGTCACTCCGGACAACTTTGTAATCGACAAGATCATGCTGCACCCGGTTAAGCGCATCATCTCGGACAAGCACGAGGAGCTGATTCCTGACGGCAAAGGCGGAATCATGCACCACGAAGTTGAAGCTGAGCGCCGCAATGTTCCAAGTCTGAACGACGACGAGCTAATTGCAGTCGCGCGCCTAGCAAAGAGCGCAGAAAAGCACTACGGCTGCGTGCAAGACATCGAATGGGCTATCGATGCAGATCTTCCAGAGGGCAAAAATGTGCTGCTTTTGCAGTCACGACCTGAAACCGTCTGGTCGCAAAAACCTGTAGAGGTAAAAGTCACCTCGATGGGTTCGGGCATCGAAGCGATCACCAACTCGCTCATGGCGCAGATGGGTGACCGTTTCGGTTCCTCTGGAAAGTAAATCGCTACAAGTTACGCAACACAATCACCAGTACCTCAATGTTGAGCATCTAAGAAAGTGAGCAGTAAGTGAAAAGAAAGAGTTTCGACTCTCCGTATGACCTGAAGGCACCCGCTGGTGCCGAAGGTTGGCAGGACCTTTACCCATATAACTTGGTTTTCCGTGACAATCTGCGCGACAAGGAAGACAAAAAATTCTGGTTCTGCGACAGCCAGCACTGGCCAAACGTTTTCAAGCCGTTCGAGACCGTTGGCGTAGAGTTCGCCGTTCGTTGCCTCGGTGCCTACAACACCCGTCACTACATCATTCCGCCAGCCAACGGCATCGAATTCCGAATCCACAACGGATTCTGCTACATGAGTCCGGTCGCGGTTGCACCAGAGCTCATCGGCGATCGCGTGCCTCACTTCCTTCAGCGCGCCGGTCACTATTTCCAGAACTGGACTAGCCTCCTTGAAAACTGGAAGAAAAAGGTTCACGCCACCATCGAAGAGATGGACGCCATTGAATTCCATGCTCTTCCAGAAATGGTTGATTTCTCCGTTATCGAGACCGGCGCCGGTATTGACCCAACCGCAAAGATGATGGCTGACTATGACCGTCTGATTCAGCTGGCTTATCAGAACTGGGAGTATCACTTCGAGTTCCTGAATCTGGGCTATGTGGCTTACCTCGACTTCTTCACCTTCTGCAAGGAACAGTTCCCTGGCATTCCAGACTTGGCAATCGCAAAGATGGTTATGGGCGTTGACTCAGTTCTTTTCCGTCCAGACGACGAGCTGAAGAACCTTGCGATGCTTGCTGCAAACCTAGGCTTGGCAGATGTATTTGCGGGCAACGAAGGCTCAGATGCAATACTTGGTGCACTTGGCGGCAGTGAAAAGGGTCGCGAGTGGGTTCATGCTTGGAATAACGCCAAGGACCCATGGTTCAACTACACATCCGGAAACGGTTTCTACGGCTCTGACGTGTATTGGCGCGATCACCTGGATCTTCCTATGGGTTACGTCCAGGACTACGTTGCTCGCGCTGCTAAAGGTGAGCAGTTGCACCGTCCAAAAGACGCACTAATTACTGAACGCGATCGAATCGTTAGTGAGTACTCGGAAATCTTGGCCGGGGATGTGCTCGAAACCTTCAACGGCAAGCTAGGTCTTGCGCGCGTGGTCTACCCATACGTTGAGGACCACAACTTCTACATCGAGCACTGGACCATGGG
>JBDLQA010000053.1:0-13929 GCA_039800845.1 Actinomycetota bacterium
GCCTAGTGGCCTATGGCGCACGCTTGGAAAGCGTGTTGGGTGCAAGCCCTCATGGGTTCGAATCCCATATTCTCCGCGCAGTTAGAAATAACTCGTTCACTAATGAGACAGTGAAAAAGCCCCAGAGAAATCTGGGGCTTTTGTCATTAGTTGATTATTTCGGCATTCGAGTTTTTTAGATTTGCGAGTCGTTCGGCCCAGATCGCGATTGAGTCAGGGCTCATTCGGGTCCAATCATCGACCTCTTGCAAAATCTTCAATGGTGCATCTGTTCGATAGGAACGAGTTGGGTTTCCAGGGAATTTTTTATCGGTCACGTTTGGGTCATTTTCGAAGTCACCCTGAGGCTCAACCAAGTACACATGAGGCTCTGAATCCTCTCCACGCAATAGAACTGCAAGTTCAGCTGCCATCCCCGCACCATCCTTCAAAGCCGTGAAGTAGACGTGATTCATAATGACTTCACTGCGGTAGTTGGATGGAAAGCCAGGTGTGAGCAAGTCCCCGCTTTCCAGATTTGCCGATGTGCCGTGGTAGAAAGGGCCTTCGTCGAGTTGCATGAAAATATTCTATGTTCGCGGCGTTCGATGCCTAACTAAACCATTTGGATAGTGCCAAGATGGCGTAGAGAGATGGCGTAGAAACGGTTTGTGAAATCAGACTTCGGCTTCAATAGTTAGAACCAAGCGACTAATGCGTTCCACCTATTCTCCGCGTTGGTACAAACTGGCATAACCGCCAGTTTGCTAATGAGACAGTGAAAAAGCCTCTCGAGAAATCGAGGGGCTTTTGTCTTCTCTGGAACAAGGTAAAGCGCCTATCGTCATAATGTTGAATCAGGTTGCAGGCGATGAAAGGTTGCGAAATGCGGGGATTTGTAGAACTTCAGGAAGGGCGAAAGCTCGAGTTCATCGACAACGGTCTAGAGAGCAACATGGCCATTGTGCTTCACCACGGTTCGCCAATGGAAATGCTCTACTTCCAAGGCCTTCTCGCTTCGCTTGCCGCTCGCGGCGTGCGAGCAATCGCGTATACGCGCCCTGGATACGGCGAAAGCACTCGATCGCCGAACCGAAACGTAATCGACAATAACTCTGACCTTGCCGCTATCCTTTCGCACCAAAATATTGCTCAGTTCGTTTCATTAGGTTGGTCTGCTGGAGGCCCTCCTGCAATAGCCTCAACACTGCTCGAAGGCTGCCGTGGCGCGTCTGCCGTAGCCACCCCGGCTCCATTTGACCAGCCAGATTTGGATGGTTTCGCTGGAATGACCGAAGCCTTCGCTGGGGAATGTCGCGCCTGCTCGACAAGCGTTGATTCAGCATTCGCTTTCAAGCAAGCACACATAGATGATGTGAAGGCTCTTGCTCCCGACCTGCTTTTGTCAGTTTTCAGAAATCGTGACGCATTCGCTAAATACGAGACCGACTACAAGACCATGGCGCATGAACTCTCCAAATCACTTATTCGAGGCATTGATCCAGACACTATGGGATTTGCAGAAGATGATCACTCGTGGCTGAAACCTTGGGGCTTCGATATTGAAGCGATTGACCGACCAGTCCAAATGTGGATTGGAAGCAATGACGAGTTCATACCGGTTGCGCATGCAGAATGGTTCGGCGACCATGTTAGGGACATTGACTTACACATTCTCGAGGGACAAGACCACATTTCAATCATGGTTGAACATTTTGACCAGATTCTCGAGGGCGCTATTTCGCTATTGCAGGGTTAGGTCCGCACGACTCTCACTCGCAAACTGGCATAACCGCCAGTTTGCGAGTGAGACAGTGAAAAAGCCTCTCGAGAAATCGAGGGGCTTTTGTCATTTGCGTTAGAAGATAAATGTATGGCGACACAACTACTTGGCCTTCGAACGGTCATCTACCCGGCTCCAAATCTTTCAGATTCAAAGGCCTATTGGACCAAACTTCTCGGCATCGAGCCGTATTTTGATGAACCTTTCTATGTGGGATTCGAAGTTGGCGGATATGAACTGGGACTACTTCCAGACGCCGACCCGGCCGATGGCTCAACAACCTATTGGGGCGTTGAAAACGTGAATAACGCGATGAGCGAAGCCATCGCACTCGGCGCAGTGGAATACACTCCAGCATCAGACGTTGGCGACGGAATAACCACCGGTGTAGTGAAGCTTCCTGATGGCTCGCTGGTCGGATTCATTACAAATCCTCACTTCATGGTGAAGTAAGCGCCATAGATTAGCAAAATGCCCCTGACTTTCGTCAGGGGCATTTAGGCTATCGAACCAAGTTGGTCCAGGCCAAGCTCAATAAGAGCAATCCCCCGCAAAGGAGGACGAATCCCAGACCAAGACCAAGGGGAGATCTCCAACCGTGCCAGCGTTCCTGATAATCAAAACGCTTTCTGGTCCAAGAGTCCCTAAGTTCCACCCAGTCATTCATTTCCTGGATGCCTTTGGCTTTCTTTTCCTCGTTCATGTTTCTTCACTTTCATCTGTTCGGAGTGGAGTGAAGCAAAAATAATCAACATAAAAAGGCTTCGAGTAGATGCTACTACTTAGAACGCGGTCACTTAGCCGCTGGAGTGTAGAGTCCGAGAATTTCCCTAGAATATGGTCTCGTCACTCCATTAATTCTGTCGAGTGTTTTTGCCTGACAGGGCTGCGTTCCCTAATTGACCCAAGTGTGTGTGCTTGAAGCTAGTCGCATATTTAAGGCCATAGCCGAACATTCTGTCCCAGCCGATGTGACCGAACCAGATTGCTCCGATGGCGATCATCGATGGGGTGCCAAGCGCGAAACCAAGAGCTGTCACTGCAGCCGCAGCTGGGTAGGAGTGGCCGATGTTGTAGGTGATGGAGCCCAGCTTGGCATTGCGCAGGTAGCCCAGCATAAAGATGTCGGGAACCAGCAACAGGGCCGGATAAAGCCACCATGGCTGGCCCTGCTGGGCAAAAACCCCGATGCTTAGGGCAAACAAGGTTGCACCTTCCAGGCGCAGCAGCACGCGCGGTCCTCCGATTACAGAACCAACTAGCGGTTTCGACATGGCGCGCCTTTCCTAACAGCGTTAGGAAAAACCTATCATTGAGTTATGACAGCGCGCAAGATGGTTAACCGCAAGTCGATATGCGAAGCCGCAAGGGCCATTGTTGAAGGCCAAGGTATAGCGGCGCTCTCCATGCGCACCTTGGCGTCGGCACTGGGCATCAAAGCGCCGAGCCTCTACGATCACGTCAAAAACCGGGATGAAGTCGTTGCTTTAATCCAGAACGAAGGTCTGGCCGAGTTCGGGCAGGGGTTCGGCGAAGCCGGCGAAAACACGCGCGACAAGGTTATGTTTTACCGTGACTGGGCGCTCAGCAACCCCAATCTGTATCCGCTGATCTTTCAACAGACTCTGCAGCGAGACCTGATCAAACCAGGCCTTGAGGCGAAAGTTTTAGCTTTGGTCGTGCAGGCTGCCGGCGGATCCCACATCGGGGCTCGCGCCATGTGGGCGCAACTCCATGGGCTTGTAGACCTGGAGCTCCACGGCCGGCTGCCAGCTGATGCAGACATGACCGCCACTTGGGATGCAGTGGTTCGAACCATCGAAATGGCTCGAACCATGCCTAACCTAATCCCCTAAGCGCAGACTTTTCTCTAGTCGGCAGCTACTGGCGGCGCACCGTGCAACTGAATGCGCTTAGGCAGGGCAAACACCAGCAGGAATGAAGCCGCGCCAAGAATCGTCGATGCCAGCATCGCGTTGGTCGCACCCGTCATGAAGCCTTCGGTGATCTGAGCCGGAGTTGTGGTCGGACCGAAATCGAGCGAGCTAAACAGGATTGAACCAATCACCGCAACACCGATAGCCGCACCCAGACGCTGCATGGTCTGAACCACACCACTCGCCGCGCCCGCCTCGGAGTTGTCCACGGTGGCAACGATGAACTGCACGTTCGGGGCCAGGAAGATTCCGTTACCGGCACCTGCAATCAGCAGTCCAGGAAGCAACACCCAGGCGGTGACATCGGCGGCAGCAAAGTTATTGAGGATTGCCAAGGTGATGCCAAGACCAACCACCAATAGCGCCGCACCGATGATCAAAACTGTGCGACCGAGCTTGGCCGCCCAACGCGAACTCTGAGACGAGAAGACCGCGGTGCCGAGGGCGAATGGCAAAACCATCAAACCTGACTCCAATGCGGTGTGACCCAGACCACCCTGCCAAAGCAGAGACAACGTAAAGAAGATGGAAACCATCGCGGCGAAGTAAACCAGAGCCAGGATGGCGCCAAAGGTAAAACTCACGTGGTGGAAAAGACGTGGCGGAACCAGAGCAGAGCCCCCGCGCTTGGTAAAGAAAACTTCCCAAACAGCGAACAGGAAAACGCCGACGATGCCAGCGGCCATCGTCCACCAAATCCAAGCTGGCCAGCCTTCCTGCTGACCCTGGATTAGAGGGATAAGAACCGCAGTGAGGCTGGCGCTCAGCAGAACAATTCCTAGCCAGTCCATGCGGTTCGACTTGTCGGCGTGGGCGTCTCCACCCGGTAGCAGGCGAATGGCGGCGATCGCGGTAACAATGCCAATCGGCAGGTTGACGAAGAACACCCAACGCCATCCGGTGTCAGCACCAAATGCCTGAATCAATAGACCGCCAGTGAGCTGGCCAATTGCGCTCGAAATACCGATGATTGAGCCCATGATTGCGAATGCCTTGCCGCGTTCGCGACCCTGGAACAACAGCTGCGTGAATGCAGCAACAGCTGGCACGTAAATACCCGCAGCTAGACCCTGCAGCAGGCGGCCGACGATGATGTCGAAGCTGTTCTGAGCCAAGCCACAGTATGCGCTCGCGATGGTAAATAGAACCAAGCCAACGATGAAGACCCATTTGTGGCCCAAACGGTCGCCCAATCGACCCGCAGGAATTAGCGCAAGGCCGAATGTCAGCGCGTATCCAGAGACGATCCAAGAGAGTGTGGATTCATCGGCATTCAGGCTGGTGCGAATCGATGGCAGCGCCACATTCACAATCGTGGAGTCGATGAGAGCCATGAACAGGCCGGCCAGAACTACAGCCAGGGCCAACCATGATTTTCTCGGAGCTTTTACCGGATTTGCGTACGCGTTTGCTTGAGTCATGACACAAACAAGCAATAAAAAGGCGAAAGCTATTCCCGTAACCTCCGACGGAAACTTAAGGAAGTCAAGGGTCGACTATTTGCCACCCGATACCTTGTATGGTTTTACCTCTGAGACTAAAAAAGTTGCCAAACCTAAAATCAAAATATGCGCTTTGTAGACCTGTCGATGCATCTAGACGACGTCATTCCAGTAGACCCTCCTTTCCTTCGCCCGAAGATTGAATACAAGGATCACATCGGTGGCCTGAAGGACATGTTCAACATGTACGGAATCCTTCCGGAGCAGCTGCCTGACGGCCAGGGATTGGCCGCAGAGACTGTGACCATCACCACGCACGCTGGCACGCACGTTGACGCGCCGTGGCACTACCACCCAACCATGAACGGTGGCGAGAAGGCCTGGACCATCGATGAGATTCCACTGGATTGGTTCTTCCGCCCCGGCGTAAAGCTAGACCTAAGCCACCTGCCAAGCGGTCACCTGGTTACTGCCGCCGACATCGATGAGGCGCTGGCAAAGATCAACTACACGCTCAAGCCGCTGGACATCGTGCTCTTCTACACCTGTGCCGCTGCCGCATACGGCGACGAAGAATACGTGAACACCGGCATCGGATTCGGCCGCGAAGCCACCCTGCACCTCACCAACCAGGGCATCCGCGTTGTTGGCACCGATGCTTGGGGCTGGGACCTTCCCATTCCGGTGAACCGCAAGAACTTCGAAGAGACCGGCGATCCATCAATCGTGTGGGAGGGCCACAAGGCCGGCGCTGATGTTGGCTACTGCCAGATTGAGAAGCTGCGCCACCTGGACCAGCTTCCTGCCACCGGATTCACGGTTGCTTGCTTCCCTACCAAGGTTCGCGGAGCTTCTGCTGGCTGGACCCGCGCGGTTGCGATCTTCAACGACTAACTAGACTTGACGGCGACGGTCGCACTCGGTGGCCGTGAATTGTGAGGTTTGGCATGGCCGGTTTAGTTGATTTCGTAAACGTCTCCACCGATGGTCTGGAGTCTTCACCAGTCGCCGATGCACTGGCTGGCCTGCGTGCAAACGAGGCCCGCTACTTCATGAATAAGTACAAGGCGCCTTTTGTCACTAAGCCTGCATCCGAAGCGCAGGACCTGGTGGATTATGTGGCTCGCGTGCTTACAGAGCGTGAAATCGTGATCGGTTCCAAACCGCTTGAAGCCGTGGAACTGCACGTTGACGGAATCCGTTGGACTTACGTTTTCTACGAGAGCGGTTTGTCGGTCAATGTGCTCTACACGCTGGAGGACGCCAAGAAGCGTGCGGTTGGCTTCAAGCTTTCGATGGGCATGGATGTTCCGGCGGAACTTGCAGAAAAATTCAAGTTTGCTCGGCAAAAGTCGAAGCTGGCCGGCGAGATTCGCGGCACCTTCTTCGTCATTAAAGGCGAGTACTGATTTAGTCCAGTCGGAGCGAAAGCAGGTACTGGCCGCCGCCCGGCTTGATTTCGATCGTGAAATCTGAATCCGGTGCCAAACGCGAGAGTCGGTCCAGCAACCACTCACGGGTCTGCTGGGCGTCGTCCTCAGACATGCAACGACCAACCACTTCGCGGCCGCCCTTCCGGCTGAGTCGATCCACGGTCTCAAAAATCGGTGCGGGGTCCGCCACAATCAGGTCAGACCTCCAAGGCACAACCGGCGCTTTCTTGCCCTTCATTGTGTTGCACTGGCGATGGGCCAGGCGCTCAACGGTGGCCGAACCCTTTTTGCCCTTGGCGGCAGCAAAGCTGTCCACGCTTGGACCTAGGTCGCTATTCACCGATGCATCAGGATCCACAGCGGAATCGCAAAGCCAACAAATCCAGCCGTCGCGGGCCCCAACCTGGTTCAAATCGCTCATTGTTCTAGGCTACGGCAGAGGATTCCGCAATAAGCGATTGAGCTGGGATTCCCAGTTCGCGATTCAGGTTGCGAATCATCCTAAGTGTGAGTGGACGCTTGCCGTTCAATACTTCGTAAACACGATTGGCATTGCCGATGTAAGGCACTAGGTCCGCCACAACCAGACCCACCTGCTCCATACGGAATTTCAAGGCTTCAATCGGGTCGGCAGCCTCAATTGGGAAATTTTTAGATTCATATGCCTCGACTAGGGTGGACAAAACGTCCAACTTGTCTCCAGATGGAGTGCCTTGTTCAGGGTTTGAATCCATCAACTGCTCAATCTCGCTAAGCGCGGCCAGGTAGTCGGCTTCACTTCTAATTGGATTGACATCCATTTACATACCCCCTTTTGGTTGCTCGATTTTCTGAGAATCGATTTTGTCGTATTGCTTGTGGGTTCCTATGAACTTTATGAAAACAATGCCTATCGCGTAGCTGATGGCAACAACGAGCCGGTATTTATTGCCCGCGATATTGAAAACCACCCGACCATCTTTCAAAATGCTTGCCGAGCCGTAACTGGCTTTTACATCCATGGGGCTAACCCATGAAGCCCTTCGCGCCTCCGCGAACCAGGCCTTGAGGGGTTGTTCTGAATCCGGGTATTCGAGCCAAAAGTCTCGAAGTACGGCTACCGCGATGATCCTCATTCAAATAGACTAGTCCCAATTTGGGACTCCGGTAAGAAGCAAAAGGTGCGCAGGGTCTCCCCTGCGCACCTTTTAAAGCCTGCGATTAGGCTCGGTCTGCGTCCATCACCTTTGCCCAAGCAGCCACGAAGTCCTCGACGAACTTCTGCTGGTTGTCATCCTGGGCGTAAAGCTCGGCGTACGAACGCAGGATCGAGTTCGAGCCGAGGACAAGGTCAACACGGGTAGCGGTGAAGTCCACCTGGCCGTTTGTGCGGTTGCGGATGCGGTATTCGTTGCTTCCGGCTGGCTCCCAAACGTAGGTCATGTCGGTGAGGTTCACGAAGAAATCGTTGGTCAACTGACCGACGCGCTTGGTGAATACACCGTGAGCGGAACCGCCGTGGTTTGCTCCGATAACGCGCAGACCACCCAACAGGACGGTCATCTCAACCGCGGTGAGTCCCATCAGCTGAGCACGGTCGAGCATGAGCTCCTCCGGGCTCACCACGTAGTCGGCCTTCAACCAGTTGCGGAAGGCATCGTGGATTGGCTCCAGTGGTGCGAACGACTCAACGTCAGTCTGCTCCTGGGTGGCATCGCCGCGACCCGGGTTGAACGGTACTGTCACCGTTGCGCCAGCCGCAGCAGCAGCCTGCTCAACACCGTAGTTACCGGCCAGGACGATAACGTCTGCAACGCTCACACCGTGGGCAGCAGCAATCGGCTCCAAAACAGCCAACACTCGGTTCAGGCGCTCAGGCTCGTTGCCAGCCCAGTCGCGCTGAGGCTGCAGGCGGATGCGGGCACCATTTGCTCCACCACGAAGATCGGAGCCTCGGAAAGTGCGGGCGCTGTCCCATGCGGTAGCGACCAGCTCGGCAATCGAAAGGCCGGTAGCAGAGATGGCAGCCTTTACTGCTGCAACATCGTAGCCAGTCTTGCCGGCAGGCACTGGGTCCTGCCAGATGAGGTCTTCAGTAGGAACCTCTGGACCAATGTAGCGAGCCTTGGAGCCCATGTCACGGTGGGTCAGCTTGAACCAGGCACGAGCAAACACCTCGCTGAAGTAGGCAGGGTCGTTGTGGAATTTCTTAGAAATCTCCAGGTATGAAGGGTCCTTGATCAGGGCCATGTCGGCATCGGTCATCATCGGCATGCGCTTGATGGAAGGGTCCTCAACATCGGCCGGCATGTTTGCCTCATCGATGCTCACCGGCTTCCACTGCGATGCACCTGCAGGAGACTTGGTTAGCTCCCACTCGTGGCCGAACAGCATGTCAAAGTACCCGTTGTCCCACTCGGTTGGGTTTGCGGTCCATGCACCCTCGATGCCGCTGGTGACGGTGTCGCGACCGATTCCACGGGTCTTGTGGTTCATCCATCCAAGGCCCTGCTCCTCGATGCCCGCTCCTTCAGGCTCAGCACCAAGATTTGCAGGGTTACCGTTACCGTGAGCCTTACCGACGGTGTGACCACCAGCGGTCAGGGCAACGGTCTCCTCATCGTTCATGGCCATGCGGGCAAAGGTCTCGCGCATCTGCTGAGCCGTTGCCAGCGGGTCGGACTTTCCGTTCACGCCTTCAGGGTTCACATAGATGAGACCCATCTGCACTGCGGCTAGCGGGTTCTCCAAAGTGTTTGGCTTCTCTAGGCTGCCGTAGCGGTTGTCGCTAGGGGCCAGCCATTCCTTCTCGGCACCCCAGTAAATGTCGGTCTCAGGGTGCCAGATGTCCTCGCGGCCGAAGGAGAAACCGAAGGTCTTCAGACCCATCGATTCGTACGCCACATTTCCAGCCAAAATCATTAGGTCGGCCCAGCTGATTTTGTTGCCGTACTTCTTCTTGATCGGCCATAGCAGGCGGCGGGCCTTGTCTAGGTTTCCGTTGTCTGGCCAGCTGTTTAGCGGGGCGAAGCGCTGGTTGCCGGTGCCAGCTCCACCGCGACCATCGGCGGTACGGTAGGTTCCAGCGGAATGCCAGGCCATGCGGATCATCAAGCCGCCGTAGTGACCCCAGTCAGCCGGCCACCAGGACTGGCTCTCCGTCATTAGGTCGGTTAGGTCCTTCTTGAGAGCGGCAACGTCAAGCGTCTTGACGGCTTCGCGATAGTTGAAACCCTTGAGTGGGTTGGTCTTGGTGTCGTGCTGGTGCAAGATGTCCAAGTTGAGGGCGTTTGGCCACCAACTGGTTGGACTGCCACCAGCCTCGGTCATGCTTCCGTGAGGGACTGGGCACTTTGCTTCGTTAGACATGAATCATCCTTGCTCTCGGCCACACACACGTGGCTACAGTTCAAAGATAACTCAACAGAATGGCGGATTATTCCGCTAAATACCTGCTATCTGGCGCCTTCGAAGGTCAGGATCTCTGGGCAAGCGCGATTGCCGCGTATACCTTGGAACTACCCTTTGGAATGCGCTCAAAGGTCTCGTGATTGACCGAGAAAAGACCGTATCGGAATTCGTATCCGAAGATCCATTCGAAGTTGTCAAGGAGTGTCCAGTGGGTGTATCCAAGGACAGGCACTCCCCTAGTTACAACCTCATGCAGCTTCTCCAGAGCGGCAGGGATAAAAGCTTCGCGAAGACTGTCATCCTCATGCAACAGACCATGCTCAGTCACCAGCACGGGCTTGCCAACATTGCTGTAAACGTACTCCACGGCGCCAGCCAATGAATCCGCGTCAATCACGGTTCCCATGCCGTTGGCCTGCTCTCCTGCCGCTGCCTTCACCAGCCCATTGGCATCGAATCGGTGCGTTTCATAGTTCTGGACACCGATGAAGTCGTCATTCTTGGCCAGTTCCAGCCAGCGCTCATAGCATTCGGCGCGCTTGCGGTCCCGAACCGTCGCGTCATCACCGATGACAATGTCGTGCATCAGCGCCAGGCTAAAACCGACAGGAAGTTCTGGTGCTACCGCTTTGATGGCATTGCGTCCAGCAACGTGACCAGCAGCGATTCCATCCTCGATGTCCCCCATTTCCTCTTCCAGGAGAACATTGGCTAGGCGGTACTTTGGCACGCCGGCCTGCAACGAACAAGCTTCAAGCGTTGCTCGCTCTAGGTCGTGAACGAAACTTGGCAGGCCAATCCACTTCAGCAAGCGGCCCAGGTTTGGCTCGTTCAGTGTTACCGCGAACGCGATTTTGTGGGCAATGCGCTCAGCCACCTTGCCGCAGTAACGGCCAAAAAGTTCAGGGGCGTCTGGCGCTAGCCAGCCACCCTTTGCCGCAAACCAACTCGGTGCAGTGAAGTGATTGAAGGTGACGATCGCCTTCAGGCCCTTCTCGTGGCAGTAGTCGACCATTGCCTCGTAGTGGTCAAGCATGGCCTCATCAAAGATGCCCTCCGATGGTTCAATTCGAGCCCACTCCACGCTGAATCGGTAAGCACTCAGATTCATACCCGCAACTAGGTCAATATCGGTGCGGTAAAGCTCAAAGCTATTACAGGCCCTGAGGGATGGCTCCTTGAAAACAGTCGGCTTCGCGTGCTCAGCGAACCAGGTGTCACTATTTACGTTGTTGCCCTCCACCTGATGACCTGCTGTTGCAACTGCCCAGATGAAATCTGCGGGAAACTTCGAAACCATTTAGCCCTCAATCCTTTATTGGCTTCAGACTAAATGGCAAACCAAAGCATGAGCTATCAGTTGACCGATACCTCAGTTCGAAGTTGCGTTAGTGGCCTGGGTCCAGATGCGCATCTCTACTCGGTTCGAGGCTTTTACGCCGGCGACCTTCGTCAGACGCCACTTGGTTGTGGCTGTTATTCGAGCGGTTTTGGCAAGAGCACAGACGGTTTTCGCCCGGCGGCTTGCCTGTACCAACTGCAGGTGCGTGGCGCCGGAGGACGGAACAAAAGCCACGCACGCAACTTGAGTAACCGGTGGCAACTTCGCAAAACGTGCAAGCAGACTCTTACGTTGTTTTGAACTTATGACAGCGGACAAGTCTTGGAATCCAGACACCTTAAAAATGTGCTCGATAAGTTTTGTCACCGGCACTGGAGGGACAGCCGCTTGGACAACAACGGACTTAGGTTCGGTCAGGCTTGAGCCATCGGCAAAGTTGATCACTACATCGTAGGATCCGGCACTCAAATCGGGAATGTCGAAGACAAGCTGCCCGGCTGCAACAACGCCAATTTTCACAGCAATTCCGCCAACCAAAACCGAACTCACGGTGGCTAGATTCGCACCAGTGACAGTCACCGATTTCTTGCCATCATCCAAAGTCAACGAACTTACCGCTGGGGCATTAGCCGCTTTATCTATGGCTGCCTGATCAGGTCCAGTCGACGAACTGTTGCCCTGATTGCCGCTGTTGCTTTGCACAGGTGCCTGGACAGCCGCTACATAGAAAACGCCCGATGCCGGGGCACTGTTACCAGCATCGTTAGCAGCTGTCACCTGGAAAGTGTAGGTTCCTGGCGCAGTAGGAAGAGGGACTGCGCATTGGGTGTCCGTTGGACTTGCCAGATTGCAAGAAGCTTGGTTTAGCGTGACGGAGTAAGCCGAAACCGGTTTACCGCCATCAAAAGTCGGCGCAGACCAGGTGATCACAAGCTGGTTTCCAACCACAAAACTCGCGGCCGTTGCCGGCGCGTTCGGAACCGTGTGCGGAATCTGGTTGACCGTAGCAGTGTTTGCATCAAGCTCAAGCAGGTTGGCGGTTGTGACTGTAACAACCTTGACGTCATAGCCAACACCGTTCACGAGCGCTGGGCCGCCAAGGAAGTTCAGTCCATCGGCTGGGGATTCTGAGGTGACAGTCGCAGAGGTTTGACCAAAGCTGGTGACATTGAAGAAATGAGCCTGGTCAAAGTTCGATGATGATGACTTCTTTATAAAGATCCGGTAGGCACTGAATACTCCGCCGCCAAGCGATTCAGGCTGCGACCAAGTGATAGTCAGCGATGCATTACCCTCGGCAACTGAAAGATTCTGAACAGCCGATGGATTAGCTGCGACAGTTATCGCAGAACTGAGGGGCGAGAATGCGCCTACACCGGCCGTGTTGATGGCAGCGACTTTGACCTTATAGGTGAGCCCATTTGTCAGGCCACTCAGGACACAAGTAATAGTGGAATTTACCGGGGTTGTGCCGCAGGATGAATCACTGACTTGGATCGAACTGCCCGGAGTTTGGTCAATAGCCACCAAACGATATCCGGTGATTGCTGTTCCGCCGGTATAGCTTGGGGCAAAGAATCCAACGGTCAGATGCATGTTGCCAGCCGATACCGAGCCTACGGCTGGGGCACCTGGAAGGTCAGCAACAACATTGATCACTTTTTCGATTGTTGAAGCCGCTGAGTAACCAGCCCCAGAAGCCGCATCGGCGTTTATCGCGCATGTGCCAACGTTTAGAATCGTCACGAATCCCGCGGTAGTAACCGAGCAAGCACTATTGGTGGTGTTGCTCGACAAGGCATAGCTGACCAACGCCCCACTTTCGGACGACGTTGCAGTGATTGCAAATCCAGCTGACCCGTAAACTCTGGTGGAAAGAGCTGTAGTTGCCGAATCGAACGTAAGAATCTGGTTTCGCTGACCCACAGTGATGGTCTGGATCGTCGAAGCTGGAGTGTATAGGTCGGTTCCAGCTTGCGACGCTGTAAGCACACAAGCGCCTACGCCATTGAAACGCACGTCACCCGACGTTAAGGCACATGATCCCGATGTCACCGCAATGACTACAGGCAGGGCGACAATGCTTGAACTGGCGACAGGTGTGTAGACATCGCCAACCACAGGCTGTGTTGGAATGGCTGAGGTGAAATGCAGAGACTGTGCCCGGCGAGAAACCACTATTTGGACTGTGACGGCTGTTCCCGCCAAGTAGTTGACGGACGACGCCTTAGACACGGAGATTGTGCAGGTGCCCGCCGCAGTGAACGAAACTTGGTTGGTGATTGGATCGATCACGCAGCCGGTGGTACCTGCCGAGCTGACAGCGTATTGGTAATCACCCGCGCCGTTGCCTCCGGTTGCCTGCAGTTGAAGAGACTGATCCACAAATGCCGCGGTACCAAAGGTGGGAACCACCGCACTCTGCGCAATCTGAGTGCTGGAAAGAATGATTGGCGAAGTGGATGCGGCAGCATAAACGCCCGCGGCTCCCTTAGTTGCGGTGACAGAACAAGTTGTTCCTACCGATCCCATAACCACGATAGAGCCGACGATGGTGCAGGTGGAGTTGCCGTTTGTGGCATAGCTGATCGCACCCGTTCCGGAACCGCCCGTGACATCTAAA
>JBDLQA010000054.1:0-4408 GCA_039800845.1 Actinomycetota bacterium
GAGAAACAGAGTTTCCAAGAGAGTCAACAAGGTCTGTAGTCGCAGTGTAAGTTGCGCCTGCAACTACACTCGCGACCTGAACCTGTGCCGAGGCAGTGATACTGCTCAAGTTCGAGCCAGCAACATAAGAAGCGAACTGGCCATACGCACCGTTGGAACCGGTAACTGTTCCGCTTATTGCAACAGGGTTTTGCGAGGAACCTGCCACAGCCATGCGGCCAGAGTTTTGAATCTTTAGAACAGTCGCGCTTGCCTCCATGATGCTTGAGTACGATGCATCCAGGGCAGTGCCAGTGTCAGCGACTGTGCCATTGAAGTTGTAAGTCATGTACCAGTCGTGGACAACATTGAATGGCTTATCCAGAACCAGGTAGATGTAGTTAGCATCAGCGTAGTAGCCCGTTATGCGACCGACGTTGGAAGGCCAGGTGTTGTTAGCGTTGTTCTGCACAGCGGCACCGTAGAAAGTGTTTGCAGAAGATGCTAGTGGGGTACCACCCACACTGATTTGTGTTGCCACATCAAATGTGGTTCCTGCAAAGTTTCGAGCCAAGCATGTCAAAGGAAGAGTCATGTTGAACTTGGTGTCGGCCGAGTCCGCTACATAGGATGTGACTGCGCCAGTCGAAATGCTCGCAGAAAGTTGGGTTGTGTATTTCGATGGGGCAAGCGTCGAGGTAACCCCACTGAGCGTTTCAGACAGAGTAGGCGAAACACCATAGACAAGCGTGGAGCTGGTGTTATTAGTTACGGTGAACTGGAAGCCGAAATCAAAGAACTTTACAGGTGCCGCAGCATCTGCAGTGCTTACAACAATCTGATTGTTGGCGCAGTTGTAAACGCTTCTACTGTACATGTAGTTTGCGGATAGGAATCGAGTACCGTTTCCGCAGCTGCGACTGCCGACTGTTAAGCCCGACGGAACTGTCTCGTTGAAGGCCATTGTGATTGCATCACCAGCCGAATATGCAGCGGTTGGGTACGTTGTGTTGCGAGTCTGAAGCATCACAGTTACATCAACTGCCTCGCCAGCACGGACGTCGATGGTTCCACCGGAGCTAAACGAACGGGTCACGGTGATCTGGTTAAAACCAGTTGCCGGTGCTGCAAGCGCAGCCGGAGCAGCAACAATGCCGCCAACCAGCATGGAAGCCACGGCAGCAACCGTAGCAATTACTTTCGCACGAGATGCGAACTTCATGTTTACCCTTTCAGGTGTTTGAGATAAGACTTTGGGGATGCGCCAATGCGGCCCAGCTATGAAGCTCATAACCTGCCCCAACTCCCTAAAAATAGCCATTCCCGCGAATATTTTGCGCTGAAACAGGGGTTACCCCTACGCGAAACAGCGCACAAGGCCAATAAGCATTTGTTCGCTTTACCGAATATGAAAAAGTGGCCCACATATGTATGTGAGAACCTGAACACATGAATACGAATAGGACCGTTCTTGTCGTCGAAGACGAGACGCTGATCCGCAGCCTGGTTGCCGCACAGTTGGCACACGAAGGCTTCGATGTTTACACCGCAGCGAACGCTGCAGATGCCCGCAAAATCGCGGACGCAGAAACGATCGATGTGGCGGTCGTGGACATCGAACTTGGCCACGGACCTTCCGGATTCGACCTCGCTTCCATCCTTCGCAGCAACGATCCTGGCATCGCCATTGTGTTCCTTACCCACCTGCCAAACCCAAAGCTGATCGGCGTGGAAAGCAACCGCATTCCTAAAAACGCGGCCTACTTGGTGAAAGACAAAATCAGCGACAGCAGCGTACTGCGCGAGGCCATCGAGGCGACCCTTCGCGACCGCGTTACAGAGCAACTGCGTTTTGACAAAACCAACGACAACAAATTCAACGATGTGAGCCGAAGCCAGATTCAGGTCTTCCAGATGATGGCCAGTGGCCTCTCCAATCATGAGATCGCTGAGCAGCGAGGCACCACAGTGCGTGCGGTTGAAAACCTAATCCGTCGCGCAATGGCCACCGCGGGCATCGATAGCGACAGCGGCCAAAGCCGAGTGCTAGCAGTTCGCGAATTCCTAAAGGCCACCGGACAGCTTCGCGGCTAAAAGGACCAAGCGATGTCTAAGCAAGAACAGCTGGTGCAGACCCAAGCTAATAGAGTTTGGGAAGCACTGGGCTTGCGGGCATCCTGGAGCTGGGGTTTTGCAGCCACGGCATTCATCTTCTATGGGGTTGCGGCCTTCGCGTTCGACAACATTCGCCTTGAGAACTTCTCGCTCGGCTGGGTGGTTGTTGACCTAGGCACTTATGTCGAAGCCTTCCTACTCATCGCATTGGCGCTTCGTGCCCTGCCGGCGTTCGCATGGGAAACTCCAGGCGTCGGTCGCATCACAAACCTGGCCATCGCCTGCGTGGTTGGCTCCATCAAAAACACCACGGTCTGGTTTGCGGCAACCGCATTCGGTATCGATTCAACACCTTGGGATGGCATAACGAGAATCATCGGTGGCAGCGCACTTGCAGCCGGAACCTTCGTACTCTGGGTATCCATCAGCGCCAGCCGCAACGCCCACAAGCGAGTAATGGCGAACCTTGAAGAAAGCCGAAACCAGCTTCTGGCGCTTCGAGAGCAGGTAAAGCAACAGGCATCTGATGCGCAAAGCGAGTTGATTGCTCAGACCCAGGCGACCCTGCTGCCAAAGCTGAAGCAGATTCAAGACCTGCTTGGTGATAGCGCCGATGCCGGCCAGGTAATCAGCCAACTCCAAGCAGTGACCGAAACCGATGTACGCCCACTGAGCCACAAATTCCAGGAAGCGGCCGAGCTTCTGGCTGCTGCTCCAAGACCCGCACAGGTATGGAACCGGCGCGAGTTCAGCTACCCGGAA
This sequence comes from Actinomycetota bacterium, assembly GCA_039800845.1. Taxonomy (GTDB): domain Bacteria; phylum Actinomycetota; class Actinomycetes; order Actinomycetales; family Microbacteriaceae; genus Rhodoluna. The sequence goes on from JBDLQA010000054.1 coordinate 2,857, forward strand.
CGCTTCGAGCTTCGCAACAACATCAACCCGCTGATCATCGCGGCGATTGTTATACCGGCGCAGTTCCTTTCACTTCATACCTTCTATGGGATGGAAGGTATTACCAAACTGGCGCCTTCAATGCTGGCCGCGCTTATTTCATTGGCCGTGGCCAAATTCGTCTACCCAGCTGGTCGAGAATACGGGCAGAAAGTCGGAATCACCCTGGTGATTTTGACCGCAATCCTGGTAGGCCTGCCGCAGCTGCTTTGGTTGATGATGATCAGCCCCGTAGACCCACCTGGCGGAGCCCTGGGCGCAGTCACAACCGCCGTGATCACGACGCTCAGTTTCGCTTGGTACACCTTCGTGCGAATCTCACACGACAGCCAGCACCGCTCCGAGGAGGAGCTGGCGGAAGTGAACCAGAACATCCGCCGCGAACTGGCAGTGTTCAACCAGGCGCTCTGGCTTCAGAAGCGTCGATGGGGTTACCTGCTGCACGGCACTGTGCAGGCGGCACTCACCGTTTCCATCGCGCGTCTGCACCATCTGGAACAGGTTGGCGTGAACCTGGCGGGCGAACGCATGCAGCGCGATGACGTTATTGCCAAGGTCAGGGACGACCTGAAGAAGATTGTTTCGGTGATTACCGACCCGCCGGAAGACCACATCAACCTCGATGTTGAACTTCTGCAGCTGGCAAAGACCTGGCAGGGCGTTCTGGACATTAGTCTGAGCATCACCAACAAGGCTCACGCGGCACTAGAGGGCAGTCAGAATCTGCAGATGGCCGTTAACGAGATCTGCCGCGAGGCCGCCACCAACGCCTACCGTCACGGCGGAGCAACCACCATGAGCGTGAAGGTGGACCAGACGCGAGCCGAAGAGCTTGAACTGACAATCATCAACAATGGTCGGGCACCGGAAAACCTGGAGCCTGGAATGGGCCTGCAGATGCTGGATGCCCTGACAATGCGTTGGAATCTGCGCTACCGCAAAGGATCCGGCTTGACCACCCTCACAGCCAGCCTGGCGGTTGGAAACTAACCCGCTTAGTTGGTTCCGTAAACCTCGGCACGGATGTTCTGGACGGTGGATGTAGCCCCGGACTTAATCGGGGTGTAGATGCTTCGGTTCACAGCAATCACGGTCAGGTTTGGAAGCAACTTGCGCAATGCCGCGGCAACAACGGTGGCGCGCTGCGCGGCCAGCTTGGAGCTGATGTACAGCGGCACATTCGCAACCGGGTTGGCGTGTCCGGTGACCACGACCTTCTTGAATCCGGCAGCCAGCAACTTCTTAGCAGTGGCGACCAACGCGGTCTTGGCTCCAGGGGCCAGGGTGGCAGTGTATGGCACGAAGTCCACTGTGCCCGTGTACTTCAACTTGGCGTCATCGATGCTGGCGGCAACCTGTTTTCCGTTGATGGTTACAAGAACCACGTCCTTAGCGGTGAGGATGCGGCCAACCACGCACTCGGTCGCCTTGATGTTCTTGCAAACAACCTTGCCGTTCACGGTTACGCTGAACTTCTGAGCTGGGTCCAGCACCGACGGCTGCCAGCTGACCA
>JBDLQA010000055.1:0-7549 GCA_039800845.1 Actinomycetota bacterium
GACCCGCGTAAGCGATGTCGGACATGGTCTTTACATCGAAGCCGCTCATCTTGTGACCACTCGCGAAGAAGCGGTTGGTCGCAAGAATCTGAAGCATCGGGTGGGTGAACAGAACAACGACTAGAACGTCGATGATGGTGGTCAGGCCCAGGGTGTAAGCGAATCCACGTACGTTACCAACAGTGAGTAGGTAAAGCACGGTTGCAGCGAGGAACGAAATACCGTCTGAAACCAGGATGGTGCGGATGGCACGCTTCCAACCGCCATCGACTGCGGCAGCCAGGCTGCGGCCCTCGCGGAGTTCGTCGCGCACACGTTCGAAGTAAACGATGAACGAGTCGGCTGTAATACCAATGGACACGATCAGACCGGTCACGCCAGCCAGCGACAGGCGGTAACCCTGGCGCCAGGACAGCAGAGCAACCATCAGGTAGGTGAAGACTGCTGCAACTGCCAGCGAACCAATGGTGACGGCTGCAAGGCCGCGGTACTGGATGAACGAGTAGATGATGACAATCAACAGACCGATTGCACCTGCGAGCAGACCGCTCGAGAGCTGCTGACTACCCAGGGTTGCCGAGATGTTCTCTGCGCTCTGAACGTTGAAGCCGATTGGCAGAGAGCCGTACTTCAGCTGGTCGGCGAGGCTCTTTGCGCTGGTTGCATCGAACGAACCGGTGATCTGCGCCGAACCGTTGGTGATAACCGCGTTGGTCTGCGGCGCGGTGATTACGTAGCCGTCCAGGGTCACAGCGAACTGGTTGCGCGGAGTGCTCAGCGGGTAAAGGCGCTTGGTTACTGCAGCGAACTCGCTGGTGCCCTTGCCGTTAAAGTCAAGGTTGATTGCGTAGTTGCCAGTAGATGCACCGGTGGAGCTGGTGACAGTTCCTGCAGACGCGTTGGAGATGTCCTTACCCTGAATCTCTACAGGGCCAAGGATGAACTTGGTGCCGAGTGCGGTGTCACAGGTGACCAGCGGCTTGCTGTCGTCGTCAACCTGGCCGGCGGCACGGAAGGCCTTGGAACAATCCAGAGCCTCGTACTGAGCCTGCAGAGCCGGGGTGACCCAGTTCAGGTCGCTGCCGTCAGTCGGAGCAGCCGAGCTGGTGGCAATCGGGGTGGAAGAAGCGGATGCGGTGGCAGCCGGGGTGGCGGTGCTGGTGCCCGCGGTGGTGCTACCAACCGAGCTGGTTGCAACGCCTGCCGAAGTTGCCAGAACCGGACGGAACTGCAGCTTCGCGCTTGCCTCGATGAGCTTCAGGGTGTTGTCATCTGGCTTTCCAGGGATGGAAACCACGATGTTGTTGTTGCCCTGAGTGGTGATGGAAGCTTCCGATACACCGGTGGCGTCAACACGCTGACGGATGATGGCAACCGCCTGGTCCAGCTGAGCCTGGCTGACCGACTTACCGGATGCCACCTGCGGGGTGAGGATGATCTGGGTACCACCCTGTAGGTCCAGCGATAGCTGAGGTACAAACGAAGCACCGGCGGCACCGAAGAGGATGCCCAATCCGATGATTCCAGCGAGGAGTCCGGCGAGGACTCCAAGCCAGGTGAGGCGCTTGCGTGCGCTCTTTATGATTCCGTTGACGGCCACGATTAAATCGTTCCTTTAGTTCTTGGTCTGCTTAGCTGCAGGCTTGGCTGTGGTGGTCTTTACTGCTGGTTTAGCGGCTGCCGGCTTCTTCGCTGCAGGCTTTGCAGCCGACGCGGTAGCAGGCTTATTTGCAGCTGCAGGCTTTGCTGCTGGCTTGGCAACAGGCGCTTTTGCAACCGATGCCTTTGCTGCCGCAGGCTTAGCTGCCCCCGCCTTTGGAGCCTCAGCCTTTGGAGCCTCAGCCTTTGGTGCTTCCGCAGCTACTTCTTCCTTGGCTTCCCAAACCGAGATCGAGCGCACAGCACCCTTCATGACCTCAAGCTTGCTGCCAGCGGTCTCGATGACCAGGTTCTGGTCATCGATGGAGAGAACCTTGCCGACGATGCCACTGTGCAGGACAACCTTTGCACCTGGAACCAGCTGAGCCTGCATCTCTGCGGCCTGCTTCTTGCGCTTGCGGCTGCTGCGGAACATCATGAATACCATCACGGCGATGAGGCCGTACATGATGAAGTCGGTGTAGCCTGCTGTGCTAGCTTTCGTGGCTGCTACTGCGAGGAAGTAGTTGTGCATTTTGACCAATCTCAGTTTTAGGAGCCATAGGGCGCCCAGTCAGCAAAAACAAAGGGCTCGAGGCCCATTCATTTGATTATAGACGCAGTAAGCCGCGTTATTCGGCTAGTTCGGGCGTAGGCAGACCAAGGTGTCGGAAAGCCAGTTCGGTAGCCATACGGCCCCGCGGGGTTCGGGCGATAAGTCCCTGTCGAACTAGGAATGGTTCAACTACCGATTCGATGGTGTCCTGCTCTTCGCCCACTGCAACTGCGAGTGTGGAAAGGCCAACCGGCTTGCCGGCGAATCGCTCCGCGAGGAGGCTCAAAATCTGTCGGTCCAGGCGGTCCAGGCCGAGTGCGTCCACTTCATAAAGAACTAGCGCTGCTCGGGTTTCGGTGATGGTGACATGCTTCGCTTCGGCAACCAGCGCGAAGTCTCGCACGCGACGAAGAAGGCGATTAGCGATGCGCGGAGTGCCGCGGCTTCGGGAAGCAATCTCACCCAGCGCGTCCGCGGTGATGTGCAGATTTAGTCGGTCCGCTGCCCTGGCCAAAACCTGGGCGAGTTCGTCATCGCTGTAGAACTCAAGGTGCGCGGTAAAACCAAAACGGTCGCGAAGTGGGTTTGGAAGCATGCCGCTTCTAGTGGTGGCGCCAACAAGGGTGAACGGGGCCAGCTCCAGCGGGATGCTAGTTGCACCTGGACCCTTGCCCACCATCACATCGATGCGGAAGTCTTCCATCGCCAAGTAGAGCATCTCTTCCGCGGGGCGCGCCATGCGGTGGATCTCATCGATGAATAAAACTTCACCCGGCTGCAGCGATGACAAAACCGCGGCTAGGTCGCCTGCGTGCTGAATGGTAGGGCCGCTGGTGAGCCTGAGCGGGTGGCCAGATTCGTGCGCCACAATCATCGCCAGCGTAGTTTTGCCGAGTCCCGGAGGGCCCGCTAGGAGAATGTGGTCGCTGCTGCGTCCCTGCATCTTGGCGGCCTGCAGCATGAGACTGAGCTGTTCACGAATCTTCGCCTGGCCAACGAATTCAGCCAGACTCTTCGGACGCAGCGCTGACTCAAACGCCAACTCCCCCGCGTTCAGATCCGGATCGGTTAGGTCGCTCACTTGTCACCACCGATAACGCTCTTGGACGTACCCAGACGCCCCAATGCCGCCTTCAAAACTAGGTCGGCGGTGGCGCCTGCATCCAGCGACTCCGCAACTTCGCGAACCGCTTCCGCAGCCTGGCGCTCGTTCCAACCCAGGCCCTGAAGTGCCTGAATGACGTTGCTTAGGTCGAGAGTCGCCGTGGCCTTGGCGCTGCTTGCAGCCACGGATGGGGCGATGCCGGCCAGCTTGCCCGCAAGGGTCACGGTGATAAGTTTTGCGGTCTTTGGACCGATTCCGCTCACAGCCTTGAAGGTGGAGTCATTCTCCGACAACACAGCATCGCGGATCGCGCCCGCGGATAGCTGGGAAAGAATCGCAAGTGCCGACTTCGGGCCGACACCAGTCACGGAACGCAGCAGGTCAAAAAGCTCGAGTTCTTCTAGCTGCTCGAAGCCAAACAAAGTGTGGGCGTCCTCGCGGACGATTAGCGCGGTGTGCACGAGAGTTGAATCGCCAACATGCAGGCTCTGGCAGGCGGCCGCGGTGGCGTGAACCTGGTACCCCACTCCGTTTACGTCAAGCACAATGTAGCCAGCGCCGATGCGCTGAACGATGCCTGACAGGGATGAGATCACCCGAAAAGACTAACTAACGCTCGCGTTTTCTGGCGGCGGCGCGCTCTGCCTGCTGCCACGCGGCCTGAGCTGCAGTCTGCGCACTACCCGTGGCCGCTGATGCTCCAGCACCTCGCCAAGCGTGACAAATCGCAATCGCTAGGGAGTCGGCGGCATCGGCGGGCTTGGGAACCTCGGTGAGGCCCAGAATCTTGGCCACCATCGTTCCAACCTGCTTCTTATCGGCCTTGCCGCTTCCGGTCACGGCAGCCTTTACCTCTGTTGGAGTGTGCATGGCGATCGGCAACTTGTACTTGTGCGCCAGCATGAGGACAACGCCGCTGATCTGTGCCGTTCCCATGACCGATCGCACGTTCACGTCCGCATAGACGCGTTCCAGGGCCAAAACATCTGGCTTGGCCGTCTGAATAAGATTCTCAATGCTTTCAGCGAGTGTGCCGATTCGCACGGAAAGTTCCTCGGTGGGTTCGCTGCGGAAAACACCCACAGAAACGAGAGTGACCCGGCGCCCAGGCGCCAGGTCAATCACGCCAACACCGCAGCGAGTCAAACCCGGGTCAATCCCTAAGATTCGAGTCATCTGCGTGGGTTGGTTACTTCTTATTCGGCTTCCAGGGCTGCAAGAACCTCTGGAGTGAAGTCGACGTTGGTGTAAACGTTCTGCACGTCATCGCTGTCTTCAAGGGCGTCAATCAGCTTGATTACCTTGTGTGCGTTTTCAACGCTGTCAACCGGAACCTGCATCGATGAAACGAACTCGGAGTCAGCGCTCTCGTAGTCGATTCCAGCGGCCTGAAGCGCTGCACGAGCAGCAACCATCGAGGAAGCCTCGGTGGTGATGACGAAGGTTTCGCCGCGGTCTTCGATGTTCTCCACGCCGTGCTCCAGGATCAGCTCAAGCAGCGAGTCCTCGGTGAGGCCATCGGCCTTGTTCAGGGTGATGACACCCTTGCGGCTAAACAGGTACGAAACCGAACCAGGGTCGGCCATGCTGCCACCGTTCTTGGTGACGGCGAGACGTACCTCTGCTGCTGCGCGGTTCTTGTTGTCGGTCAGACACTCAATGAGCAGTGCGGTTCCGGCAGGGCCGCGGCCCTCGTACATGATGGTCATGTACTCAACAGCATCCGCTCCAACACCAGCGCCACGCTTGATGGCGCGGTCGATGTTGTCGTTTGGAAGCGACGACTTGCGGCCCTTCTGGACTGCGTCGTAAAGAGTAGGGTTACCGTCTAGGTCTGGGCCACCCAGACGCGCTGCAACTTCGATGTTCTTGATTAGCTTGGCAAAAAGCTTGGCGCGACGGCCGTCGATAAGTGCCTTTTTGTGCTTGGTAGTCGCCCATTTGGAGTGGCCGGACATAGTTCTCCCAGTAGAGGTTTACGGTTTGTTTTAGTTTACTTCTGGATTCGCGCTAGGCCGCGTCAGGGCCCAGTGCCATTTTGGCGAAGAGGCGATGAATGCGGTCCTCGCCCGTGACTTCCGGATGGAACGAAATGCCCAGCAGGTTGCCTTGGCGCACACCTACAACTCCCCCGTTTGGGTGCAGTTCATCGGCGGGAATCTGCGCAACGACTTCCGCCGCAGCGCCAACGCGGGTGATCAGCGGAGCGCGAATGAACGCCGCGTGCACGGGTCCGCCTTCGATTCCCTTGAAGTCAAGGTTGACCTCGAACGAGTCGACTTGGTGGCCAAACGCGTTGCGCTGAACGGTTACGTCCAGGCCACCAAAGGTCTCTTGCCCGACGATTCCATCGGTGATGTCGTTGGCAAGCATGATGAGGCCAGCGCAGGTGCCGAAGACCGGCAGGCCGGCGGCAATCTTGTCGCGAATCGGCTGGAACAGCCCGTATGCAACAGATAACTTGTGCATCACGGTGGATTCACCACCCGGGATGATCAAACCCGAAACGCTCTCTAGTTCGGCTACAGTTCGGACTTTCAAAGAGGAAACGCCGATGCGGCTTAGCGCTTCGGCGTGTTCTCTGAAGTCGCCCTGCAGTGCCAAAACACCGATGGGCAGGGCCATTGTTACCAGCCGCGCTCAGCCAGACGGTGTGGCGCAGGGATGTCGTTAACGTTGATGCCAACCATGGCCTCGCCCAGTCCGCGGCTTACTTCAGCCAAAACATCTGGGTTGTCGAAGAACGTGGTTGCCTTCACGATTGCGGCTGCGCGAGCAGCTGGGTTGCCGCTCTTGAAGATTCCCGAGCCTACGAATACACCGTCCGCGCCGAGCTGCATCATCATTGCTGCGTCAGCAGGGGTTGCAACACCGCCAGCTACGAACATGACAACTGGAAGCTTTCCAGTGCGGGCAACTTCTCGAACGAGCTCGATTGGAGCCTGAAGTTCCTTGGCTGCAACGAACAGCTGGTCTTCAGTCTTAGTGGTCAGCGCGCGGATCTCGCTGCTGATGGTGCTGATGTGCTTGGTTGCCTCGGATACGTCACCGGTACCGGCCTCGCCCTTCGAACGAATCATGGCGGCACCCTCGGTGATGCGGCGAAGGGCTTCGCCCAGGTTGGTTGCACCACACACGAATGGGGTTTCAAACTTCCACTTGTTGATGTGGTTGACGTAGTCAGCTGGGCTAAGAACCTCGGACTCGTCGATGTAGTCAACCTTGAGGCTCTGCAGAATCTGTGCCTCAACAAAGTGGCCGATGCGGGCCTTGGCCATAACTGGAATGGACACGGCATCGATGATGCCCTGAATCATGTCTGGGTCGCTCATACGAGCCACGCCACCCTGCGCGCGGATGTCGGCAGGAACGCGCTCAAGAGCCATAACGGCTACAGCGCCTGCGTCTTCGGCAATCTTTGCCTGCTCAGCGTTTACGACGTCCATGATGACGCCGCCCTTCAGCATCTCGGCCAGGCCGCGCTTTACGAGGGAAGATCCAGTGAATGCATTTTCGGTCATTGAACTAGTCTAACTTTCCGATTCGGGGTTTTTACTTGTGTTACGAGGTCTGGCTACAGCTGATTCCATGCCGCGGCAACGTCTGCGCGAACCTCTTCGAGCAGACGTGGCAGGGCCTTGGTCTGAGCGATGATCGGGAAGAAGTTCGCATCGTTTGCCCAGCGCGGAACAATGTGCTGGTGTAAGTGTTCAGCAATGCCGGCACCAGCAACTATTCCCTGATTCATGCCGATGTTGAAACCATGCGCCGAGGAAACTTTGGTCAGAACCTTCATTGCCTTCTGCGTGATGGCACCGATTTCGGCTACCTCTTCGGCGGTCGCTTCATCGTAGGTGCTGATGTGACGGTAAGGGCACACTAGCAGGTGGCCGCTGTTGTAAGGGAACAGGTTCAGCAGCGCGTAGGCGGTCTTGCCGCGGTGGACAATCAAGCCCTCCGGGTCTGACATGTCCGGAGCTAGGCAGAATGGGCAGTCATCTTTGTGCGGCTGGGTGCCGTTCTGGATGTAAACCATGCGATGCGGAGTCCAAAGGCGCTGGAAATGGTCCGGAACTCCTGGAAGTTCCAGACTCGGAGTTGCCTCTGGCTGTTTAGTCATCGATGACGGCCTAGACCTGAGCCTTGTCACGGATGGCGGTCAGAATGCGCTCCACTGCCTCGGTGACAGGGATTCCGTTCTCCTGCGAACCATCGCGGAAGCGGAACGAGACAGCGTTGTTATCGCGGTC
>JBDLQA010000056.1:0-4661 GCA_039800845.1 Actinomycetota bacterium
CCAGCCAACTTGCGTTCGCTGTTGATGCTATAGCTCTGGCTCAGTGTGATGAGCGAGCGGATTGGTTCATCGGTGACGGCCTTCACCACTTCAGGTGCTTCTGCAAGGCCTAGGCGGGTGAGCGGCGACATGGCCTTGTCTGCAAGAACCAGCGCGATCTTGCCCAATAGCGCCGCGTTGTCCTTGCTTCGACCCTTTTCGGCGGCGGCACGGTTGAAAAGATTGACGCCCTCGAGCATCATCAGTTCAGAATCGATGTCTGCCTTAACCTTGATTTCCGCGTTGTGGTGCCAAGTTTCGAAATCATCAGCAAATGCGCGAATTTCGAATGTATAGGTTCCGGTCTCGTTGCACTGTGCGGTGCCGTGCCAAAGGTCACTTCCAGGCGCACCAGGGTGCATGCGGTGAACGGTGGTCTTGCCACTCGGCGAATGCAGAAGAACTTCCGCGGCGATTGAATCGTGCCCTTCGCGGAAAACTCGCGCACTGAAAGGCAACACCTCGCCTTCAAATGCCTTTGCGGGCCATCGCCCACCATCGATTACGGGGCTTACATCCAAGATTGGAAGGCGGCCGATTACTTCACTGGTGCTTGATGCTGCGACGACTTTACTCACACTTCGAATTTAGCGAGTGGGTGCCACATGGTTAACGGAAAATTCAAAGGCTTAACCAGTTCGTTGTATTCACGAAACACGGGATGAATTTTCGCGCTACAGGACGCGAAAACACGGGACACTAGGCGGTGTGGTGAATGCCACGGAGCAGAAGAGTAGAAGCACCTGAAATGGTGATTTCAGCGGCTGCACCGATGACCTTCAGCGAGGTTGGCGGTAACTCGTGGGCGCTGTTCCACAGGACCTCATAGTTGGTGATTTCGGCATCTTTTGGAAGGGTGAGCTTGATTTCCTTTTCGGATCCGTGCACAACCAGAAGAGTCTGATTTACGGTGCCATTATCTTCGAGGTGCTCGGTCAGGCGCTGAAGCGTGCGGGTGTCCGAGCTGTTCCAGTCTTCATTGGTCATGATCTCTCCCGCTGCGCTGTACCAACGAATGCGGTCTAGTCCCGGTTCCAGTTTTTCCCAAGAGCCAAAGTTGGTTGGGCGCAACGAGGCGTTTTCCTGTCGCAACTTGGTCAGGTAGCTAAAGGTGGTTTGTACGTCCGCCTGCGATCGACTCAAATCCCAGTTGACCCACGAAAGAGCTGAATCCTGGCAGTAGGCGTTGTTGTTGCCGTGCTGGGTTTTGCCGCGCTCATCGCCAGCGGTGACCATTGGGATTCCCGCGGAGAACAACAGGGTGCCCAAGAGGTTCCTAGCGGCCTTGCGTCGCTGCGCGCGAATCTCAGGTTCCTGGGTTTCACCTTCAACGCCGAAGTTGAAGCTGTAGTTATTTCCGGCGCCATCGCGGTTGCTCTCGCCGTTGATCTGGTTGTGCTTCACGTTGTAGGAAACCAGGTCCTTCAAGCAGAAGCCGTCGTGGGCGGTGATGAAGTTCACGGTACCCAGTGGCCCGTTTGGTCCACCAACGATGTCCTGCGAGCCGGCAAGGCGGGTGGCGATGTCGGCAACTCCATTCCAGTGGTTGCCGCTGTTTCGGGCATCGGCTAGGTCGGTCAGCCAGAAACGGCGAACGCTGTCGCGGTAGCGGTCATTCCACTCGCTAAAGCGGTCAGGGAAGTTTCCGGTTTGCCAGCCGCCAAGGCCCACATCCCAAGGCTCCATGATCAGCTTTGCGGAAGAAACAATCGGGTCTTCCTGCATCTGCTGCAACATCGGGTGGTTTGGGTCGAACGTATTAGAGCCGTCACGAGCAATCGTTGTGGCTAGATCGAAGCGGTAGCCGTCAATCTGCATAACTTCTGTCCAGTACCGCAGCGAGTCCATTGCCAGGTTCACCACGTGCGGATTGGAGAAGTCCAAAGAATTTCCGCAACCGGTTGTGTCCTGATACCAGCCACGCTCATCCAGGCGGTAGTAACTGGAGTTATCCAGGCCGCGGTAGGAATAGGTCAAGCCGCCGCCGCCACCTTCTGCAGTGTGGTTGTAAACAACGTCCAGAATCACTTCGATGCCGGCGCGGTGAAGTTCGCGAATTGCGGTCTTCAGTTCGGCAACGATGTGCTGCGGGCCCTTTTCGCGGGCTGCTGAGGTGGCATACCGAGGTTGCGGGGTGAAGAAGTTGATGCTGTTGTAACCCCAGTAGTTAATGAGGCCCATGTTCATGAGGCGCGGCTCGGAGATGAACATGTGGATCGGCAGCAGCTCAACGGATGTAACGCCGATTTCCAGCAGGTGCTTGATGGTTTCCGGGTGGCCCAGGGCGGCGTAGGTTCCGCGGATGTCGTCCGGCAAGTTTTGGTTTCCGCGAGTCAATCCACGGGCATGCGCCTCGTAAATGATGGTGCGGTCAAGCGGGGTTTCTGGTTTGGTTATACCTTGCCAGTCGAAGTCGTCCTCGGTGGCAACGCAGTAGTACTCGCGGGCGCTCAGGCGTTCAACCGAACGAGCATAAGGATCAATCAGGTTCAGACTTGGATTGAAAGCGTGACGTGGCCCCTCAGGTCCGTTTGCGCGAAGGGCGTAGCTAATGCCCGGAACGATCTTTCGGTCGGTGGCTTCCCAGATGTCGTTGTCACCGCGGACCAACTCGATGGTCTCGATAACCTGGCGAGGATTCTTGCCATCGAGAATGCAAAAAGAAATGCTCTCCGCGTTGGCTGAATACACCCGCACTGAACCAATGCCACCGTTAAAGGTGACTCCCATCCGGCGTGGGTTTACTTTGAGTTCAACTGCGGTACTGGACATTATTTTTTCAATCCTACTTTGCAAACCATTTCAGGCGTGTTACATAGCAACCCCTGCGCGCGCGCGGTTCTTCTGTCCGGCGCCGTTAGTGTTGGAGCATGGCCGTTTATCTTGACCACGCCGCATCCACTCCGGTTCGCCCAGAGGTTGTCAGCCTAATTTCGGGTCTCCTGGGGCAGTCCGGAAATCCATCGTCCGTAAACAGTTTTGGCCAACAAACCAAGATGCAGTTGGAGCAGGCGCGCGAAGACATTGCTGCGGTTTTGAACTGCAATCGAGCAGAAGTTATCTTCACGTCTGGTGGAACCGAGGCAAATAACCTAGGGATCTTGGGTCTTTTTGCTGCTCGAAATTCCGAGGCTGAGCGAGAAATTATCCTCACCTTGGGCACCGAGCACCATGCCGTGCTTGAAGCCGCCGAGGCTGTTGAGAAGCACTTTGGCGCGAGGGTGGAGCTAATCCCCGTCAACTCTCATGGACAGCCGAATTTTGAATGGCTTGAGGGCTTCCTTGAGGAAAACTCGGAGCGGGTTGCTCTAGTGGCTGCGATTTGGGCCAACAACGAAACTGGTACCGTCATCGACGTCCCGAAAATGGCTGCGATTTGCAAGCGTTACCAGGTGCCGATGCACTCCGATGCTGTTGCTGCCGTTGGGCACATGGAGGTTGATTTTTCGGCCAGCGGGCTTTCCACGATGGCTTTCACCGGCCACAAGATCGGTGCACCGGTTGGTACGGGAGTTCTGCTAGTGGGTCGCGGTGTAAAGGTGTACGCTCGATCGTTTGGTGGTTCACAGGAGCGCGGTATTCGCCCAGGAACACAGGATGCCATTGGCGCGAGCGGAGTTGCCCTTGCTTTGAAGGTGGCTGCACGTGAGTTGAGTGAAAGGCGAGCTTTTTGGGAGGGCTTGCGAACCAAACTTATTTCTGGAGTAGCTGCTTTGGTACCAGATGCTTACGTTGCAGGTGAACCGGCTGATTCTTTGCCGGATGTTCGCCTGAGCAACATCGTCAACATCATCTTCCCCGGCTGCGCGGGGGAGTCGATGCTATTCCTACTAGATTCGGCTCATGTAGCCATCAGCAATGGATCAGCCTGTACAGCCGGGGTTGTGGGAGGTTCGCACGTTTTGTTGGCCATGGGGCACGATCGTCTCGCGGCTTCAAGTTGCGTGCGCGTTTCCTTCGGTCACACCACAACTGAAGCGGACATCGATGCTTTCTTGCAAGCCTTGCCCGGTGCATATGAAAAGGCGAAGAAGGCCGGCTACACGCTTATTTAGCGGGTTTTCGTCAACTGCAATAAATGTTGCAGGCAACGGGTTTAATTGAACCTATGAAGGTTCTTGCAGCTATGTCCGGTGGAGTTGATTCCGCCGTGGCTGCAGCACGTGCTGTTGAAGCGGGGCACGAAGTTGTGGGCGTTCACTTGGCGCTTAGCCGCAATGCTGGAACCCTGCGCACGGGTTCGCGCGGCTGTTGCACCATCGAAGACTCAATGGATGCCCAGCGTGCAGCAAATGTGCTGAATATTCCTTTTTACGTGTGGGATTTCTCGGATCGCTTCAAGGCCGACGTCGTCGATGATTTCATCGCGGAATATGCCGCCGGTCGCACTCCAAATCCATGCATGCGTTGCAACGAGCGAATCAAGTTCGCGGCGCTGCTAGAAAAGGCGTTGGCACTTGGCTTTGATGCCATTTGCACCGGTCACTACGCGGAAGTAATAACCACCGCTGACGGCCAGCTGGAACTTCACCGTTCCCCGGCTCTTGCCAAGGACCAGTCGTATGTGCTTGGTGTACTAACCGCTGAGGAGCTAAAACACGTCATCTTCCCGATTGGCGCCA
>JBDLQA010000057.1:0-7518 GCA_039800845.1 Actinomycetota bacterium
GAGCGCGGTATTGCTGAAATAGGCCGAACAGCAGGCATGACTCGCTTCTTCGATGCGAAGGTTGCAAACACGGAACACACGAGCTTCAAGACCAGGTTCGCCGGTGCCTACGATTCCCAAATTCAGCGTTGGGTCAATGCTGTCAAGCGCGGAACTATCGACGGACCCAGCGCCTGGGATGGCTATCTGGCGGCGGCTGCCGTGGAGGCGGGTCTAAAGGCTCGTGCAAACGGTGAAACCGTACCAGTTAGTTATGTTGCAAAACCGTCTTTCTACAACTAAGGGAAGGTAACAAAAGTGGTCAAAATCGCACTGGATCCCACACCGTTTCACCACACGCACTCCCTGCTTGAATTCCCCGATGCAGCCGCAAAGGCGGGATACGAGTGGCTCCAGGTAACTCCTCATGCCGATCTGATTCCATTCTTCAATCACCCTAAAGCTGATGACGATTTGGTGGCGAAGTTCAAGAAGGTTGCAAAGGATGCAGGGGTTGGCTTGGCCAGCACACTGCCGGTTATTCGCTGGTCAAGTCCAGACCCAGATGCTCGAGAGGCGGCCGTTCGCAATTTCAAGCGGGTGCTACAAATCACCGAGCAACTTGAAATACCCGTAATCGGTACGGAATTTTCTGGACGGCCTGAAAAAGCTGAGGAGTCGGAACGCGCCTTCTACCGCAGCATGGAAGAACTTGTGCCTTTGGTAGAGAAATCTGGCGTGAAGGTTTTCATTGACCCTCACCCTGACGACTTTGTGGAAAACGGTTTGGCCGCCTGGCGCGTAATCCGAGGGATCAATAGCAAGTCGTTCGGGATGGTTTATGTTGCCTCGCATACTTTCCACATGGGCAATCAGCCCGAGGCAATCCTAGAGGCGGCCAAGGGTCGAGTTGGCATAGTCCACATTAGCGACACGATGGACCACACTGCGAGCCATGGGCTGCGCTACATAACCAACCCGCCGGGAAACGCAGTCAGAGTTCATCAGCATCTGCGCGTTGGGCAAGGAGACGTCAACTTTGACCAACTGTTTGGTGCCCTGAAGCAAAACGGCTTCCTGGACAATCCAGATAGCGTCATTTGCTCGAGTGTTTTCGCAGAGAACGAAACCAATCACGAAACTGCGGTTTTCCAATTTCAGGCAATCAAGGACCTAGTTTCAAAACACTCCTAAGTCATTCGAGATTAGAACAGCGAGTCACGCGATGTGGCTCGCTTTCTCGCTCCCTAGAATCAAACTGTGTCAGCGTACGAAAAGCGAGATAAGTCTGCGGCTAGACCCCCGACTATGGCCGATGTAGCGGCAAAAGTTGGTGTCTCGAGGCAACTTGTGGGAATGGTTTTCAACGGTCAGCCTGGAGTCGGCCCGGAGACCGAAGACAGAATTAAGTCCGCGGCCAAAGAGTTGGGGTATCGACCGAACCTGGCGGCGAGGTCGCTCAGAAGTGATGGAACTAACTACATAGGCGTGGTCTTTCACCCCAATGAGTCGTCGATGACAGAATTGCTACCTGCCTTATACAGCGAGGCTGCTGCGAATAACCTCTCAATTGTGCTGAGTTCCGCAAGCGTGGATCACGATGAACAAGAAGCGATTGATTTCCTGTTGGGCCACCGGTGCAATGGCCTCATCCTGATCGCTTCTCGTTTGAGCACAAATAGGTTGAAAATGTTGGCACGCGAAATTCCGTTGGTTTCGCTTGGTCGCCGGCTAGAAAAAGTGAGGTGCGGTGTTGTCTCTTCGCACGGTGAAATTGGGGTGGAACAGGCTACAGAACATCTGATCCGTCTGGGACACGAAAAAATCACCTATGTCCTGGGGCCAGAAATGCTAGATGCCGAATTTCGACTCGTCGGATATGAGAAAGCCATGGCCCGGCACGGCCTCGAGCCCGATGTAGTTTCACTGCCCGGCGACTTTGCTGAGCGAGGCGGTGCAGTAGCGGCCGAGGCACTATTGGGCCGAAACAAACTGCCTACCGCGGTGATTTGCAATAACGACCAAAGCGCGACTGGGCTCTCGCACCGATTTGCTCAGTCCGGAATCAAAATCCCTTGTGACCTGTCCGTCATTGGTTACGACGATACTCTCGCACGCTATCCGTATTTGAATTTCACAACTGTAAGACAGGACCCTAAGGAACTTGCCGAAGCGGCGATTTTTGATCTCGTGCGGCGTATTAGGGGAGAGCTTTATCTATCGCAAACCTACTTGACAAGTTCCGAGTTGGTTATTAGAACTAGCACGAGCAAACCAAGGTAACAGAACGATAACTGCTGGAACCCCCTTTGTTTTCAGGCTGAAAGTCACTAGCACGAGCAAGTAAAAAAGCGTGGTTTTTAGTTATGAACTCGTTATCGAATATGTAAGGACATAACATCAAAGTTCCACTATCTTCGAAATTGGAATAATCCAAACCCTCGCAAGAGGATTTCCATAGACAAAAGGACACAAAGAAGTGAAGCTAAATCCAAAGAAGATCGGTGCCGCAATCGTCGCCGCTGCTGGTGTGCTCGCGCTGACCATGTCGTCAGTAACTGTGGCTTCGGCCGCAGGTGGAGTAACCGACGGTTTCGGTTCGCGCGCCAAGAACCGCACTGCCTATTTCTTCACCTACTACGACCCAGCCGGTGACGCCTTCTGGGCACAGATTCTGCACGGTGGACAGACTGCCGCGAAGCTCGGAAAGCTGAAATTCGTGCACCAGACTGCAAACGGAAGCTCGTCGCAGATGGTCAACCTGGTTCAGACCGCCATCTCGCACAAGCCAGCCGCAATCGTGATGCCATTCAACGAGGGCCAGGCTTGGGTTGACGTTGCATGTCAGGCACACAAGAAGGGCATCATCGTTATGTCCTACAACGTTCCTGCACCAGCAACCGCAGGCGACTGTGTTGACGGTTTCGTTGGCCAGGACTTCTACGCTGTCGGTGTCACTGTTGCCAAGACTCTTATTGCATCAGGTGCAATCAAGAAGGGCGACAAGGTTGAGATCACTGCAGAAGAGCCAGACCAGCCTTACGCACTTCAGCGCGGTGGCGGCGTTTACGACACCCTGAAGGCTTGGGGTGCTGACGTGATGCCACAGAAGCAGTGGCTCCGCACTGGTGGAGATGACGCTCCTGCTCTTGACGCACTGACCACCTTCCTCGTGGCCAACAAGGACGTCAAGTTCATGATTCCAGTTGGTGGAACCCCACACCGTAACCTGCCAGCTGCACTTAAGGCTGCGGGAAACACCACCACCAAGGTGATCGGCTTCGACACTGCTCCTGCAATCGTCAAGGGCATCCAGGCCGGAACCATCCTTGCAACTGCTGACCAGCAGGGTTACATCCAGGGATTCCAGTCTGTAATGCAGACTATTCTCGAGATGGACTTCGGCTTCTCGCCAGCTAACATCAACTCCGGTGGTAACGGTCTCCTCAACAAGTCCAACATCACCAACATCACCGCCAAGGACCTAAAGGGCATTCGCTACTAAGGTTCAACTTATGGAGTTGGGGGTCGACCCCGTCTCGGTAGACCCCCAACGACTTGAAAACATAGCTTCAAAGGGCACTTAGGCCAACTCACAAGGAAACAAAAATGACAAACGAGAGTAAGTCTCAAATAATCCAGGCTCCAGCCTCGACAGAGTCCATAACTAAGATTCGCCGAATCTCGGACAATACTCCCAAAAAGGGACTCGAGGCATTCAAGTACAACCTCCAGTTCGTTCGAGGTCGCGGCGCCTTTGAAATTGGCATAGTGCTCGTTGTGTTGATCATCGGATACGTTATTGCCGGTCTGGTAATCCCAAACGATTTCCCGTTCCTAGATCCAAACAATCTTTCAGGCGTTATTTCACAGGCCGTGCCAGTGCTAGCGATTCTTGGCATCGGAGCTGGAATCCTCATGGTTGCGGATGAATTCGACCTTTCCCTAGGCGCGTCGCTAACTTTCAATGCGATCATCTTCATCCAGGTAGATGCCAAGTGGGGCCTCTTCCCTGCAGTTTTGGCCGCCATTGCCTCCGGGGCGATCATCGCCCTGGTAAACGGTGCAATCGTGGTCTACACCAAAATTCCTTCTTTTATCGCAACACTCGGTATGAGCTTCTTCTGGGCGGGTGCCTCGATTTGGGAAAACGGAACCGAAGCGGCAATGATCGAAGATAAGAACCGCAACGGAGCCATGGAGTTCCTTTTCGCTCACGACTTTGGCGTTTTCCGCTCTCAGTTGGTCTGGCTAATCATCGTGGGTGTTGCAGCCTGGTTCTTCCTACACCGCCACCGTCTGGGAAACCACATTTACGCTGTGGGTGGCAACGCAGCAGCGGCGCAAGCTATTTCCATCAACCCTCGCAAGGTTAAGTTGATGGCTTTCGGTATCTACGGTGGCCTAGTTGGCCTAGCATCAATCATGATTGCCGTGCGTACCTCATCGATGCAGGCCGGCGGTGGTGCCACCCAGGACTACACCCTATTTGCCATTGCAGCAGCTGTAGTGGGAGGAACTGCCCTTCAGGGTGGTCGTGGTTCAATCATTGGAATGATTTGCGGCGCTGCCCTCATCGAACTCATCAAGAACGGTCTGATTCTTGGACAGGCTCCTTATTTCTACATCACGGTGTTCGTTGGAATCACCATTGTTATTGCATCCATCTTCAACAAGCTCATGGAAGGAAAAGCACGATGAGCAATTCACTCCTACGCCTTGAAGGCATAACTAAGAAGTACGGCCCAAACACCGTTCTCGAGAACGTATCGTTCGAGATTGGTAAAAACGAAGTTGTCGGACTCCTCGGAGACAACGGCGCCGGAAAATCCACGCTCGTAAAGATTATGTCTGGTGTGGTCCCTGCCACTTCGGGCGAGTATTTCTGGGATGAGAAGAAGGTTGACAGTGTCAATCGCGAGGCCACCGAGCACCTGGGTGTTGAGACCATCTTCCAGGATTCGGCCCTCGTGCCACAAATGACTATTACCCGCAACATCTTCATGGGTCGCGAAATCACCAACCCATTGGGAATCATGAAGATGAAGGAGATGGACCGCATTGCAGCCGATGTTCTTGACAGCGTCGTAAGCATCGAGGGAATCAAGTCTCCGAAGCAGCTTGTTCAGTCACTGTCAGGTGGTCAGGCTCAGGCCGTTGCCATCGCGCGCGCAGTTCACTTCAAGCGGAGCCTGCTGATTTTGGATGAGCCTACGTCTGCCCTCGCGGTGCGAGCCACCGAGGCCCTGCTCGACTACCTCCGTCAGCTCAAGGCCGAGGGTGTCAGTTCGGTTCTAGTTACGCACAACCTGCACCACGCGTACAAGGTCTGCGATCGTCACATCGTAATGAACCACGGTCGAAAGATCCTAGATGTTCGCAAAGAAGACACTAGCGTCGAGGAGCTGACCGCTGCGGTGGTTGGTGGTGCAGAAGCAGTCAAGGCCTTCAGAGAGGCGCAAGCTAAGTAAACGAGTGGGGCCCCGAAAATAATCGGGGCCCCAAACTCTTTAAGGTCATAAAGGTTAGCCATGAGATTCGGTGTATACAGCGCCATCCTCCATGATCGCCCACTAGTCGAGGCGTTGGGGGTTCTAAAAGGCCTTGGACTTCAGGGGCTTGAAATTAACAGCGGTGGATTTCTCCCACCGGTCCACATTCCTATCCTCGATGAGATTCTCAAATCAGATACGGCAAGAGATGATTTCCTCGGGTTGTTTGAAGAGTCCGGCGTTTCAATAGCTGGATTGAACTGCAACGGGAACCCGCTTCATCCAAACCCTGCAATCGGCCACAAGCACGCCGCAGATGTTATTAGAAGTATTCATTTGGCAAGGCGACTAGGCCAGGATCGAGTCGTCACAATGAGTGGGCTTCCTGGGGGAGAGCCGGGTGCAACTATTCCAAACTGGATGGTTAATGCTTGGAACTCGGCCTCGATTGGGGTAATCAAATACCAATTCGGAATCGCGGCGAAATTCTGGGGAGAGGTTGACATGATTGCGCGAGACATGGATGTAAAAATAGCCCTCGAACTTCATCCTCAAAATTTAGTTTTCAACGTGCCTACTATTCGCGAGTTAGTGGAGAGCGCAAAGGCAACGAATATCGGCGTGGAACTGGATGCCTCGCATCTTTTTTGGCAGCAAATGGACCCCATCGCCGTAGTCCGGGAGCTAGGGCCACTGGTTTACCAAGCAGCCGCGAAGGATGTTTTGGTTAATTCCAAGAACGCGGAACTAGTTGGCGTACTCGACAATAGCTTTCGGGTGCTTGACCCTGCCGAGGATCGTGTGAATCTTGGTGGCGACGAATGGGTCAATGAATGGCCTCAGAAAAGTGCTTGGGACTTTGTTGCGGTCGGAAAGGGCCATGGCGCCGATTACTGGGCTCGCTTTATAAGTGCATGTGAGGCGGTTGACCCTGGAATGTGGCTCAACATTGAACATGAGGACACATCAATGGGCCGTATAGAAGGTCTGGAATATGCCGCGAATACTCTGAAGACCTCAGCTAATTTGGCTGGCGTCAGCTGGAACTCAAACTAGGTTTATTTTTCGACTAGCGTTACTTCGAATGAGTAGAGGTCCGGGCGGTAGCAGTGCTGGCCGAACTCGATTGCCTTGCCACTGTTGTCGTAGGCCGTGCGCTCCATCGTCAGAAGTGCCGAGTTTTTGTCTATGTTGAGCAGGGTGGCTTCTTCGGCGCTCGCCTTTCGGGCTCCAATGCGTTGTTTTGCAACCTTTAGGCTGACTCCTCTAAACCTAAGCAGCTGGTAAAGGCCATGTTCGCTTAAATCCATCTCGGTTAGGTCTATGAATTCGTTAGGCAGCCAATTTTCCATGACTGAGACAGGCACTCCATCGGCTAATCTCAATCTCCTCAGGTGAAGGATCTCAGTTCCGACCGGACAGCCTAGGTGCTCTGCCTCACGCTTTGATGCCTTGGTTACGGCTAGGGAAAGTAGTTTTGTAGTTGCCTTCTTGCCCGAGCGCTGAAGGTCTTCGTGAAGTGATGTTAGTTCCAGGCCTCGCGTTACTTGCCCGTGTACTACCTGCGTGCCGATACCACGGCGGCGCACAAGTAGGCCTTTGTCAACCAGGTCTTGGATTGCCCGGCGAACGGTAGGTCGACTAAGGCCAAGTCGTTCGCCAAAAGCAATTTCGTTCTCTAGACGCGCACCGGCGGGCAGTGTCCCGTCGAGGATTGCCTTTTCCAAACGGGTTGAAATTTGAAAATAGAGGGGTATTGGCCCGCTTCGCTCGAGATCAATGAATAGCGAAAGTGGAAGAAGCTGCTCTTGTTGGCTCAATCTCTAACCTTTAGGTAGCAGGTGGCAACCTTTGACACCTTGTTATGACAATAGCACCAACGTACAATCTACCTAGCTAGTATGGCGGCACTGGCCTCGTGAAGTGGCCCATTGGTGGCCAGCACCGATGAACTCTCTTCGGTAAGCGGGCCGTCAATGGCGGTGAATCGTCCACCCGCGATTTCAACAATCGGTACCAGCGCCGCGATGTCGTAAATCTTGAGGTC
>JBDLQA010000058.1:0-8892 GCA_039800845.1 Actinomycetota bacterium
TAAGTCTTTTGAACAAAGGGTAGATCTGTGGTTTACGCAGTAGTCCGCGCAGGCGGCCGCCAGGAGAAGGTGTCGGTAGGCACCATCGTGACTCTCGACCGTGTTAAGGGCGATGCCAACGGCAAGATTGAGCTTCCAGCTCTGCTTCTCGTTGACGGTGACAAGGTCACCACCGACGCCAAGGCACTTGCCAAGGTCAAGGTAACCGCCGAGGTCCTCAACGACCTCCGTGGCCCAAAGATCATCATCCAGAAGTACAAGAACAAGACCGGATACAAGAAGCGCATGGGCTTCCGTCACGAGCTGACTCGTGTCCAGGTCACCGAGATCAAGTAAAGGACTGACCCAAAATGGCATCTAAAAAGGGTGTTAGCTCCACTCGTAACGGTCGCGACTCGAACGCTCAGCGTCTCGGTGTAAAGCGTTACGCAGGCCAGGAAGTCAACGCAGGCGAGATTCTCGTTCGTCAGCGTGGAACCCACTTCCACCCAGGCGCAAACGTAGGTCGTGGCAAGGATGACACCTTGTTCGCACTTTCGGCTGGCGCAGTTGAGTTCGGCGTCAAGGGCGGCCGTCGCGTTGTAAACGTGGTCGTTGCCTAAGCGCAAACAATAACTTCGAAATGTAGGCGAGCCGAGTGCTCGCCTACATTTCATATCGCTGTAATAGAAGCAGCCAAGAGAGGAGACACTGATGGTTAGTTTCGTAGATCAAGTGACTCTGCACGTGCGCGCCGGAAATGGCGGCGATGGCTGTGTTTCGGTGCACCGCGAGAAGTTCAAGCCACTTGGTGGTCCTGATGGCGGTAACGGCGGCAACGGCGGCAGCATCTCGCTCATCGCCGACCCTTCAGTTACAACCCTGCTCGACTATCACTTCCAGCCACACCGCAAAGGCTCCGATGGCAATCAGGGCGCCGGTGACTTCCGCAATGGCGCGACTGGTGAATCCCACGTACTTCCGGTTCCAGTTGGCACCGTCGTCAAGAACGACAAGGGTGAGTTCCTAACCGATCTAGACGAGCCAGGAATGGAATTCGTGATAGCTGAGGGTGGCCTCGGTGGCTTGGGTAACGCTGCCCTTGCCTCGAGCAAGCGCAAGGCTCCTGGTTTCGCGCTCCTCGGTGTTCCAGGCTGGTCTGGCGACATCATTTTGGAGCTCAAGACTGTTGCCGACATCGCACTGGTTGGTTATCCATCCGCGGGCAAGTCATCTCTGATTGCAGCAATGTCCTCGGCTCGTCCGAAGATCGCTGATTACCCATTCACCACCCTGCACCCGAATCTAGGTGTTGTTCAGGCTGGCGAGGTTCGTTACACCGTGGCAGACGTCCCGGGTCTCATCGAGGGCGCCAGCGAGGGCAAGGGTCTTGGTTTGCAGTTCCTGCGCCATGTTGAGCGCTGTGCCGCGTTGCTTCACGTTTTGGACTGTGGCACGTTGGAGAGCGACCGCGACCCGCTACGCGACTTGGACATCATCCTGAAGGAACTTGGTCAGTACGAGGTTCCAGATGGCGGTACTCCGCTGCTGGAGCGCCCACAGCTGATTGCCCTCAACAAGGTAGACCTCCCAGATGGCCGCGACATGGCGGAGTTTGTGAAGGCAGACCTCGAGGCCCGCGGATACAAGGTGTTCTTGGTCTCGGCTGCCAGCCATGAGGGCCTTCGCGAGCTCAGCTTCGCACTGGCGGAGCTGGTGACCGCGGCCCGCAAGGAAACTGAGGCGGCTCCTGCAAAGCCTCGTATCACTCTTATGCAGCCAAAGCGCGTCGAAGGTGGCTTCAAGGTCACCAAGGAGTTCGACGGCATGGACCACTACTTCCGCGTCGTTGGCGTCAAGCCAGAACGTTGGGTTGCTCAGACCAACTTTGGCAACGAAGAAGCCGTTGGTTACCTTGGCGATCGCCTCGCCAAAATCGGTATCGAAGATGCACTGTTCAAGGCCGGCGCTCAGGCGGGCTCCACAGTTGTCATCGGTGAAAAGGATGGCGTGGTCTTCGACTGGGAGCCAACCATTAGCAGCAATGCCGAGCTGATTGCGGGTCCACGAGGCTCCGACCAGCGCCTGGACACCAACGATCGCAGAACAAACGTTGAGCGACGTAAGGAATACAAGGACCTTATGGATGCCAAGACCCGCCTTCGTGCGGAGATGGAAGCCGAAGGTAAGGCTGGGCTCTTCAACGACTCTGACTTCGAGTAAAACGGCAACCTAAAACAGACCGAAAGACGCAGCATGAACCTGAATGATCGCGCACACATCGCAACTGCCAAGCGTGTGGTTGTGAAGGTTGGTTCTTCGTCTATTTCAGGTGCTAACGAAGCCAACATCGACAAACTGATTGCAGCTCTGGCTGGCAGCCGCGACCGCGGTTGTGAAGTTATTTTGGTCTCTTCCGGTGCCATCGCTACTGGAATGCCTTTACTGAACCTACAGAGCAAGCCAGACGACCTCCCAACCAGTCAGGCGCTTGCGGCGGTTGGTCAGTCGCGCCTCATCGCCCGCTACCAGCAGAGCCTGGAGCGTTTCGGCTGGATCGCGGGTCAGGTTCTCCTGACCAGTGAAGACCTGGCCGGTGAAGTCACGCGCCTCAACGCGAAGCACGCTATCGACCGACTGGTGGAACTGGGTGTTCTTCCTATCGTGAACGAGAACGATACCGTGGCCACTGCGGAGATCCGCTTTGGTGACAACGACCGCCTTGCGGCCCTGGTGGCTGTCTTGGTTGAAGCCGACGCTCTGGTTCTGTTGAGCGACGTAGATGCGCTTTACACCGCGCCGCCGAGCACTCCTGGCGCGGAGCGAATCGACTATGTTGCTTACGGCCAAGATCTATCCGCAGTGCAGACCGGTGGCACCTCCACCGGCGTTGGCACCGGGGGAGCAGTTACCAAAGTTGCCGCTGCCACTCTGGCAACAGATGCGGGTGTAGACGTGATTCTCACCTCGATGGCCCAGGTTGAGCAGGCGCTTTCTGGCCAAGCCGTTGGCACCTGGTTCCAGGCTCGCGCCTAAGATTAACCTATGGTTACCGCACTAGAAAAGATTCAGCTGGCCAAGGCCGCTGCGCCTTCGATTGGCTTGGCAAGCACGCACGTCAAGAACGACGTTCTGCGCAAGATTGCACAGCTTCTTCCGGAGCGGGCTGAGCAAATCATCGCTGGTAACGCCAAGGACATGAAGCGCGCTGCGGCTGACGGCATGAGTCCAGGTCTTCAGGATCGCCTTCGATTGGACGAGGGTCGCATCAGTGACCTCGCTAAAGCTGTACTTGAGATTGTCGAACTTCCAGACCCTATCGGCGATGTCATTCGGGGCCGAACCCTGCCAAATGGCTTGAAGCTTCAGCAGGTACGCGTACCTTTCGGCGTCATTGGTGCTATTTACGAGGCGCGTCCAAACGTCACCATCGACATTGCTGCCTTGGCTATCAAGAGTGGAAACGCTGCCGTTCTGCGCGGTGGAACCGCTGCCGAGGATTCCAACAGGGCTCTGGTTCAGGTGCTTCAGGACGCACTTTCGGCATGCGGAGTGAACCCAGATTCAATCCAGTCGGTTGACGAGTTTGGTCGTCCTGGCGCCCAGGCAATGATGCAGGCGGTCGGTTTGATCGACGTTTTGATTCCTCGTGGCGGACACGGTTTGATCCAGGCAGTTCTGACCGAATCTAAGGTTCCTGTGATTGAGACCGGCGAAGGCGTGGTTCACGTCTTCATCGATGAGACTGCGCGAGTGGACTGGGCAACCGAAATTTTGGTGAACGCTAAGACTCAGAAGATCGGTGCCTGCAACGCGGTTGAAACCCTCTTGGTTCACAGCAAGGCCTACGACCGCGTTATGCCTTCCGTCATAAAGGCGCTGCAGGAACAGCAAGTTACCCTGCACGGCGACGAACGAACCGTCGGCACCTTCACCAACATTGTTCCTGCCACCGAGCACGATTGGCAGACCGAGTACTTGGCCATGGACTTGGCAATTCGCACGGTAGATTCACTGGATGAAGCCCTAGCGCACATCGCTAAGTACAGCACCAAGCACACCGAAGCAATCATCACCGAGGACTACAGCAACGCTGAGCGTTTCATCAATGAGGTTGACGCGGCTGCGGTCATGGTGAACGCTTCAACCCGCTTCACCGATGGTGGCGAATTCGGTTTTGGCGCTGAGGTCGGCATCTCCACACAGAAGCTTCACGCCCGCGGACCAATGGGTCTGCCGGAACTGACCAGCACCAAGTGGATTGTGCGTGGCAACGGCCACGTTCGTCCGTAAGTCTTTCCCTAGAGTAATCTGGAATAAACAAGGAGTCTCATGCACCACATCATCAATCTTGCAGAAGGCAGCGGAATGGAATTGCCATTTCCAACTTTCGTGACTGGCCTCATCGCTTTTGCCATCTTTACTCTTCTTGGCTTCGTCACTTGGTCCTACCGCGATGTAGCGAACCGCCACGACCACAAGTCGGGCAACGACTCCCACCACTAAGCCTTAGCTAGCGAGCGATAGCTTGAAGTTGGCCGCTAGGGTAGGGGTTTTCGGAGGATCCTTCGACCCCATCCACAACGGTCACCTGTTTGCTGCGTCGTCAGCTCTAGAACTGCTTGAACTGGATCAGATACTTTTCGTTCCCGCCGGCAATCAGTGGCAAAAACAGCATTCGACCTCGGCTGAGGACCGCCTGAACATGGTCAAGCTGGCTATAGAGGGATTCCCGGCATTCAAAGTCAGCGACATCGACGTTCGGCGCAAAGGCGCGACCTACACTATTGACACGATGCGCGAACTGAGGGTATCCAACCCGGATTCTGAGTTCTGGTTCATTCTTGGAACTGATGCAGCGGCGGGTCTGGGCAGTTGGAAAGACGTTGACGAGCTCCTCGGGCTGGCGCAGTTCGTTGTTGTCACTAGGCCCGGTTCGGAACTGGATCTCCCTGCAATTGCTGCCGGACGTGTCTCGGTGCTTGAAATTGAGGCTTTGGATTTGAGCTCCACAGATTTTCGCGCCCGGTTCTCAAACGGCGGCGCCGTTGACAACTTGGTTCCGACCAAGGTGTTGAATTACATACAAGACCACAACCTCTACAGGGAAGCCAAATGACCGACAAGCCAATGACGCGCCGCGAAGCGCGCGAGCTTGAGCGTTTGCGTGAACTTGAGGCTAAGGGGTACCCGGTTACTACAGGTTCACTTCCTGTACTGCCTGAGTCAGTTGAGGCTGAGGCTGAGGCCGTGGCAGAAGTGGCTTTCGATGACGCTCCCCCAATTACCGGGCAGAGCAGCGTTCTAGAGCCAAAGGCCCTGGTAGTGGAGGATCCGGCACCGGACCTGAACAATATGTCCGTTGTCCTTCCTGAATCCGGAGCGGTGCTCACAACGGGTGCCATTGAACTTCCTTGGCTTAAGTCGGTGGATACCGACACCACGCAGGTGGTTTACGCTGCTGAGACCGCTGACGAAGCGAAGTCTGCCGAGGTTGAAGAGAGCGTCGTCTCTGGCATTGAGCCTATTCCCGCCCGAATCCACGAACGCACTCGCCGCAAGGCATCGGTGTTCCCAAACCGCCTTAGAAGGGGCTGGGGAGTAGTTCACCTAGTGCTGGTTTCTTCGTTCATCATCTTCGCGCTGCTCTGCGCACTGATTGCCAGCATCCTGCTTGGCGTCATCAAGTTTTAACCAATAAAGGAAAAAGTGACCGCAACTACCCGTTCCCTAGAACTCACTCAAATCGCTGCCCAGGCGGCTGCCGACAAGCTGGGTGAAAACATCGTTGCCTTGGACGTATCCGAGGTCTTCCCACTTGCCGATGTCTTCCTGTTTGCTTCTAGCCGCAACGAGCGTCAGACTCCCGCCATTGCCGATGGAATCGCTGACGCGCTGTTGCTGAAGGCTGGCCTCAAGCTGCTGCGTATCGAGGGCAAGGCTGGTGGCCGTTGGATCCTTATGGACTTCGGCGATCTGATTGTGCACGTCATGCACGAAGAGGACCGTATGTTCTATTCGGTAGAGCGTCTCTGGAAGGATGGCGTTCCAATCCAGCTTGACCTACAGTAGTCTGCTGATTTTCATTGTCGGGCGATTTGCTATAAACTAAAGCGGTTGCCTCGGCAATGTTCGGGCCCGTGGCGCAGCTGGTAGCGCACCTGCATGGCATGCAGGGGGTCAGGGGTTCAAATCCCCTCGGGTCCACAAACTAAGAAAAGCCTCCCATTCGGGAGGCTTTTCTTTTTGCTCGGCCCTTGCGCGCATGTGCATGCACGCGATGCCGCGGTCTAGGGACTCGGCCTATAGCTGCTTTAGGTTGATGAGCTGCTTGGCAGCGGGTGCGCCGTGACCAGCAGATCCCGTGCCGCACGAGTTGCCGCCGCAGCATTCATCGGTGGCCGCTGGCACACAGTGGCGCTGGTCAATCTCCACGACCTTGGCAACGCGTCGGGCGTATTTTGATTCCTCGTGGCCAAGCCACTCGGTGGTCATCCAAACCCTCACGATTTCCATTGCGATGGCGCTTCCGATGATCTTGCCGCCGAGGCAAAGTGCGTTGGTGTCCGAGTGGGACCTAGCCAGTTCGGCGCAGAATGAATCCTGGCAGACGGCCGCGAAAACTCCAGGAACCTTGTTCGCAATCATCGCGGAACCGTAGCCGACGCCGTCAACAAAGATTCCGCGTTCTGCCTTGCCTTCGGATAGCGCCACGGCGGCTGGGTAAACGTAGTCCGGCAGGTCTGCGGCATCGCTCGTGTGGGTTCCGTAATCGAGCACACTGTGCCCTTGGGATTCAAGCCAAGCCTTGATTTCCAGCTTGAGCGGGAGACCCGCGTGGTCGTTTGCCATTGCGATGCGCATGCCGTCGCCTTTCGTTCTTTACTCAGTCCGCGATACCTACGCGCTTAATGCGCGAAGTAAAGCCTGATTCTATGGTTACGTCAGCCTTACGAACACCGAAGTGCTCTGCCAAAACCTTCACAAGCCCGTCATTGGCAGCGCCGTCAACAGCGCGCTCCTGCAAGAAAACAGTCAGGCTGTTGTCCTCGTTGGTTTCCACCAAGGGTCCTTTTTTAGACCCGGGTTTGACTTGAACCGTGTAACGCACACTTCAAACCTAGACTGAAACTATGAGCAATACCTACCGTGGCTACACCATCGCGCAAATCGCGTCGTTTATTGACCACTCGGTTCTAAAGCCGGAATCAAGTCGTCAGGAAATCATCGATGCCTGCCGGCTGGCTGCGGAGGTAAAGACTGCCTCGGTTTGCATCAGACCTATGGACGTAAGGCTGGCTGCGAAGGAGCTTGCTGCTTCTGGGGTTCCGGTCTGCACCGTAATTGGTTTCCCACACGGTTCCACCACGACGGCTGCAAAGGTGGCCGAAACCGTTGAAGCGGTTGCCGCCGGTTGCCTTGAAGTGGACATGGTCCTAAATGTTTCCCAGTTGCTGGACGGGTATCTAGACCTGGTGGAAGCCGACATCCGTGCCGTTGTAGATGCTGCCAAGGGTGTAAACCCAGACTGCATCGTCAAGGTCATTTTTGAGACGGCTTTGTTGAAGCGCTACCAAATCGTAACCGCCTGCCAGATCAGCGAGCGTGCGGGAGCTGACTTTGTGAAGACTTCAACTGGTTTCGCTTCCGCTGGAGCAACGCTCGAGAACGTTGCTCTCATGAAGGAATGCGTGGGGGATAGGCTGCGCGTGAAGGCTTCCGGCGGTGTTCGTACATTGGATCAGGTCATCGATTTTGTCGAGGCTGGAGCGTCCCGTTGCGGCGCCTCAGCGACTGCCGCGATCCTCACGGAATTTATTAGTAAAGTGCCCCTTGACTAAAATTGGTTGGTCGCTCTAAAATCAAGGCATGACACTTCCAGCTCTTTACCTGTCTCACGGTGCGCCACCCCTGCTCGATGACGAAATCTGGAAGCAGCAGTTGCGTAACTGGTCCGCAGGCATCGAAAAGCCAAAGGGCATTCTGGTTGTTTCGGCTCACTGGGAGAATGCGCCCGTCGCTATCTCCAGCACCGATGCCAACACCCCTCTGATTTATGACTTTGGCGGGTTCGCTCCGAAGTACTACAACGAAAAGTACGAGACGCCAGACGCTGCTTGGCTGGGTGCGCTTGTTGCCTCGGTTATGCCGGACACCGAGCCGCTCCACCAGAGCCCGCGGCGTGGATTGGACCACGGAGCCTGGGTTCCCGTGAAGATCATGTATCCGGATGCCGACATCCCTGTCATCCAGTTGTCGCTGCCCACCCATGATCCCGTGAAGCTCATGGAACTTGGCGCTCGTTTGCGTCCGCTTCGGGACCACGGCATCCTGATCGTTGGCTCCGGCTTTATGACTCATGGTTTGCCATTCCTTCGCGAGTTCCGTATCGAGGCAACTCCGCCTGAGTGGTCCGTCGAGTTTGATCACTGGGTTGCTGAGGCAATGCATAAGGGCGACATCGAGAGCCTGATCAACTACAAGACAAAGGCGCCAGGCATGCCGTTCGCGCATCCAACCGTTGAGCACTTCACGCCGCTCTTTGTTTCACTGGGCGCCAGCCTGAACCCTGGGCAGATCCCGGAACAAAAGATTGACGGATTCTGGATGGGCCTCTCCAAGCGATCATTTGAGGTTGCCTAATGGCCGGGATTGGCAGCACCACTCGCCGTCCGCACGTTTGGAAGCCTGCGTCCGATCCGGCCAAGGCCAGGACCCTTCTCTTGCTGCACGGAACTGGCGCTGATGAACGCGACCTTTTGGGTCTCGGTAAGGCACTCGATCCGGAGGCTAATCTGCTTTCACCGCGTGGCCTAGTGGTGGCCGATGGCATGAGCCGCTTCTTCTTGCGGTACCCGGATGGCCGCTTCGATGAAGCTGGCATTGTTTCGAACGCAAACGAGTTGGCTGAGT
>JBDLQA010000059.1:0-6014 GCA_039800845.1 Actinomycetota bacterium
TGAGTGCCACCGGCTTGGTGACCTTCCGTGCGATTGGAACCTGTCAGGTTTCGGCAACTGCCGCCGCCAGCGCGGGCTTCCTAGCGGCCGCCCCCGTGAGCCAATCGTTTGAGATTGCCGCGGCTGCGGCTGATAACTCGGATCCTGTGGAGCCTGCGCCGGCCCCGAAGCCGGCCCCTAAGAACCTTGACCCAGCAGACTGGCCGATTCCGGTTGAAGGTTCAAGCAACGCCGGCGCCTGGAGGTTAACTGTCACCAACGCGGCCGGACAGTCGCTAGATTCGCCTGGCGCGCCTGGTTCCACTAATAGCTCGGCTGGCAGCACCCTGGTCCTGTTGGCGGGAGAGAAAGCCACCGTCGCGGGCACCGGATTCCTGCCGATTTCCACCGTGAAGATCTGGTTCTTCCCGGAGAGTAAGCTGGTGGCCACCTTGATGACCGATGCTAACGGCGCTTTCACAACCCAGATTTCGGTGGATGCTGCAGCGGTGATCGGTGCACACGACTTCATCGTTCAAGCGCTGGAAAACGTGGACCAGTTGGGAACCACTCAGGTGCGTACTGCTCAGGTGGGCGTGCAGGTCTTCAAGCGAATCAACTTTGCCACCGCAGTCAAGTTCCCGCTGAGCTTTAAGGCTGCCACTGCGAAGCAAAAGAAGGTGCTTTCATCGCTGCTGAAGTCTTTCGCCGGCCTGTCCCAGATCAAGGTGACCACCGTCACCTACTGGCGCTATAAGTCGGCGAAGGCGAAGGCTGCCAAGATCAGCAAGATTCACGTGGGCATTTTGAAGAGCGCCGTGAAGCGAGCCGGAATCGTGGCAAGCGTGACAGCGCTCACCAAGCATCGCCGCAGTTCAAAGGACGTCAAGAAGTACATGTACGTCACTGTGACGGCGCTACAAACGAAGTAAGCCGCCCCCCCCCCGGTTAGTGGATGGCGTGAGTGCGCTCTAGCTTGGCGCCCTCTACATCCACATCCGGGAGGATGCGGTCCAGCCACTTAGGGATCCACCAGGCGCTCTTGCCCAGCAGGCTCATCATCGCTGGCACCAAAACCATGCGCACCAGGAAGGCATCCGCCAGCACTCCAACCGCCAGACCCAAACCGATTGGTCGCACCTGGGTGAGGTGGCTGAAGGCGAAGCCGCCGAAGACGAAGATCATGATGCTGGCGGCGGCCAAGACCACAGTGCGGCCCGAGCGAGCACCGGCAACAACGGCATCCTTGGCGTTCATGCCGTGCACGTAGGCCTCACGCATGCCCGAAACCAGGAACAGCTGGTAGTCCATGGCCAGACCGAAGAGGATGCCGATGAGCATGGTTGGCAGGAACGAGAGAACCGGAGCCGGATCGTGCACACCGAAGACCGAACCGAGCCAACCCCACTGGTAAACCGCCACGACGGCACCCATCGTGGCCGCTACGGAAAGTAGGAATCCGAGTGACGCAATCAGCGGAACCAGGATCGACCTAAAGACCAGAATCAAAACGATCAGCGAGAGAATCAGGACGGTTCCAAGGTAGATCGGCAGGGCATCGGACAGCTTCTTGCTGACATCGATGTTGCTGGCCACCAAGCCGGTAACGCCGAGGGTGGCGCCATAGCTGGCCTGGAACTTTGGCGATAGGTCACGGAGGTCGCGCACCAGCTTTTCGGTGGAGGCGCTCGCCGGACCAGTCTTAGGTAGCACTTCGAACAGGATCTTGGTGCTGTCCTTGCTGACGGCGGCCGGCAGGACTGCGCTCACATCGCGGAGCTTCATCATGTCGGTTGCGAGGTCGGCCTCCGTCTTCAGCTTCTGGTAGCCGGAAACCGAGTGGTCCAGCGATGCCACGGCAACAATCATTCCGTTGGAGCCGGCGCCGAAGGCCTCGGTGGCGAGGGTGTAAGCCTTGTACTGGGTGGAGTCGGTTGGTTCCGATGAGCCGTCAGGCAGGCCGAGGCGCATCGATGCTAGTGGGATTGCGCCAATGACCAGAACGGCACCAGCAGCCAGGATGGAAACCCAAGGGTGCTTGGCAGGGAAGTAGCCCGGCTTCTTGGCGGCCTTGGCAGGTTTTGCAGCGTCCGCGGTTTCGGTCGCGGCAGCTGCAGCGGCCTCAGCGGCCTCGCCATCGTTGCCCGCCTCAAGCTTGGCAGCCAGCGCACTTCGTTCACGACGGTTCAAAATGCGCATGCCGATGCGGCTGATTATGGCAGGGGTGAAGGTGACGGCCATCAAAACGCCGATGAAGATGCTCAGCGCCGCGAAGTCACCCATCTGGCCCAGGAAGCCGATGCCGGTGAGGTTCAGGGCCACCAGCGCGATGATCACGGTGAGGCCCGCGAAGAACACTGCGTTTCCACTGGTTCCATTGGCCAGAGCGATCGATTCGCGAAGATCCATGCCGGCCTTCAGCTGGCGACGGTGACGGTTCAAGATGAACAGCGAGTAGTCGATTCCAACCGCCAGGCCAAGCATCACACCCAGGGTCGGGGTGGTGCTGGTCATGCTGATCACGGAAGATAGCGCCATGGTGGTGGTTGCGCCGATGCCCACACCGAGGATGGCTGCCAATACCGGCAGACCCGCAGCGATGAAGGTTCCAAGCATAAGGAACAGAACCACGGCGGCCACGACCAGACCCATGATTTCGCCCACCCCGAGGATGCCCTCCATGCTCATGGTGAGCTCCTTGGAGAACTCAACCTGGACGCCAGCAGGCGTGTGCTTCTTGAAGTAGTCCACGATGGCGTTCTTCTGAGGCACCTCAACTTTGTCTGCGCCTGTGTTGAACACGATGGTGGCGAGGGCTGTCTTGTTGTCCTTCGATACAGTGCGGAAAGCGGCGGTGGCAGTCAGGATTCGCTGACCCTGGTAAATCTTCTTCTCGGCTGCAGGAAGCTGGTCCACTGCCTCGTTCAGGGCAGCCTTACCGGCTGTCAGCTGGGCCTGCTTGTCGTCTATGGTCTGCTGGGCAGCGTTCAACTGCGCGATGCCGGCGGTGGCCTGGTCGATACCGGCCTGTGCCTGAGCGATTCCTGCGGTGGCAGCCGAAACTCCAGCCTGGGCTTGGTCTACCTGAGTCTTGATGGCGGCCAGCTGCTCAGCGGGAGCACCCGCGGCCACGGCTGCATCGTAGGCGGCCTGTGCCTGCTGAACGCCGGCGGTCGCCTGCTGCAAACCGGCCTCGGCCTTGGCCTTGCCATCGGTGGCGGCAGCCAAACCGGCCTGGGCCGTCTTGAGATTTGCGGTGACCGTCGCCTGTGCGGCATTTAGATGCTTTTGGCCGTCGGCCAGCTGCTTCTTACCGTCAACGATCTGCTGCTTGCCATTGTTTACCTTGCGAACGCCTTCACGAAGGTTGGAAACCTGGTGGTCCTTATCCGCCTGGACGGTGAAAGGATTCATGACAGAAGTGACCGCAGGGAGCTTGGCCACGGCCTTCAACTCTTTGCCGATGGCATCGATCTGACCGGCGGTAAAGCTACCGTTCTGAGTGTGCAGGACGACTGATGCATTACCGTGGCTGGCTGCCGGGAAAGACTTCTTCAGCTGATCCACGACTACCTGCGCTGGGATGCCATCGATGGACATCGCGCTGGACAATTTGCCGCCGGCCACAGTCATTGCCGTGACGGTCGCCGCCAGAATCAGAATCCAGGTGACAATCACCAACCAAGCGCGGCGAGCGGAGAAAGTGCCAAGACGGTATAGCAGTTCGGCCATTTTGTGGTCCTCTGGTGCAGGCGCGGGTGAGCGCAGTTACTTCATCGGGGTCTGGTTATGACAACCAAAAATCCAGCGTAATTGTTCCAACTGAAGGAAACGTAGGCATTGGTTTGTCTGATGACTGTCGCTCAGCGCCTCCTGCTAGCGTTGTATTCATACCCGCCAGGCTTAGCCCTGCATGTTTCAAAAAAGGTTCAAAGATGACCCAAGAAAATTCCCGCACCGAGGTTCCTGCGGACGTCGCACGTTCCTGGCTGCTGGTAAACGGCGCCCACCCAGAACTTTTTGATCCAGCCCGTGATTCCCGCGCAGACCAGATCATCCTGGATATTGAAGATGCAGTCGACCCTTCCAACAAGACAGCTGCACGTGAACAGGTTGCGGAATGGCTGGAGGCTGGCAATAGAGCCTGGGTTCGAATCAACGACCGCAATACCGATTTCTGGGCACACGACATTGAGCGCCTGCGCAAGATCGAAACCCTGCAGGGAATCATGCTGGCCAAGACCGAGTCGGCCGCGCACGTGGAGGACACCTACTTCGCTCTCGGTCAGTCCAAGCCAATCATCGCTCTGGTGGAGTCGGCTTTGGGCATCGAGGACGCCCGCTACATCGCCTGCGCCCGAGGTGTCTTCCGCCTTGCTTTTGGCTCGGGTGACTACCGTCGCGATACCGGAACCGCTGCCGACCCGATGGCGATGGCCTACCCTCGTTCGCGCCTGGTGACCGCCAGTCGCGTTGGCAACCTGCCAGGCCCAATCGACGGCCCTACCGTTGGCGCTAGCCACCCGATTCTGCGCGAGCAGTCGGAGCACTCGGTTGTGCTGGGTCTGACCGGCAAGTTGGCGCTGCAAATGGACCAGTGCGTGGTTATCAACGATGCAATCTGCCCTACCAACAGTGACGTCATTTGGGCTCGTGAGTTCATGGCCGACTTCGAGGCTCGCGGTCGCGTCATTCGCGACGGCTCAGACCTACCTCGCCTGGGTCGCGCTCAGAAGATTGACCGTCTGGCAACGGCCTTCGGCATCGACCCTAAGTAGCAGCGCCCAGTAATCTCGGCGCTCGTAGTCAGAAGCCCGACTTAGCCATCGTCGCCGAACTCCAGAATCTCGGTGGCTCGACGAAGCATGCTGACCAGCCAAGGAATAGCAGGGTCGGAAGACTTCGATGGGTGCCAGTGCACGGCCTCGGTCATCTTCGGGGCTTCGAAGTCGGTCTCCACAATCTGGAGGTTTAGATTATTGATGACCTGTACCGCCAGACGCTCCGGAACCCAGCCCACTAGGTCAGTGCCCGAAATCATCGCTGGAATCATTAGGACACCGCGCACGGAAATAGCGTTGTGGACGGTGATTCCGGCCTTGGCGTACGCTTCATCGATGTGATGACTCTGGTTGTCGCCAAAGGTCATGCGCACGTGTCCGAGGGTCGACTGCAACTCTTTGCCCATCTTGCCGTTCTTGATGAACTTGTTGTCTTTGCTGGCGATGCACACGAAAGTCTCATTGAACAGCGACTGCTTTTTGCCCGGAATGCCGATGGTCGAACTGGCGATGGTGACATCGCGGCGCAGTAGGTCGATTACGTTCACTAGCTGGTCGAAGCCAAGCACGCCGAACTCAATGTTCACGTTCGGGGCTTCGGTCTTCAGGACTTTCAGCAACGGGCTAGTGATTTGCGAAAGTAGGTAATCGGTGGCACCAATGTGGAAGGTTCGCGTGCTGGTTGCGGGATCGAACGAAGGCAGTAGCTCATAGGTTCGACGGATTTCCAGCATGGCCTCCGAGACAAGCGGGCGCAGGTTTTCGGCCAGCGGGGTCAGCTCGAATTGGCGGCCCTTTCTGATTAGCAGAGGGTCGTCAAACTGTTGGCGAAGGCGGGCAAGAGCGCCGCTAACCGCTGGTTGAGACATGCCAACTGCCTCGCCGGCACGCGTCAGATTCATCTCGGCGAGGATCGCGTCCAGGACAAGAATGAGGTTGACGTCAATGCGTCTTAAATCGGCCATCGAGACTTATTTTAGGCGTGAGTCAACACCTAATAGCCACCAATCCGGATTCAGCTAGGAACGGGGCATCGCGTTGGCAACAACGGTGCGCGCGTTGCAGAACTCGCGTAGACCTTCAACCGACAACTCGCGACCGTAACCACTCAACTTCACGCCACCGAAAGGCAAGCGCGGGTCGCTGGCAACCACGGTGTTCACAAACAGTGCACCGGAATCGATGCGCCTACCGAGTTCGATGCCCAGCTCCATGTTGGAAGTCCAGACGCTTGCGGCCAAGCCATACTGAGTG
>JBDLQA010000060.1:0-57933 GCA_039800845.1 Actinomycetota bacterium
CTTGGAGACCTTGCCGTTGCTGGTAACCGCAGCCACGCGAAGTGCCACGCGGGAACCCGCCACCAGGCCGCTAGTGAGTTTGGCGCTGAGTTGCTTAGGTCCGTAGGTTGCGGGAATGTCCTGGAACGTGAGGCCGCCATCGCTGGAGTTCTGAATTTTGTAGCCGACAATCTTGTAGCCGGTGGCAAGCTTTGGTGCAGTCCAACTTACCTTCACCTGAGCCACGTTTGGCGCGGTTTGGTCGTAGGCGTCTACTACCGCAAGATTCTTCACGGCGGGAGCCAACTTGAAGATTGCGCTCTTCAAGAGATTTGCAAAGTTGGCAGGCTTCGATGAAGAACCGCGAAGGGCTGCCTTTTGGTTCGACTTGGCAAGCGCTGCCGGTGCCGCGATGAAGCGGTCTATGCCCACCGAGGTGACACCTGGCTGGGTGGCCATGGCGTTGAGTGCGCGCTGTGCTACAACCTCAGAAACCGCATTTTGGAAGTTGAGGACGTGCCAACCCGAACCGAGAGCGCGCTGGGTGCCCAAGGCTACTCCAGTTCGAGCGACAGCGCCCTGGCCGTTGAGAACCCCGAACAGCCCGTTGGCTTGGAAGCCGGCCTTGAAATGAACCAATAGGCCAATTGGGGCGGCGTCTGCGGTGGCCTCTGAATAAGTTGTCTGTGCCGCGTTTGCAGGACCCGAAACCGCCAGAAGGCTCACCGAAGCGGCTACGGCGAGTGCAAGAGTAGTGGCAAATCTTTTACGCAACATCACAGATTCGAGGTTAGAGGTAAAACGCAAAGTTGTATGGAATAAGAAGCCCAAGATGGGCATTTTCACATCAAAGACTCAGGTTGCCGGAACCCAGATTCGAGCCCAGATTCGAGCCAAAACTAAAGACTGAGTTGCAGAAGCACAGTGCCAAGCCAGCGACCGAACTTGAAGCCAACTTTTCCAAGGTGGCCCTGATGCTCAAAGCCCATAGTTTCATGCAGCTGGATGGAAGATTCCGCGCCTTTATCCGAGATCACCGCAACGATCTCCCTCACGCCTGCCTCGCGCGACTTCTGGATGAGCTCCGCCATGAGCTTGGTACCAATGCGCTTACCAGTTGCAGCTGGGCGCAGGTAGATGCTGTCCTCAACAGTGCGCTTGAAAGCCGCCTTCTGGCGCCAAGGGGCAACGTATGCAAATCCGAGTACATATCCGCTGTCGGTTACTGCTACAAGGAATGGAAGCTGAAGACCCTGAATCCAGCGGAACTTTTCGATCCAGTCGTTGAGGCGCATCGGGTCTAGATCGAAGGTGACTACCGAGTTCTGGATGTAGTAGTTGTAGATTTCCAGGATGGCGGGCATGTCGGTTTCATAGGCGCCACGGATGGTCACCTCGCCGCTTCCATTCACAGCCGCAGACGCCTTTGCCTTGCGCGCAAGACGCCAGCGAGTCTCGGAATCGAGAGCCATGGATTCACCACCAGTTTGTCAGTTTAGGCACGGGCCTAGAGCAACCAATTTATCGGCTCTTGACCCACCGATTGCAATGCCGCGTTGATTGTTCCAAAAGGTTTACTTCCCAGAAATCCGCGATGCGCCGATAGCGGACTCGGATGCACGCCTTCGATCAGCATGGCGCGCTCCCCCGCATCGGAGATTGCCTGCGCCAGAGTCTTTTTGAGCTGCTGCGCCTGGTTGCCCCAAAGCACCAAAACTGTGAGCGGGTTGGCGGCAAGCAGGTGCGCGATGGCGGCATCTGTGAATGCCTGCCAGCCCTCTTTGAAGTGCGCACCCGCCTGACCTTCAAGGGTTGTGAGGTGGCGGTTGAGCAGCAGTACACCCTGGGCTTGCCAGCCGTGCAAGTCGAGTGCGGTGGTGACATCGGTGGGTTCAATAGCAAGCTCGGAAGCCAATTCTTTGAACATGTTGCGCAAACTGGCCGGCACGGGAAGCCCGGAAACCGCGAAGGACCGACCCACCGCAACTCCAGGGGTTGGGTAAGGGTCTTGGCCCACAATCACAACCCGAACCTTCGATGGATCTGCCGCGAATGCCGCCATCACCAGCTGTGGCCTTGGCGCGAGATTTGGAAGCTGCGAGAGCGACTGCTCAAGGCGGTTCAGTAGGGCCTCCTGACCCGAAAGGGCCTGCTGCCACACGGGATGCATTTGCTGGAACCACATACCTGCCAGAATAGCCATAGCGCCACACCGCAGTCGCACGCACCAATCCGATGGAGTGAAAATGAACCTCGCAGAAGAAGCCAAGCAGCTTCAATCGCAACTAGTTACTCTGCGCCGAGAACTCCATCAAATCCCCGAGTTTGGTCTGACCCTACCCAACACTCTTGCGACAATCCTTCGCGAAGTGTGCGACTTGGGCGAGGTGCGTTCCGAGCCGGAAATTTCCTCCGCCACCGTCATGATTCGTGGCGCACAGCCGGGCCCAACTGTTTTGTTGCGTGCCGACATGGACGGGCTTGCTGTGGTAGAGGACACCGGTCTTCCATTCGCCAGCACCAACGGCTACATGCACGCCTGCGGCCATGACCTTCACATGGCAATCGGTGTTGGCGCGGCAAAACTTATCCATGCCAACCGCAACAACCTCAAGGGCAATGTCCTGATGTTCTTCCAGAGCGGCGAAGAAGGCCACGGCGGTGCGGACCGGATGATTGAGCGCGGCATGCACCTGGCGGACGGTGAACTGCCAGTGGCCGCATACGGAATCCACGTTTTCTCCAAGGATGAAGCCGGGCAGTTCAGCACCAAGAGCGGACCGATGATGGCCAGCGCGGGTGACATGATTGTGCACTTCACCGGCAAGGCTGGTCATGGCAGCATGCCTTGGGACGGCAAAGACCCAATCACCCCGATGATTCAGGCAATAAACGCCATTCAGCACCTGACAACTAAGTCTT
This sequence comes from Actinomycetota bacterium, assembly GCA_039800845.1. Taxonomy (GTDB): domain Bacteria; phylum Actinomycetota; class Actinomycetes; order Actinomycetales; family Microbacteriaceae; genus Rhodoluna. The sequence goes on from JBDLQA010000060.1 coordinate 2,902, forward strand.
TCAGCGCCTTCGACCAGGTGATTGTGAATGTCGGCTGGATCAAAGCTGGTGACGACCACACCACCAACGTTCTTCCGGAAGAGGCGTCTTTTGGCGCCACCATCCGAACCTTCAGCAAGGCTAACTTCACGCGAGTGCGCGATGAGCTCAAGGCCCTAATGGACGGAATCGCGGCTGGTTTCGGAGTGAAGGCGCACGTGGAGTTCACGCCATCGTCAAAGGTCGTTTTGAACGACCCAAACTCCGTTGAACTTGTGCGCGAAACAGTGACCGACATGTTCGGGGCGGAACGATTCGAGTACATGGAAAACCCGATGACCGGTGGCGAAGATTTCTCTTCGGTGCTGGAGCTAATTCCTGGCTCATTCATCTTCCTTGGCGCAGCGGCCGAAGGTCTTGCCAAGGCAGACCGTGAGGCAAACCACTCCAAGCGTGCGGTCTACAACGAATCGGTGATTTCCGACGGTGCAGCCCTTCTGGCGCAGCTTGCATTCAACGTGCTGGCATAATTCTTAGAACGCCCTTTTCTGGGCGAGCCTAGGAAACCATGGAATTTCAGAAACCAGAGGACGCCGTCCCATCGGGGTTTATCACCGATGAGATGAGTCGCCAGCTAATCGGACGCCCACCGGCTTCCGGTGCTTGGCGCGACGGCGACCCTGCGGGCGACCGTGAGTTTGCCCCGATTCCTGGGCTGAAACTAGAAAGCGGCAAGAGCCTTCACGCCTTCAAAATCGCTTTCGAAACCTGGGGAACTCTAAACGCCGAAGCCAGCAACGCCGTTTTGGTTTTGCACGCGCTTACCGGCGACTCCCACGCTGTAGGTAAGTCTTCAAAGGCGCACCCAACCGAGGGCTGGTGGGACGGAATCATCGGTCCGGGCCTTGCCGTCGACACCGACAAGTTCTACGTTGTTGCGCCTAACATGCTGGGCGGCTGCCAGGGATCCACGGGCCCATCATCGCTAGATGCCAAAGGCATTGAATACGGTTCCCGCTTCCCGTTCCTGACCATTCGCGACCAAGTGAATGCTCAGAAGGCATTCTCCGATGTGATCGGAATCTCAAAGTGGCATGCCATCATCGGTGGGTCCATGGGCGGAATGCAGTCGCTGGAGTGGGGCGTGATGTTCCCTGAGGCCATGACCAACCTGGCCGTTATTGCAGCGCCACCGGTGACTACAGCTGATCAGATTGCGCTCAATGGCGTCCAGATTGAGGCCATCAAAACCGACCCTGCTTTCAAGGACGGACACTTCTATGAGGCACGTGCCGGACAGGGCCCTCACCGCGGCCTAGCCTTGGCACGCCGCATGGCTCTGCTCAACTACCGCTCCCCTAGCGAACTAAACGATCGCTTCGAGCGCACCTGGCAGTCATCAGTGAACCCGCTGGGTGGCGGCGGACGCTTCGCCGTTGAGTCTTACCTTGACTTCCACGGCAACAAGTTCACGCGCCGTTTTGACGCCAACAGCTACATCACTTTGGTGCACGCAATGAACTCACACGACATTGCACGTGACCGTGTATCTCTGCCGCAAGCCATCTCTCAGATCAAGGCGCGCACTTTGATTGCCGGCATTGATACCGACCGATTGTTCCCGATCAGCGGACAGCGCGAGATTGCCGAGCACCTGAAGTGTGACGTGGTTGGCGGCGGACTCCAGGTGATTTCATCGGAGTTTGGCCACGACGGTTTCTTGATTGAGAAGGACCTAGTTGGCCCGCTTCTGACGCAGCTGCTTGAGGGCTAGTTCCACCAACCTGGCGTTGGTGAATACCAAAAGCATCACTGTCGCGGCATTTCTTGCCGTCAGAATCGCAGTTGCCCAGGGCTGACTGCTCAGAATGTGGTCGTAGATGTCCGGGTAAATCAGACCTGTCAGCCCCAAGATTCCGATGAGCCAGTAGGCGACGATCCGCCAATCCGGAACGCGTTCGATCAGACCCAGGATTGCCGGCACAATCAACCAGCCGTAGTACTGCGGAGAGCCGACTTTGTTGAACACAATCATGTCCAAAACCGCGGTGAGTACGGTCCAGGCGAAGACTTCGTTTCGGAGCGCTACATCGGTGATTTGACCCTTGCGGATGATGAACCATCCCAGACCCACCGTGATCAACAGGGCCACGTACATAAGCGGACCCAGAAGCGCTGCAACTTGGTCGGCCAGCGGCCCCTTCACCTGGAAGGTTTTTAGGGCATCCGAATAGTAGAGATCCCAGCCCTGGAACTTCGCGATTCGTCCCCAGAGCCAAGGCGCAGCCCAAGGCGATTCAATCTGGATGCCGCGCCCGGTTTGCTCCAGCACGAACGAAAGTGTGTTGTGGAAACCACCTAGCACTAGGCCCCAGAGCAGAAGCGAGCCGCCCGCAATGCCGCCCCAGATTGCCGCTGACTTCCAGTTCTTGGCTTCCGCGATGGTGGCCGACAGCAGTGCAACTGGCCAGACCTTGATCCAGGTGGCGATGGCGAACCAGACGGCAGCGGTTGCAGGTTTTGCCCGCAGCCAGGCCACCAAACCCACGATTGCGATTGCTATCGAGATGGTGTCCAAGCGGGAAATGGAGACAGGCCCCAGCAAGACCTGAGCCAGTAACCAGAACCAGCCTGCGCGAACGCGAGCGCGGTCGTATTTCCTGGGCCAGAAAAGCAAAACTGCGAATGCTGCAAAATCAATCAGACCACTCATCACCAGCCAGGCGGCCTGGTAATCCGAAGGGAAAACCCACTGCGGCAGGAACATGAAAAGGAGGTCGGGATACGGATAGACCCAGGGCTGGGTTATGCCCATCACGGAGTGATTTAGGGTCATTTCCTGAACCCACGGATGGTAGGCGAAGATGATGTCGCCCATCGGCTGACCCACCCCGTGAACGCCAGCCCAAACCAGCCAAAGGTGCTCAAGGGCAAAGGCCAGCACCAAGACTTTGCGGGTGCTAAAAAGGTTTTTCAGTGACTGGATCATCGATGGAATCTTTTATTGATTGCCTGTGAAACAGCTAAAGCCACGCTCGACGCAGTAACAGCGCCAGCGGCCCCTGCGATGTCCGCGGCACTTGAATGAAGTTCGATTGCGAGGCGGGCAATGTCCAACCAGTTATTGGCTGCAATCTGAGGATTTTGCGCCGCGATGCCACCGAGGATTCCAGCCAGCACATCGCCAGTGCCTGCAGTTGCAAGCCATGGTGAGTTTGGCCCCACCCACACGTGTTCGCCGTTGGGTGCCACCACCAAAGTGTTTGAGCCCTTCAACAACACAGTGTGACCGGTCAGCCGTGCGGTTGAGCTTGCAGCCTTGAAAGCCTCATCGGGATCGTCCAAGAGTTCCGGATGAATAACGGCCGATATAGCGGCTTCACTTCCATCCGCGCCTTCGGAGTGCAGGCGATTCAGCAGGCGGCAAAGTTCACCCTGGTGAGGAGTCAAAAGGAAACTGGCATCCGAGGACGTTTCAGTCGCGCCGATGAAATCGAGCGCACCGGCATCGATGACTGCAACACTGGCAGTTGCCATTACCGCGCGGAGATTGGCGTGCTGCTCTGCGGTAGCTGGGGTTGTGCCCGACCCCAAAACCCAGGACTGAGCTGGCCCGGCAGGGGCTTCTGAAACCACAACTTCCGGGTGGTTCACCAGCACCAGATCGCCAACTCGGCGCGGACCAACATAGCGGACGAAGCCGGGACTCGTTGCCTGAGCACCCGCTATTCCAAGCAGGGCGGCACCTGGATACAGCTCGGATCCAGTGACGAATCCAACAGTGCCGCGCGTGTACTTATCGTCCGCGGCCGTGGGCACTGGCAGCAGCAGCCCAAGCTCATTTCCGTCCATAGTTCCAAGTTAGGCTATTGATGTCCTGCAGCACTGCCATGACCCGGATAAGCACTGAAACTGGAGCCAAATGTCCAAGTTGTTCACCCCGATCAAGATTCGATCCGTGGAGTTCCGCAACCGAGCCTGGATTGCACCAATGTGCATCTATTCCTGTGAGAACAAGGATGGCGTTGTTGGCGACTTCCATCTGGCTCACCACTCCAAGTTCGCGATGGGCGGCGCGGGCCTGATCATGGCGGAAGCCACCGGAGTTACCGCCGAGGGTCGAATCAGCCCTTGGTGTCCGGGAATCTGGAATAGCCAGCAGGTTGAAGCCTGGAAGAAGGTGAACCACCTGGTGCACACCTTGGGTGGCAAAATCGGCATCCAACTTGCCCATGCGGGCCGAAAAGGCAGCACCAACCGAGGCTGGCCTGGCTACGCGCCTGGAACGCTTACGGTCGCCGATGGCGGCTGGCAGACCGTTTCAAGCACCGATGAGGCGTTCCCGGGCTACGACGCCCCGAGGGCTCTCAGCACCGATGAGGTGGCGGGAATCGTTGAGGCTTTCGCAACCGGAGCAGCCAACGCGGTTGCTGCCGGATTCGACTGCGTTGAGGTTCACGCGGCTCACGGCTACCTGATTCACCAGTTCCTTTCTCCACTGACCAACCAGCGCGATGACATCTATGGTGGAAGCCTTGAAAACCGTGCCCGCCTGTTGCTCGAGGTGATCGCGGCTATTCGCAAAGAGGTCGGCGCTGACTACCCGGTGATTGTCCGCAATAGCGCCACAGACTGGCACCCGGATGGTCTGACTGTGGAAGATTCGGCTCAGATTTTGAAGTGGGCAAAGGAAGCAGGCGCTGACCTCTTCGATGTATCTACCGGCGGCCTGGTGGCTGGCGTGCAGATTCCTGTTGCCCCCGGCTATCAGATTCCTGCCGCGGAATACATCGCTGCCCACAATGGCGACCCCGTCGGTGGAGTTGGTTTGATCACAACCGGTAAGCAGGCGGAGGAGATTCTGCAGAACGGCCAGCTAGCGGTCATCTCCGTGGGACGTGCCGCGCTGCGGGACCCGTTCTGGCCGGCCCGTGCCGCTGCGGAACTGGGTGAAACCCTCAGTTACTGGCCGCCACAGTACGATCGCGGCTGGTTCCCTGCCTAGTTCCAGATAGTTGATTAGCGCCCGATCTAGCGTCGGGTGGCGTCCTGAACCTCGCCAACGAGCTCCTCGAGTATGTCCTCCAGGAAGATGATTCCCGCGACGGTTCCGTCGAGTTCAACAGCCTTCGCGAGGTGCTGCCCTCCCCTGCGCATGGATGCCAGAGCGTCTTCAAGCTCGGTCTCGGTGGCCAGATTTATCAGGCTGCGGATTCGCTTTGCTGGGAAGGCACTGTTGTATTCATCGTCGTCAAGATCAAGAACATCCTTGATGTGCAGATAACCTTCCAGCTCGCCGTTTTCAAACAGCGGATAGCGACTGAAACCGTGCTTGGCCACCGCCGCCTCGACATCGGCAGGGGTCACCGAAACCTCAAACGAAACAAGGCGATCAAACGGAACCACGATGTCCTTCACCTGCTTTTCGGTGAACTCAAAGGTGTTGCTGATGGCGCCTGAACTGTCGCTCAGCACACCTTCGCGGGTGGAGTGCTCAACGATGTCTTCCACCTGATCCAGGGTGTATTCGGTGTTCGCGGAATCGCGCGGAACCACACCGAATAGGCGCAATAGCAGGTTAGCCACGGCGTTCATGGTCCAAACGATTGGACGCAGCGCCATGGCAAGACCGTAGAGCGCTGGAACCAGCACAAGCGCGATACGCTCCGGCACGGCAAAAGTGATCTGCTTCGGGATGAGCTCGCCCAAAATCACGTGCATGGATGAAACCACCACCAGAGCAAACACCAGCGTGATCACTTCAGCGGTTGAAGCAGGCAAACCCAGAGCCAGCAGCGGGCCGCCAACCAAGGTGTGAATCGAAGGCTCCGCAATCAGCAGGATTGCGAGCGAGAACACGGTTACACCAATCTGACTGGTGGCAAGCATGATTGGCACGCGTTCCATGGCCTTGATGGTGATGCGAGCGGCCTTGCTCCCCGCCTCTGCACGCGGCTCAATCTGCGCGCGGCGAGCCGAGATTAGCGAGAACTCGGCTGCAACGAAGAAAGCATTACCCAAGAGCATGAGAAGGAACCACAGAAGGCCCAGCCAAGCGCTAGCCATTTGCCTCACCCGCCAAAGGTAATTGGTCCGGAGTGAATCGGACTCGGTCAACGCGGCGGCCATCCATGCGCTCAACGCGCAGCACACCGCCGTCAATTTTCACGTGGTCGCCCGCAACCGGAATCTTGGCAAGGGCCGACATCAAGAAGCCACCCACGGTTTCATAGGCGCCATGTTCCGGAATGCGGATGGCAAGTTCCTTGAGCTCATCGGGGCGCATCATTCCAGGGAAGATCACGCTGCCGCCAACGCCACGGCGAACGCCAACACGGTGACGGTCGTGCTCGTCAGCAAGCTCGCCGACAAGCTCCTCAACCAGATCTTCCAGCGTGGCCAAGCCAGCGGTTCCGCCGTATTCGTCCACCACAATTGCCAACTGCAGACCCTTGGATCGCAGCAGACCCATGAGCGACTCCAGCGGCATGGTCTCAGGGACTCGTTCCGCCTCGATGGCGATTGCGGAAACCGGAACTTCGGCGCGCTTTTCGCGCGGAACCGCGGCGGCCTGCTTTACGTGTGCAACACCGATGATTTCATCGCTGGATCCATCGATGATTGGGAAGCGGCTGTGGCCGGTTTCGTTGCAAAGTTCGATAACGCGGGCCACGGATTCATCGCGGTCGATCACATGCATGCGCGGACGCGGAGTCATGATGTCTGCGGCCATCAGCTGATTCAGCGTTAGCGTCTTGGTGATCAGCGTGGCGGTCTGCTGGTCCAGCGCGCCCAGGCTGGCGGCACGGCGAACCAGGGAAGCCAACTCATCGGCGGTACGGCTGCTGGAAAGCTCCTCGCGGGGTTCGATTCCAAGTGAGCGAACTGCCGCATTACCGATCACCATCAGGCCGGAGATCATCCAGTTGAACAGCCAAGTAAAGGACATCTGGAAGAGAATGACGAATCGGTTCACGCCCAGTGGATTGGTGAGTGCGAGCTTCTTCGGGATGAGTTCACCAAACAGCGATGAGAACAAGGTGGCGATGACCATGGTCAAAACCGCCGCAGTTCCACCAGCCGCCGATGCGCTCAGCCCCAGGCCGGTCAAGCCCGGACGAAGCAGCTCATCCAGCGCGGGCTCAGCGATATAACCGGTGAGCATTGTGGTGATTGTTATGCCAAGCTGAGCACCGGAAAGGTGGCGTCGGGTCTGTTTAAGAGCGCGAATCGAGTTGTTTAGGCCGCGTTCGCCACGATCACGTCGAGCCTCAAGATCATTTCGTTCCAGATTGACGAGCGAAAACTCTGAGGCAACAAAGAGTGCCGACCCAACGGTCAGCACGATACCAACGGCGAGCAGCAACCACTGTTGCATCAGGCCCGCCCGATGGCTTGTTTTAGGCAATAACTATGGTCGTCCATGTCTGCATCCAGCATACCGCCACCCCTGCAAATGCGGGTATGGCCGCATTTACGACAAACAAAAGGATGAAGAATCTGAAAAATAGCCTGAGAACTTGCCCTTTTACGGCCGCGCCGAAAAAACCAAGGGGTAGGCTTTAAGGCGGTATTGAACGGACAATGCGGGATTTAGAGGTGAACTCTTGTCGACTGAAAACGGTCACGGGGAAAACGAATTCGGAGCCAACGAATGGCTCGTTGAAGAAATGTACGAACAGTACAAAAAAGATCCAAACTCCATTGACGCGGCATGGGTTGAAACCGTGAAGCGTTATGAGCAGTACGTATTGGCCAAGGGTGGCGCAACCGCTCCAGCCGCTGAAGCCCCTGTGGCTCCGGCACCAGCCGCGGCTACCCCAGCGGCACCGGCCGCTACTCCAACCGGAGCAACTCCGCTGGTGGCAAAGACCACCCGCGTTGAGCCAAAGCAGGCACCAATCCCGGCACAAGCTCCAGCCACCAGCTCCATTCAGATTGTTGAAGGCGAAGCCGAGGACCAGGTAACAATCCTGAAGGGCATGCCAAAGGCCCTTGCCGCAAACATGGATGCCTCCATCGCCGTTCCAACCGCAACCAGCGTGCGCACAGTTCCAGCCAAGCTCCTGATTGACAACCGAATCGTCATCAACAGCCACTTGGCTCGCACCCGTGGCGGCAAAGTTAGCTTCACCCACATTCTGGGTTACGCGATTATCCGCGCGCTAAAGGAATTCCCAAGCCAGAACGTTTACTACACCGAGATTGATGGCAAGCCTGCGGTTGTTCAGCCGGCTCACATCAACCTTGGCCTGGCAATCGACATTCCGAAGCCAGACGGAACCCGTGCACTGTTGGTTCCTAACATCAAGCGCGCTGAGCGCCTGAACTTCGCCGAGTACCTGGCAGCTTACGAAGCAATGGTGAAGAAGGCTCGCAAGAACGAGCTGACCGCTGGCGACTTTGCTGGTACCACCATCAGCCTCACCAACCCTGGCGGTATCGGCACTGTTCACTCGGTGCCACGCCTAATGCAGGGCGCCGGCTCTATCATCGGTGCGGGTGCACTTGAATACCCTGCCGAATTCCAGGGAATGACCGAGGCCCAGGCCGCGAAGCTTGGCATCAGTAAGACCATGTCTCTGACCAGCACCTACGACCACCGTGTGATCCAGGGTGCAGGCAGCGGCGAGTTCCTGAAGAAGGTTCACGAGCTTCTGCTGGGCGAGCGTGGTTTCTATGACGAGATCTTCAGCGATCTGCGCATTCCTTACGAGCCAGTTCGTTGGACCAGCGACTTCGAGAGCGATGAATCTGACGACCGCAGCAAGGCAGCGCGTATTCAGCAGATGATTACCGCTTACCGCACTTCGGGTCACCTGATGGCGGACACCGACCCGCTGGAGTACAAGCAGCGCACGCACCCAGACCTAGACATCCGTACACACGGACTAAGCCTCTGGGACCTTGACCGCAGTTTCAAAACCAGCGGTTTTGGTGGCAAGCCAAAGATGCTGTTCCGCGACATCTACAAGATCCTTCGTGACTCATACTGCCGCACCGTCGGCGTTGAGTACATGCACATCCAGGACCCAGAGCAGCGCCAGTGGTTCCAGGACAAGCTGGAGCACCCTTACAGCAAGCCGAGCCACGACGAGCAGCTCCACATCTTGGAGAAGCTGAACGAAGCCGAGGCTTTCGAAACCTTCCTGCAGACCAAGTTCGTCGGCCAGAAGCGCTTCTCCCTCGAGGGTGGCGAATCGACCATTCCATTCCTTGACTCCCTGCTGCAGCAGGCTGCCGACAACAACATGGTTGAGGTTGCGATCGGTATGGCACACCGTGGCCGCCTGAACGTTCTAACTAACGTTGCCGGCAAGACCTACGGCCAGGTATTCCGCGAGTTTGAGGGCAACTTCGACACCACTACGGTTCAGGGTTCCGGTGACGTGAAGTACCACCTTGGCACCGAGGGTGAGTTCACCAGCACCAGCGGTAACAAGGTTGCCGTCTCGTTGGCAGCAAACCCGAGCCACCTGGAAGCCGTAAACCCGGTTCTGGAGGGCATCGTCCGCGCCAAGCTCGACCGACTGGGTCAGAACGCCTACAAGGGCGAGTTCGCTGTGATGCCGGTTCTGGTTCACGGTGACGCCGCTTTCGCTGGCCAGGGCGTTGTTCCTGAGACCTTGAACATGTGGAACCTGCGCGGTTATCGCACCGGTGGAACCGTCCACCTAGTTATCAACAACCAGGTTGGCTTCACCACTCCTCCGTCGGAGAGCCGTTCCACCACCTACAGCACCGACATTGCCAAGGCAATCCAGGCACCTATCTTCCACGTGAACGGTGACGACCCTGAGGCCGTTGTTCGTGTCGCAGAGCTCGCCTTCCAGTTCCGTCAGGAATTCAAGAAGGACGTTGTTGTTGACCTGGTTTGCTACCGCCGCCGTGGTCACAACGAGGGTGATGACCCATCGATGACTAACCCGCTAATGTACAACCTGATCGAGCAGAAGCGCTCCGTTCGCACCCTGTACATGGAGAGTCTGGTTGGCCGTGGAGACATCACTCAGGAAGAGTTTGACGCTGTAAACGCTCGTTTCCAGGCCAAGTTGGAGAACACCTTCAACGAGGTACACGAGGCAATGAGCAAGCCGGCAGACCTACAGCCACGCCCAGCTGGTATTGGCACCACCGCCAGCGACCACCCTGTTGTTGCTCGCCCAACCGCGATCAGCAAGCAGATCGTGGAGCTCATCGGTGACGCACACAACAACGTGCCTCCTGGCTTCAACGTTCACCCTAAGCTTCAGCAGCTGCTGGCCAAGCGCGTGGAGATGTCCCGCGAAGGCGGCATCGACTGGGGCTTCGGTGAGCTATTGGCTCTCGGTTCGTTGATCCTTGAAGGTAAGCCAGTTCGTATGGCCGGCCAGGACTCGCGCCGCGGAACCTTCGTTCAGCGTCACGCCGTCTTCCACGACCGCGTTAACGGCCAGGAATGGATGCCGCTGCGCAACCTCTCCGAGGGCCAGGCTAAGTTCTGGATCTACGACTCCCTGCTGAGCGAGTACGCAGCCATGGGCTTCGAATACGGTTACTCGGTGGAGAACAAGGACGCCCTCGTGCTTTGGGAAGCACAGTTCGGTGACTTCGCAAACGGCGCTCAGACCATCATCGATGAGTTCATCAGCAGTGCAGAGCAGAAGTGGGGCCAGACCAGCGGTCTTGTGCTGCTGTTGCCTCACGGCTACGAAGGCCAGGGCCCAGACCACTCCTCCGCTCGTATTGAGCGTTACCTGCAGCTGTGTGCGCAGAACAACATGACCGTTGCTCAGCCGTCCACTCCTGCTTCGCACTTCCACCTGCTTCGTCAGCAGGCCTTCAACGAGCACAAGCGACCACTCGTGGTATTCGCACCTAAGTCGATGCTGCGCCTGAAGGCCGCTTCCAGCCCGGTCGAGGACTTCACCAGCGGAACCTTCCGTCCGGTTATCGGCGACGAGCAGGGCCTGAACCCAGCCGAAGTCACCAAGGTGATTTTCTGCTCGGGCAAGGTTTACTGGGATCTGCTGGCCGAGAGCCAGAAGCGCGGACAGCGCAACACCGCGATTGTTCGCGTTGAGCAGCTGTACCCAACCCCGGTTGACGAGATCAAGGCAGCTTACGAGCAGTATCCAGGAGCGGAACTGGTTTGGGTTCAGGACGAACCAGCAAACCAGGGCCCATGGACCTACATCGGCCTGTTCCTGCCGAAGTACATGGATGGCAAGGTTGCGAAGCTTGTTTCGCGTCCGGCCTCGGCATCGCCAGCTGTTGGTAGCGCCAAGACCCACGCCGCCGAGCAGGCAGACCTGGTGGCGCGAGCATTCGCCTAGAAAACTAAAATGGAGGCTGGACCACTGGTTCAGCCTCCATTGGTTTTAACCCATCGATTCATTCACCCACCCGAAAGGCAACCACTTGACCCGCAAGGATATCCGAATCGTCATTCTTGGCGACTCGACTATCAGCGCGTCCGGCGACAGCCGCGGAATGGGTTGGGTTGGTCGTGTTACCGCGAAGACCCCGAGTGCCGGTCCGAAGGTGGAAATCTTCGCCCTGCCAGTGCCAAACGAAACCAGCGGCCGTTTGGCGGAGCGCTGGAAAGAAGAAGTGAACCGTCGCTTCAGCCCAGACACAGATAACCGTTTGGTGATTGCGCTAAACAACCTCGACCCAGCCAGCGGCATCAGCATCAGCCGTAGCCGCCTGAATGTGGCCACAATCCTGGACGAATGCAAGCGTGCAAACATCGGAACGTTCTTGGTTGGCCCACTGCCGAGCCACAACCCTGAACTTAACCGCGATATTGAGCACCTGGCTTCTGGCTATGAGGATGTTGCTAGCCGCCGAGGCATTACTTTTGTTGACTGCTTCCGTCCGCTGGTGAACCACGAGGGCTGGAATAACGAAATTGAGGCGTCCGAGTACAACCTGCCGGGTCAGGTTGGCTACGGTTTGATCGCCTGGCTCGTGCTCAACCGCGGTTGGTACGAGTGGCTTGAGCTAGAGGCTCCTGAACTCTAAACCTCGTAGCTGCCGTGGTTCTCTTCTAGAACCTCGCGGATCTTGCCCAAGATGCGGTCGGCAAGCTCCTGTGGCGGTGCTTCCTCGCAGGAACGCTTGATTACCTGGTTGAACAGCACTTCAAAGTCGTAGTCGTTCTCACAGCTGTCGCAGTTAGCGATGTGCTCGGTAATGTCAGCCATTTCGGCTTCAGATAGCTCCTGCTGAAGGAACTCGTGCACGTGCCGTTTAGTTTCTTGGCAGTCGATTTCGGTCATTAGTAGTTCTCCACGGTTTTCAAAGTTGATCCAAGCTGGACATCGCGTAGTTTTTCGGCGAGCGCCTTCTTGCTTGTGGCTGGGCTCTTTGTGGCCTTGCCTGGTTTCACTCCGCTGGTGTCGTAGCCCTGGTCTTGGGCGTATTCCATCAGGGCCACGCGAAGGTCTTCCTTGGCGCGGTGCAGACGGCTCATCACGGTTCCCTGTGGGGTTCCCATGGTCTCGGCGATCTCCTTGTAGGAAAGGCCGACCACGATGGCCAGGAGCAATACTTCTCGGCGGTCTGGCAGCAGTGTGTCCAGGGCCTTCAAAATAGTTTCGGCAGGAAGGTTGTCCAGTGCCTCGGCTTCGGCCGAACGGCTGGAACGGGTTGTCAGCGATTCTGCTGCACCCACCTGCCAGTCCTCTAGTGCGTCGATGGAGCCGCGGGTTTTGTCCCTGCTGGCTTTCTCAATGTTGTTGAGGTTGGTGTTCTTCATGATGGTCAGAAGCCAGGCCTTAAGGTTGGTTCCCTGCTGGAACTGCCCCCAGGAGCGGAATGCCTTGATGTAGGTTTCCTGCACCAGGTCTTGGGCGTCTTCTTCGCTATTGGTGAGTCTGCGGGCCATGGCCAGCAGCAGCGGCATGAGTTCCATAGTCTGTTGCTCGAAGTCGCGCATCTGCGCCGGGGTGGCTTGGCCTTTACGTGCTGTCATTGATTGCGAGTTTAGTGCTGAGTCATCTGTGCGCGTAACACCGGATTTGTCGGCGTTTGTCTTCGCATCAGGTCGATCTAGTAAACCTGTCAATGTAACCCCCTAACCAATAGCTCACCTAGCCAAGGTGGCCCGTGGTAATTTTGAAACCAATGTCGCAGGTAAATCATTCCGCCCAAGCCGTGAAGCCTTGGAAAGCACCTAGTGCGTCTGGTGCGCTCAATGCATTTGTCGCCCTTCCTGGCTCTAAGTCGCTCACTAATCGCGAGCTTGTGCTCTCGGCCATCGCTGCGGAGCCAACCCTGCTGACTGCTCCCCTGCATTCCCGCGATAGCAAGCTCATGATCGAGGCTCTGCAGTCTCTTGGCACGAAGATTGAGCAGAACATCAATGGCGACCTTTTGGTGACCCCTAAGCCCCTGGCGGGGCCCGCCACCATCGATTGCGGACTTGCCGGTACCGTGATGCGCTTTGTACCACCACTTGCGGCCCTTGCCGATGGCGAGGTGCGCTTTGATGGCGATGTTGCCGCCCGCCGACGCCCGATGCACACCACCATCGATTCGCTGCGCGCGCTTGGCGTTGAGGTGGATGACGCTGGCGCTGGTTCGCTACCGTTCACACTGAAAGGTACCGGGCAGGTCCGCGGTGGCGAAGTGACCATCGATGCTTCTGCTTCCAGCCAGTTTGTTTCCGGCCTGCTTTTGAGTGCGCCCGCCTTTGAGCAGGGCCTCACCCTGAGCCACAAGGGCGAGCACCTGCCGAGCCTGCCTCACATCGAAATGACTCTGGACACCCTTGCCAAGCGTGGCGTGCGGGTCTCTAACCCGGAGCCGACCATTTGGCGAATCGAACCGGGGCCGATTGCCGGTGGCGTGGTTGCTATCGAACCTGACCTTTCCAATGCTGGACCGTTCCTGGCTGCCGCGATGGTGGCCGGCGGTTCGGTGACCATCCCGGGCTGGCCCGACAGCACCACCCAGGTGGGCGATGAGTTTGACGGCATCCTGCAGCACATGGGTGCCACCATCGTTCGCGATGAACGCGGCCTGACCATTTCAGGCGATGGCAAAATCAAGGGCATCGAGATTGACCTTTCCATCGGTGGCGAACTGGCCCCTGTGGTTGCGGCACTGGCGGCACTTGCCGAGACTCCTAGCCGAATCTGGGGTATCGCTCACCTGCGAGGACACGAGACGGACCGCCTGGCTGCTCTTGCGACCGAGATCAACCGCATCGGTGGAATCTGCCGTGAAACTGAGGACGGTCTGGAAATTGACCCGAGCAACAACCTGCACGGCGCGCTCTGGCACAGCTACGAGGACCACCGAATGGCGACCGCTGGGGCAATCATCGGTCTGCGCGTGCCAGGAATTGAAGTTGAAGACATTGCCACCACCGCAAAGACCATGCCGAACTTCGCCAACATGTGGCTGGACATGCTTGGTTCCGGAAGCGGAGCCAACTAGGTGAGTTGGCTTTACGAACCCGACGGCGGGGCTCACGACCTTGATGAGACCGATGTTCGGGTGCGACCAAACCCTAAGGGCAATAAGCCGCGCACCAAGATCCGCCCAGACCACAAAGCCGCTCCTCTTGGAATGGTCCTTGGCGTTGACCTAGGCCGTTACCGCGTGCTGCTGGACGGCGAAAACCGCATGGTGGATGCCACTCTGGCCAAGGAGCTGCGCAAGCAAGGTCCGGTAGTAGGTGACCGCGTTGCACTCGCTGGCGATTTCAGCGAAACCGTTGGAGCTCTCTCCCGCATCGTTCGCATCGAACCCCGTAGCACGCTGCTTCGCCGCAGCGCCGACGACACCGACCAGGTGGAACGAGTCATCGTCGCAAATGCTGACCAGATGATCATTGTGGTGGCCATCGCCAACCCGGAACCGCGCACCCGCCTGATTGACCGCTATGTTGCTGCGGCCTTCGACGCCGGATTGAAGCCGATCCTCTGCATCACCAAGACCGACCTCGCGGACCCAGCGCCTTTCGTCGCCCAGTTTGCAGGTTTGGACATCCCGGTGATTGAAAACCGCTCCGATGCCCCCAGCCTGGATGAACTGAATGCCGTTCTGCTGGGTCACACCACCGTTACGGTTGGGCACTCGGGCGTCGGCAAGAGCACCCTGGTGAACGCTCTCGTGCCTGGCGCCATGCGCGCAACCGGCGGCGTAAATGCCGTTACCGGCCGCGGACG
This sequence comes from Actinomycetota bacterium, assembly GCA_039800845.1. Lineage (GTDB taxonomy): Bacteria > Actinomycetota > Actinomycetes > Actinomycetales > Microbacteriaceae > Rhodoluna. The sequence goes on from JBDLQA010000060.1 coordinate 18,042, forward strand.
CCACACCTCCACTTCGGTTCGCGCGATTGCTCTGGATGGTGAGGCCGGAGCAACCGGCTGGATCATCGACACCCCTGGCGTGCGCTCCTTCGGTCTCGGACACGTTAAGTTCGAGAACCTCATCAAGAGCTTCGAGGACCTATACAAGGTGATTGAGAAATGTCCTCGCGGCTGCAGCCACTTGGCTGACTCACCTGACTGCGAGCTAGATGCCTCGGTTGCCGATGGCTCGCTGGGCGAACACGGGGCCTCACGCGTGGACTCGCTGCGCCGTTTGATGACATCGCTCACCACTAAATTTGAAGCATGACTGATTTCACCTCTGACCTAGCGCTTGCCCAGCAGCTTGCCGACGCCGCGGACAAGATCTCGCTGGAGCGTTTCCGCGCGCTAGACCTGAAGGTTGAAACCAAGCCAGACCGCTCCCCCGTCACCGATGCCGACCGCGCGGTGGAGCAGGCGCTCAAGGCGATTCTGGCCGAGCACCGCCCGGCCGACGGCATCATCGGCGAGGAGTTTGGCACCAGCGGCAACACCGAACGCAAGTGGATCATCGACCCGATCGATGGCACCGCCAACTACATGCGCGGAGTGCCTGTCTGGGCCAGCCTTATTGCCCTTTCAATCGACCACAAGCCGGCGCTTAGCGTGGTCTCCGCTCCAGCTCTTGGCCGTCGCTGGTGGGCGGCTCCTGGCATCGGCGCGTTTACCCGCGACATCGATGGTTCGGTTCGCGCTATCTCCGTTAGCGGCATTTCCGAGGTTGAGAACGCATCGCTGAGCTACAACAACCTGCAGCTTTGGGACAGCTACGGCTACCTGGAGCAGCTAATGGCGGCCAGCCGTCAGGTTTGGCGCACTCGTGCATACGGAGACTTCCTAAGCTACATGTACCTGGCCGAAGGCTCCGTGGACATCGTGGCGGAGCACGACCTGAAAATTTATGACATCGCCGCGCTGGTGCCAGTGGTTGAGAATGCCGGCGGTAAGTTCAGTGCCATCGATGGCGAACTGACAGAGCAAACCAGTTCGGTGCTCGCGACCAACGGCAAGCTCCACAGACTAGTTTCAAAGATGCTTAGAAAATAACTCGGCAACACTGAAAAAGTTTTCTAAAGTGCTATTGTCATAACAAGGTGTCAAAGCGCTGCGCTTGACTTATAAAAAAGGCAATTCACATGAATCAGGAAGAACAGATTCTCCCTCTGTCGCTCTTTATAGATCTCGAGCGAAGCGGCCCCATTCCACTCTACTTTCAGGTATCCACTCGTATAGAAAAAGCCATTCTAGAAGGCACTCTTGCGCCTGGCTCACGTCTGGAAAACGAAATTGCCCTTGGGGAGCGGCTTGGACTGAGCAGGCCTACAGTTCGTAGAGCAATACAAGACCTGGTGGATAAAGGACTGCTAGTCCGTAGACGCGGTATAGGAACACAGGTTGTACATGGACAGGTGAGTCGCGGGCTTGAGCTTACGTCGCTTTATGAGGACCTGACTCGAAGCGGAAAAACCGCGACTACAAAAATTTTGGAGACCGAAGTTGTGAAAGCGTCAGCGAGAGACGCGGAGCGACTGGGAGTCGATAAAGGCAGCAAAGTATTGCATGTGCGAAGAGTCCGATATGCGGACAATGTACCGGTGTCAGTTATGGAGAACTGGCTTCCAGCCGATTTCTCGGACTTCAGTTCAGCCGACCTTGAAGAACATGGACTTTATCAATTGCTAAGAAGTCGCGGCATCAATCTTCGCGTTGCAAAGCAACGCATCGGTGCACGCAAAGCAAGTGCAACGGAATCGCAGTTGCTTGGCATAGAGAAACACTCAGCTTTGCTTACGATGGATAGGACTGCATATGACAACAGTGGCCGTGCGATTGAGTATGGACACCACTGCTATCGACCAGATCTGTATTCCTTCGAAATAACCCTGGTGGAAAAGTAAACCTCTAAACCGACGGCACTTGAAGCTCGCCGGTTAGGTACTGCGCTCTTCCGAAGCCGAAGGACCAGTCGTCCGGACCGTTTTCGTTGTATCCGATGAAGACATCCTCAGCAGCAACGCCTAGCAAGACGAGGTTGCCCACGATCTTGCTATAGAGGTCTTGTTTCGCCTGTGCGGAGCGCCCCCGCTGAGTGAATATTTGAATTACTATCGCGCCGGAAGTTCGATCAAAGCCAAGCCCTGCATCCTCTGCGATAATCGAACCCTGCGGAAGGCGATTCAAAATCTGGAATCTGTCGCGCACAGGAATGCCATAAGTATCGACTATCGCACTGTGGATGGAATCAGCAATTGACCGAGCCAAATCAGGGGAAATCTCGTCGGACATTTCAATTCTCACCAAAGGCATTGGTCACTCATCTCATTCAGATTGTTTGTTATGACATACTAACATATAGCAGAATCCACCAGCAAAAAAGAAGGACCAAACCGGGAGACATGGTTTGGTCCTTCTTGGCCTTAAATTATTGAGTTACAGCCCCGCGAGTCTTCGAGCCGAGAACAAGGTGTCGCAGGCAAACTTCAAGCCTTCTACGCGTCCCATAGACGTATCTTCATGCTCGATGTTCACCCACATGTTTGGGTCGACTTCTTCGATGGCCTTTAGAAATTCAGCCCAATAGGAGGCGTCGTGGCCTTTACCAACCGCAACAAAATCCCATGCGGCAGGACGAGGCCATTCATTGACCCACTCGTCTCCACCAAGATTTGTGCGCTCTTCTGCTGGCTCTAGCCGTCTGAAAGAATTGTCTAAGACGCCGACGAGATTAGCTCGATCCTTATTCACTCGAACGTCTTTAGCGGCAGCGTGCACAACGTGCGTTCCCAGTTCCCGAACAACTGCAACTGGATCCATCTGCTGCCAGAATAAGTGTGAAGCATCAAGCTCGACACCGATGTTTGAAGAACCTGTCCGCTCGATTAACTCATGGAAACTTGGCACATTGAATACGAGATTCTGAGGATGCAACTCTAAAGCAACCTTAACGTTCATGTCCTGAGCCAGTTTGTCCACCTCGGACCAGTACTTTGTGGCGATCCCCCATTGATAGTCCAGAACGTCCAACGCGACTGAATTCCAGGCATTTACAATCCAGTTTGGAACGGTAGAACCGGCTTCTCCCCCAGGTAACCCGGACATTGTGACTACGCGATTGACACCGAGGCGACCGGCCAGCTTAATTGACTGTTTGACATCTTGCCCGTGTTTTAATCCAATAGTAGGATTCGGATGTAAGGGATTTCCATTGCAATTGAATCCCGCGATTCCAACTTTTGTTTCCTCAAAAAGGCCCAAGTAATCATCCCGTGCAGCGTCGCTAACAAGGATGTCGGCCATGCTTGGGACATGTGTCGCTGGCAAGAATCCGCCAGTATTAACCTCTAACCCCTGCAAACCCAGGTCGCGAACAACCTTGAGAGCATCTGACAATGAACGGTCGTGCAGTATGGCGTTGTAGACACCGATTCGCATGGCTCTCCTAAAAAAATCCGTGGCAGGACCCGATTTCGAGCCCTGCCACTTTCTCGGCCTATTTGCCTACTGAGGCTCGGTACTGACGGACACCTTCGGCTCCACCGACCACAGCTGCCGTCAGCTCCTCGACGGTGGTGTCTTCTCTCTTCACATCAAGAATCTTGCGACCATGATTCATAACGATGTGGCGGTCGCAGACAGCATATGCATGGTGAAGGTTGTGTGTAACGAGAACACTCGAGATACCTTCGCTCTTCAGCTGTCGCAAGTAGTCGAGCAATGCTTCCGTTGCACGAACAGCAAGGGCGGAAGTCGGCTCATCGAGAATGAGCAAACTGCGCTTGAAATGAACTGCACGCGCAATAGCTACTGCCTGCGCTTGACCGCCTGACAGAGATTGAACGAGCTGCTTCGGCGATTTGATACCTTCGATGGTGACAACACTGGATAGAACATCAGCAGCGATCTTGTCCATTTCACGCATCTTCATGAAACCAAGCGCGTTTGTAACCTCACGCCCCATAAAAATGTTTCGAGTGATGGTCATCTGAGGTACAAGTGCTGAGTCCTGGAAAATTGTTTCTACTCCGAGCTTCTCCGTTTCCTCACGATTCAAAGTTGGAACCAACTGTTCATCCCAGTAGTAGTCACCACTTGATGCTGGGACCACACCAGACATTATCTTTACTAACGTCGACTTTCCAGCGCCGTTGTCACCGAGAAGGCCAACTACTTCACCCTTACCGATTTCAAACGAAACATCGTTGAGTACTGTGTTAGGTCCGTAATTCTTGGTGATGCCACTGAGGCGGAGAAGTGAATTGCTCATCGTGCTTTACCTTCCATGAGCTTGTTGAAAATCGACGCGATAACGATAGTCACGCCAACGAATACTGTGATGTAGAAGTACGGTGCTTTTCCGAGTATCAGACCGTTCTTGATAAGTTCAATGAGAGCCGCACCGGCGACCATACCGATGATGCTTCCACGGCCACCTTGTAGGGAAGTACCGCCCACAACAGCAGCAGCAATAGCAAATAGAGTGAAGTCCTGAGTCGCGTTTCCACCAGCCTGCATAGAGGTTGTACGAACTGCGATCATGATCGAAGCTAGACCAACTAGTGAGCCATAAATCGCGAAGGACATTAGCTTAACCTTGCGCGGGTTAATAGAAATTGCTTCCGCAGCCGCGGTGTTACCTCCAACAGCGTAGATGTGGTTACCCAGGCGATGACGGTGCAGGAAGAACCAAGCAAGGATTCCCACAAGCAGCATCCAGAGGAACTGTGAACGGAAAATCCCGAAGTCGTGAACAAACAGGAGCTCCATAGCACCGTTGTAGTGCTCTGGGTCGATCATGGCGGCTTGCGTTCCATTGATCCAAATTGACGCACCGGCCCAGAAGAAGCTCATTCCCAGGGTGGCAATGAATGAAGGGATCTTGGTGAAGACCACGATTGCACCGTTGATAAGCGCAATAAGCGCACCGGAAATTATGGCAGCGATAATCGCTGGAACTAGGCCAAGGTTTGCATCAACCTGAATAAATACGATTGCGTTGAATGTAAGTGATGCGCCAAGGGAAAGGTCAAATTCGTCGGCCACCATAAGGATTCCCGCTCCAATTCCCAAAATAGCTAGCACTGGAACTGCCTGAGAAATAACACCTGAGAGGTTGTTTGCGTCGAGGAATGGGAAGTCATTTGGCACGACGATTCCCGCGATTACATATCCGAGGACAAGTACTACGAGAACGATACTGATCTCTAGCGAACCGCGTCCGCGAACGAACTGCAGGTTGTATTTCAGGTTTGGAATGAAGCCTGTTGGTGCGGCATCGCCGATACGGCGAACTTGTTGCAACGATTCAGTGGCGGCTGGCGCTGATAGCACCGGCTTCCCTTCGTTAGGGTTACTCATGATTTTCCTTTTCTAGGCCTTTGCATCAAAGCGAAGGTTTGAAACTAAAGATGGTGTGGGGACGACCAATGATTCAATCGACCCCACACCATTATTTACCGCGACTTAGTAGCGAATGCCCTTTAGGTCCTTAGCGGTGATGTTGTTGATGTTGCTCTTGGTCAGAAGGCCGTTACCGCCCGAGTTGATGTTCGAAGGCGAGAATCCGAAGTCAAGAGCAAGTGCGCCTTGGATAACAGACTGGAAGCCCTGAACGTAACCCTGCTGGTCAGCAGTGCCAAGGTCGGTGCCAGCCTTGATAGCTGCAACGATCTGAGGAGCAGTGTCGAAACCGATCACCTTGGTGGTGGTGTTTCCAGCGGCCTTAAGTGCTGCTGGCAGGTTGCGGTGAGGGGTGCCGCCAACAGGAACCATGACCTTGATGTCCTTGTTTGCAACCAGGTACGAGGTCAATGCGTCGAGAGCGCCAGCGTCATCGCCACCTGTGCGCAGCCATTCCTTCTGAGGCAGGACATCGATGCCAGCTGCCTTCAGGGTGTCATAAACGCCTCCACCACGCTGCAGAGCATATGGCTGGTCTGGCTCTTCTGCGGTGATCTCAACCTTGTCACCCTTCTTGACCTGTCCAGAAGCAAGAAGCGCCTTTGCAACAGTTACACCTACGCTGTAGAAGTCCTGGCCAACGAAGCCCGATACGCAGTCGCCGGCACTGTCAGGTGCAGGAACGTTGTACGCGATGACAAGAATGCCCGCCTTGTGTGCCTGGCAAGCTACGTTTACCCATGCCTGGCCCTCGTTGAACGGCATGAAGATTGCTGCTGGCTTACGCGAGATTGCGGTCTGAACTAGGTTAACCATCTGCGACGACGAACCGTTTGCGGTCTGGTGGGTCATCTTTAGGTTAGAAAGCTTTGCTGCGTCCTGTCCACCCTTTAGAATCTGAGCCCAGAAAGCATCGCCGGCTGGGTCATAGTAGGTGAAGAAGTAGGCGGTGCGGTTCTTTGCACGGTGGCCGAAACCTGAACCAGCGGCCTCCGATGGTGCAACGCTCGAGAGCGACAGAGCCACTACACCGGCGACAGCAGCCGCTGTGGTAATGACCTTCTTTAGTGATAGCTTCACTTCTTTGTGTCCTTTCATCTGTGATCACTGGAGATCTTCAAGAGTTCATCCAGCGCTTGGCTTCCTGCCTATTCAAAACTGTACAACTTGTTTTGATAGTTTGTTATGACATTAGGTCATCTTTTCATAACGATTTAGTCACTTAAAAAATTGGACAGGTGCAACGCAAACAAAAACGCAGAAAAGCCCGCAATCACATGGATTACGGGCTTTCGCTAACACATTGATCGACGTCAAGAGTGCTTGGCCACAAGTGCTTTTATTGCCTTCAACTGGAATACAGAAGTCTCGTGGTTAGTCTCATTTTCCGAGAAAACACTTGAGCATACGATGCTATCCGGATTGTCTAGGAAGCCATTTTGCTTCAGATTGACGAAAAGCTCCTCAAAGTTCACATCACCGGCACCGATAGGTAGGTGCTGGTGCACTCGAACAGCATTTCCTGGAGGATTGGAAATGTAACGAAGCCCATGGCTGGCCTTGTGGTTCATTGTGTCACTAAGGTGGACGATACCTACTCGACCGCGGGCGGCTTCAAGAATTGCTTCTGCGTTGTTTCCCATGTGGAATGTGTGACTAGCCACATATGTAAGACCGAAGGCCTTGCTATTTATGCCTCGGATTACTCTCCAAGCGGCAAGTCCGTCCTCGACGAAGTCATCAGGATGCGGATCAATAAATACCTTGATTCCTGACTTCTCGACCAACGGTACGAGTTCTTCCATGCTTCGATAGAAAGCTCGCTCGGATTCTTCAGCTTTTTCCGGCCGTCCTGAGAACTCAGTTCCGATTACAGGAATTTCAAGCTCTTGAGTAATCTGAAGAACGCGCTTGAAATAGCGGACGGCCGCTTCGCGCGCATCAGGATCTGGACTTGACCATCGCAACACTGGGAGCGTGCTGGCCAACCCAACACCAGCATCTTTAGCAGCCTTCTTGAACTTTCGAACGAGTTCGTCATCGGCCTTCGGGTGATTAAAGAACGGAATCAAATCCGCGTGCGGAGTTACCTGAAGCCACTCGTAACCTGCACGAGCAGCAACCTCAGGAAACTCGAGTAGCCCATGGCTGTGGTGAAACGGAGTGGGGTCTAGTGCGATTTTGACCATTTTCGTTCTCCTCTATTGAGATTAGTTGTAGAACGCAGGCTTTGCCGCGTAACGAGTTTCGACAATTGAGCCTGTTTTGAGAGCAGACAAGCCAGCTTCAACGGCGACTGCGGCCAAATAACCATCCCAAGCCGACGGACCATCAATTTTTCCTTCAGCAGTAGCGTTGACCCAACGTTGGATTTGAGTGTCGTAAGCAGCAGCGAATCGCGTCTTGAAGCTCATGTGCTCCTGTACCGAAATTGAGCCTTCGTGCCAAGTAGTCATTCCCCCGGTACGGCCAATTTCAGCTATACCCTTCTGGAATACCGCCTCGGTTTTAACTTGGTATCCGAACTGTACTGAAACGTTCATTTCAACGGTAGCCAGGACGCCATTTTCTGTTTCGATAAGCACCAAGATTGGCTCAAGTAGCTTTTCCGGCGATAGCTTGTTTCGCTTCATGTTGCGAACTTGCAAAGACTTGATTGGTGAATCAGTTAGGAAACGCACGATGTCAATTTCATGGACCACAGAGTCAAAGATGAGCATGTCGTTGTGATAGCTATCCGGCACTTCAGGGTTACGGTGAGCACAGTGCAAACCGAGAAGCTCTCCCTGCTTTCCGCTTGCGATGAGGGCACGCAACTCAGCATATCCGGCGTCAAAACGGCGCATAAAACCAACTTGAATTAGCTGCTTGCCAGTCGCCACCTCTGCCTCAACTATTCTGAGCGAGGATTCAGCATCTGGGGTCAGTGGCTTCTCGCAAAGAATAGGCAGGCCTGCCGCCAATGCAGGCAACAGAACTGGCTCGTGGAACTGTCCGGGTGTCGCAATAAGGACGGCATCCATTGCCTTAGCAGCAATGGCCGCTTCAATATTCGGATACCAATTCGCTTCAGGCGCATTTGCTAGAGCACTCTTTGCACGACCTTCATCTGGTTCTACTACTGCGCTTACGGTCGCGCCGACGATTCGGGTGTTGATGCGCGAAATGTGGTCGGCTCCCATGAGGCCTGCGCCGACAACGGCAATTCTCAAATCTGACATTCTTACTATTCCTTTGGTTCGGTTTTAGATAAATCTGGCCGCCGCGGTGCAGCCGTGGATGTGATCGCGCGTGCGTTTCGCAATCGGGAATGGGAAATCGACATCGCACCCGTACATGTCCTGCTCAACAATTGCGAACATCTCTGGATTGATCTCAGCTGCCTTCTCGATAATCGGTGCGAACTCAGGAACTCCCTCGAAGCCCGGCTCAGTCATGACACCCTTCGCGACTGCATCGACGAATGGCAAGTCATTCTTTAATGCCTCGGCGAGGATATCAGGGTGCACTTGCTTGAGGTGGAGGTACCCGATGCGCTCAGGGTAAGCATTCATCAGCTTGACATTGTCACCTAGGTAGTAGGCGAAGTGGCCCGTATCGAGACATAGATTTGTATATGCCGAATCGGTTTCCTGGAGGAAGCGCTCTACCTCCGAATACGTCCCAACGTGACTGTCTGCATGACTGTGGAATTGCTGCTTGATTCCGAACTCTTCTAGCAGCGCCTTTCCCAGCTTGTCGTGCCCAGCAGCAAGTTTCTTCCACTGGTCATCATCGAGTACACGACTTTCGAGGACGGCCGCATCTTTATCAGAGCGCCAAAGGTCAGGAATCACTACTAGGTGCTCCACGCCCAGCTTGCTAACTAGACCTGCAACATCCAGAGCTTGGTCCCAAGCGCGCTTCCATTGGTCCTCACCCTTGTGGAAACCGGTAAATACAGTTCCAGCAGATAGGTTTAGGTCATGCTCAGCCAGCACATCCGCAAGGTGATTTGGATCAGTCGGAAGGTAACCGTAGGGACCAAGTTCGATCCAGTGGTACCCAGCTGCTTGGACTTCATCCAAGAAACGTTCCCATGGGACCTGGTTAGGGTCATTTGGGAACCAGACACCCCATGAGTCAGGTGCTGTTCCTACTCGAATCTGATTAGTCATCATTGCCTCTTTCTGTTGCGCCTCTACCGAGCAGCTTCTTCTGCTTCAGCTTTGCAGTTTCGTAATCCAGGTATGCCTTTTGTGTGCTTTCAAGCGTGCTAACTGGAGACACTGGCACGTCCCACCATCCCTCACCATCTGGAGCGTAAATCAATGGGTCATTATTTATGTGGATCAAAACAGGACCGCCCACATGACTTTTGGCTGCCTTCACAGCCTTGGAAAGGTCTGTAATGGAATTTGGCCCCGGTTCAACACGAATTACGTGAACACCGTAGGATTCGGCGTTCGCAGCAAGATCTATCGGAAGGTTTTCACCGGTTTCGTGGTTGTTGCCGGCTTCATCCTTGTACCGATACTTTGTGCCATAACGCTGGGTACCAACATCTTCTGAAAGGTGCCCGATGGACGCGTATCCGTGATTCTGAATCAAAACCGTAATGAACTTCAACTTTTCAGCCACGGCAGTTACCAACTCGGAGTTCAACATCAGGTATGAACCGTCACCCACCATCACTATGGCGTCACGGCTACTGTCAGCACGAGCAACGCCCAAACCAGCAGCTATTTCGTATCCCATGCATGAGAATGCGTATTCCACGTGGTAACCAAGCGGATCGCGAACACGCCAGAGCTTGTGCAAATCACCAGGCAAGGAGCCCGCTGCGCAAATCAAAACATCGCGAGGATCACTCGCCTGCTGTACGGCGCCAATAATCTCAGCTTGGCTAGGGAGGGCACGTTTTTGATCGACAAAACTGGCGTCTACAGCCGCATCCCACTGAACTTTGTTCGCAGTGTAGTCACTCTTGAAGTCGTTGCTTACGGAGAAGTCTGCAAGCCCAAGCAACAATTCTGAAAGCGACTCGCGGGCATCTGCAACTACCGGATATGCCGAGCCATGTTTGAACGCGTCGAAACTGGCAACATTTATGTTTATGAAACGCACAGATGGATTTTGGAATGCCGTCCTGCTCGAAGTTGTGAAGTCGCTATAACGAGTTCCAATGCCAATAATCACGTCTGCCTCGGCCGCGGCACGGTTCGCCGCACTCGTGCCAGTAGCACCCACGGCGCCGAGATTTTGAGGGTGGTCCCAGTCAAGGCTGCCTACACCCGCTTGAGACATACCAACTGGAATCCCGGTTTTTTCAACCAGTTCCTTGAGGACTGCATGTGCATCGCTATATATGACTCCACCACCCGCAATGATCATTGGTCGCTTTGCCTGTTTGATTACTCCTGCGACAGCACTAATCACGCCCGCATCTGGACGTGGGCGACGAATGTGCCATTCGCGGTCTGCCAAGAATTCCTCTGGCACATCAATGACTTCAGCTTGCACATCTTCTGGGAGCGCGATGGTGACAGCTCCAGTCTCTACAGGATCTGTAAGCACACGCATAGCACCAAGGAGTGCACTGTAAAGCTGTTCCGGACGACTAACACGATCAAAGAATCGAGATAGAGGCTTGAATGCGTCGTTCACTGTGACGGTTGCATCGTGCGGAAGCTCTAACTGCTGGAGAACAGGATCTGGTGCGCGGTTGGCAAAAGTATCGCTCGGAAGAAGTAAAACCGGAAGACGGTTCGTGGTTGCTACGGCGGCGGAGGTAAGCATGTTTGCCGCACCCGGACCAACTGATGCGGCACAGGCATAAGTAGAGCGTCTACGCGTCATACGCGAATATGCGATTGACTCGTGTGCCATGCCTTGCTCGTTGCGCGCCTGGTGGAATGGCATTTTGGACGGGTCCTCGATGCTCGCTTGCTTCAGTGCCTGTGCTAGACCAGCTACGTTTCCGTGACCGAAGATGCCAAACATGCCAGCAATCGTGCGCTCACGATAGTCTCCATCTACGGTGTACTGATGAGCCAAAAATTCGACTATTGCCTGACTTACAGTCATGCGACGAGTTGCCATTGTTGATTCTCCTGCTGATTAATTTGCCGTGTAAGGAAGTCGCGGATCGGCAACCTGTGATTCCCAGGTCTTGCGTATCCATGCGTGGTTTGGGTCATCGGTGATGTTCCAGCTGCGATCCGGATCGGGACCTGCCATAACGTTGAAAAAGTAAAGGTCCGATCCTGGGGTTGCCGCTGCTGGGCCATGCCAACCATAAGGAATAAGACCAACGTCTCCACTACGAACTTCTTGCGCAATGTCAATTGGGCGCTCATCGGAAGCATATGCACGCAAATACCCGGTTGGATCGGAGTGCTCCCGCAGTTCAAAACCTCGAGCAACAGCAGTCTCGAAGTAGTAGATTTCCTCGAGGTTGCTTTCTTTGCCTGCCTCATAAGTGTCGTGTTTGTGAGGAGGAATCCCACTCCAGTTTCCTGATGGAACAATCACTTCACAAACGATGAAGCGGCTAGCATCCAGAGATTCGGGAACGCCAAAGTTGTGAACCTGTCGAGTTTCACGCCCAGCGCCACGAATAAAGATAGGCACCTGATTGGCTGGAATGAACTGGACGGGCTTCAAATCAACGGCGGGAGCCTCGCCAACAGCTACGCGGCCATCGCCTTGAACGCGCACCTCTGTTTCCATTGGAAGGTAAAGCATGTCAGTTGGGCCGTGGAAGACGCTTTTACGACCATTTAGGCTCTGTACTTTAAATTCTGTTGAACCGACAAGGCGGTATTCAATGGTCAAACCCCGACCTTCGAGTGCAAACATAATGCGCTCGAGATTGTCAGCAGGAATATGGAATTGATGACCAGCACCTAGAGTTCCGATTTTCAGCCCAGTGTGCTTCCAACCTGGAATAGACGAGTCAACCACCACATCCCAACCATTGGCTGCCAGAGTACCAGCCTTGAAGAACCAATTCATGAGTGTCTGCCTAGCGCGATTACCTATTGCCTAAAACTAGCCGGAAGCTAGTTTTGAGGGAAGCCTAGGTTAATGCCACCGTGGCTTGGGTCTAGCCAACGGCTAGTAATCGCCTTGCCTCTGGTAAAGAAGTGAACTCCTTCGACTCCGTGCGCCTTCGTGTCACCAAAGAGCGAGTTCTTCCATCCACCGAACGAGTAGTAAGCAACTGGCACTGGGATTGGAACATTGATGCCGATCATGCCCACTTCGATCTCGTTCTGGAAGCGGCGTGCTGCGCCACCATCGTTTGTGAAGATTGCGGTTCCGTTGCCGAATGCACCGCTATTGATTAGCTCTACGCCCTCTTCATAGGTTTTCACTCGAACGATTGAAAGAACCGGGCCGAAGATCTCTTCGGTGTACACCTTGCTGGTCGTTGGAACGCGGTCAATCAGTGTTGGACCAAGCCAGAATCCGTTCTCAGCACCGTCGAAGGTTCCACTGCGGCCATCAACCACGACCTTGGCGCCATCGGCCTCAGCGATGTCGATGTAAGAAGCTACCTTGTCACGGTGCACTTTAGTGACGAGCGGGCCCATGTCACATCCGCGGCGACCGTCACCTGTACGAAGCTTGCCCATGCGGTCAACGATCTTCTCGATCATTGCGTCGGCCACAGGCTCAACTGCCACGACAACCGAGATAGCCATGCAACGTTCACCTGCCGAACCGAAGCCGGCGTTGATGGCGGCATCAGCAACCAACTCTAGATCGGCGTCCGGCAGCACAAGCATGTGGTTCTTAGCGCCGCCTAGAGCTTGAACGCGCTTGCCATGACGCGCACCGGTTTCGTAAACGTACTTTGCAATAGGAGTTGAACCAACGAAGGAAATTGCTGCCACGTCAGGGTGAGTAAGCAGACCATCCACGCTTTCCTTGTCGCCGTTTAGAACCGTGAATACGCCATCTGGAACTCCGGCTTCCTTGAGAAGTTTTGCCATCCAGATTGCCGCCGAAGGGTCTTTTTCGGACGGCTTGAGGATGACACAGTTGCCCGCAGCTAGAGCGATTGGGAAGAACCACATTGGAACCATCGCAGGGAAGTTGAATGGACTGATGATGCCAACTACACCAAGAGCCTGTCGGGTGCTGTAAACATCAACGCCAGTAGATACGTTTTCAGAGTAGAAACCCTTCAAAAGGTGCGGAATGCCAGTTGCAAATTCCACAACTTCCTGACCGCGGGTGATCTCACCAAGCGCGTCAGACAGCACCTTGCCATGCTCACTAGTAATAATTTCAGCTAGTTCAGGCTTCTTCTCGTTAAGTAGTTCACGGAATTTGAAGATGACTGCCTGGCGGCGCGCCAGAGAAAGGTCTCGCCATGCCGGAAAGGCTGCCTTTGCGCTGCTGATTGCCTTCAAGATCTCCTGATCATTTGCAAGAGCAACCTTTTTAGTTACCTCTCCAAGAGCTGGATCGTATACATCGGCGGTTCGACCTGATGCACTCGGGTACTCTGCACCATCGATCCAATGTGGGACTACAGGAAGGTTTGTCATTTTCTTCTCTTCTAACGAGGTTTGTTGAAAATTTTTGTTTATTAGTTTTGGTGGACGAGTTCCGCAGCTGCGTCTATGGCCGTCGCCACGTCGCCACCCTCGGGATAGAGGATGCTTCGGCCAATGACCAAGCCACGAACCCCCGGCAATTTGAGAGCTTCTGCCCATTCGCTAAACACGCGCTCCTGCTCCCCCTCAGCAGGGTCGCCACCGAGCAAAAGTGTTGGCAATGTTGTGGCCGCCATTACGCGTTCCATTTCAGGAACTACAGGCAACTTCAACCACGAATAAGCACTCGAGTTTCCGAGACCGGAAGCGATGACTACTGATTTGATTACTTCATCGGTAGCCAGATTGTTTTTGATAGCGCCGTTTACCCATTCGCTCATGAAAGGCTCAAGCATGATTGGCAATTTTGCGGCTGCTGCGTCATCTACCGCACGCGCAGTCGCCTCAAGGGTTTCAACGGTTCCAGCGTCTGCAAGATTAATACGCACAAGATTCTTGGCGAAGTCGAGACCATCGCGCACCATGCTATCTACGTCGTACGCTGTGTAACGGTCATCCATTTCGAATGCCGCCCCTCGCAGGCCGCCACGGTTCATCGAACCGACAACGATTTTGTCGTCGAGGCAACCAAGTAGTGCTAGATCGTCGATGATGTCTGGAGTACCCAGAACCCCGTCGACACCTGGCCGCGAGAGTGCAGTCGCAAGGCGAGTCAGCAAGTCATACCGGTCAGCCATTGCAGTTGGATTGTTCCTGACCGCCAGGGCTCCACGAGCTGGGTGATCGGCTGCAACGATGAACAACCTTCCGTCGCCTTGAATCAGGTTTCGCTTTCGGCGGTTCTTGAAGGCTTCTGACAGCGCCTCGGGATTTTCGGCGCGTGCTTTGCGCAGTGCATCGAAGTCGAGCTGAACCATTACTTGATTCCCTTCAGGATCTCTTCCACTTCTGCCGCCGTTGGCATAGCAGTTGAACATTCCAAGCGGCCTGCAACGATAGCTCCCGCCACGTTTGCAAACTTCAAGATTTTTTCAAGGCCCCAACCCTGGAGAAGCCCATAGCAAAGAGCTCCACCGAACGAGTCTCCGGCTCCAAGGCCATTGACGACGTCAACAAAATATGGAGGAACCTCTACACACTCATCTGCGGTCTTGGCAAGGACACCTTTAGGACCCTGCTTAACAATTGCGAGCTCGACGCCGCGTTCCAGCAAAGCATCCGCTGCGCGCATTGGCACGGTTTCCCCCACTGCCACTTCGCACTCTTCCTTATTTCCAACGGCAATGGTTATGTTTTCCAACGCCCTAGCAACCTGCTCAGATGCAGCCTCTGGACTTGTCCAGAACATTGGTCGGTAATCCAGGTCAAGGATTGTGTGAGTGCGCTTTTGGCGAGCCTCCCAGGCAACAAAGTGGCTGGTGCGGCTAGGCTGCTGGCTCAAGCCAGTAACGGTTGACCAGTAAATTTTGGCGTTGTGGATTGCGTCAAGATCTAGTTCGTTTGGGTTGATAACCAAATCAGGAGCCTTTGGCTCACGATAAAAGTACAGCGGGAAATCATCGGGCGGGAAGATCTCACAGAATACAACTGGAGTCTGCAACCCTTGGACCGCAGAAACGTATTCGTCACTCACTCCAAGTCGAGTCAGCTCCGAGTGAATGTATTTTCCGAATGGGTCAGCGCCGGTTCGCGTGATTACAGCGCTTTTCAAGCCGTATTTTGCTGCAGCTACAGCGACATTTGTTGCGCTGCCACCCAAGAACTTGCCAAACGAGGTTACGTCTTCTAAGCCAACACCAATCTGCTGCGGGTATACATCGACGCTCACGCGACCAATGGTGATCACGTCAAACGGAGTATGTACTTTGGTCATTGGCTACTTTCCTACCTCAATACGACTTTGTAATGACATAGTAACAATAACTCAATTGCATTGGCGATTTTCGCCTCGCTAACCAAATCGTTATTTATCGGTGACTTTCGCGCGGCACACTAAGACCGGTCCAACGTTAGGCAGTTTGCCTCTGTAGAGCTACGTATAGGAACGTGCAGGAGAACAACTCTAAAGAAGTAGCCGAGATCACTTCACGGCGAGTCGCGCTCCAGTTTCGCGCGGCAGCCTGAAGAGCCAATACAGCGTTGCGGCCAGCACGAAAGCCATGATCGAAAGCGCAAACTTGAGCGCAAGAGCTGGTTCCATCAAGCTTTGAAGCCAAGTACCTATGCCCACAAATACCGCGATGCCCGCCGCGGCTGAGAGTTGCTGGACAGTTCCAGAAAGCGGGCTAGCGACAGACATCTTGTCTTGAGGAACATCGGCAAACTGAATGCCCACGTACGAGGTAAATCCGACCGATCTAGCGGCTCCGCTAACTGCCAAAATCAAGACGATTAGCCAGATCTGTGAATTAGAGCCGATGAAAACAATTCCAATCAGACCAACTACGCCACCAATGGTTGCACCCATTAGAACGCTTCGGAAACCCCATCGACGAATCGCCCAGTTTGCCGCAGGTTTGATGCCGATATTGCCGATGAAAATAGCCGTGACCACTGCACCACTTTGCACTGCTGACCAACCAAAACCCTCTTGGAACAGCAGCGTGACAAGAACAGGCACCGTGATGATGACTGAGCGGTAAATGGCGCCGCCAAAGTTGGTGATGCGAAATGAAGTCAGGCGATACAGCCGAAGGTCTAGCAGTGGCTTCTTTGCCTTCAGAAGCCAAACGACGGCCGCGATGGTGAATCCGATTCCAAGCAGTAACTCCAAGATTCTGGAGGCACCAAAGCCAACATTTTCCGCACCAAGAGCAGAAATAAGGGCCCAGAGGCCCAGACTCAGCAGTATGGCACCGACGTAGTCGAGCTTTTGCTTCGGGTCAGCTCCAGGCAGAGACTTGGGAGCTAGGCGCAGACCCAACAATGCTCCTGCGATACCAAGTGGAACATTGATCCAGAAAAGCCAACGCCAACCAAAACTATCGGTTACCAGACCACCGATAACTGGAGCCACAACCGGGGCAATCAGAGCTGGCCAGACCAGGTAAGCGGTGACATTTAGCATCTTTTCCCGGGGAGCAGTTCTGATCACGGTCATCTGACCGATCGTCATCATGACCGCACCTCCAACTCCTTGGACAATGCGGTCAACCAGGAGAGCAGGAAGCGTGGATGTAAATCCGCAGAGCACGGAGCCAACCACAAAAAGGAGAACTCCCGCGACAAAGGAGTTTCTAACCCCAAACCGATTGGCAAGCCATGAACAAAGCGGAATAGCGGCAGATACGGCTGCAAAATACGCCGCCATCGAAACTGCAACTTCTCCGGGGCTAACCGTGAAATCTCTGGCCATCGCTGGCAAAGCCGTCTGAATGACGGTTCCATCAAAAAGCTCAAGGAAACCCGTGAGTGCAACCAGGAGCGCGAAAGCCCTGCTCCACCCGCCGGTCTGAACTGAACTCAAGACTTGTGTCCTTAGCCCCAGTTATCCGCGTTGTAATCCGATTGGATGCGTCGAATTGTCCCGCTGGCGCTGCGCAAAATGATGCTGTCGGTGCGGATGATCGGACCCTTGCGGCGAACACCCTGAACCAGGCCTCCATCGGTCACACCGGTTGCAACGAACAATGTGTTGTTGCTGGCCACCAATTCATCGGCGGTGTAGACGTGGTCCAGCTTCAGACCAGCAGCCACACCCCTAGCAGCTTCGGCTTCATCCTTTGGCGCCATCATTCCCTGAATAAACCCGCCAAGAGCCTTGATCGCGCAAGTAGTTACGATACCCTCTGGGCTTCCGCCGGTGCCTACACACATGTCGATTCGCGATCCATACATAGCGGACTGGATTCCACCCGCAACATCGCCATCAAGCATGAGTCGGGTTGCCGCGCCGGCGGCGCGAATGTCCTCGATTAACTGGGCGTGACGAGGGCGGTCAAGCACTGCGATAACCATCTCACCTACATCCTTGCCCTTCGCCTTTGCCAACAGGCGGATGTTCTCGGCTATCGGAAGGCGAATGTCCAGGACACCGTTTGCTTCCGGCCCAGCCACAATTTTTTGCATGTAGAAAATGGAGGATGCATCCAGCATCGAACCGCGGTCAGCTATGGCAATCACGCTTAGAGCGTTCTGACGGCCGGCAGCAGTAAGGCTGGTGCCATCGATTGGATCCACTGCGATGTCGCATAGCGGTCCCTGACCGTTACCTACCTCTTCACCATTGAAAAGCATTGGGGCGTCATCTTTTTCGCCTTCACCGATGACGATCACACCGCGCATATCAACGGTGGAAAGGAAGGCGCGCATTGCGTCGACTGCTGCACCATCAGCGGCGTTTTTGTCGCCCTTGCCGATGTAGTGGCGGGCGCTAATGGCCGCGGCCTCGGTGGCTCGCACCAGCTCCATTCCTAGGTTTCGGTCTGGGCGGAGATTTTTGACGAAATCTAGGTGGGTCATTGTGTGGCCTTCGTTCTTTTTTTGCGGATGCGCCGGTGCATCTACTGCTACCTTACCGCCAGGGGTTATGGGCAGCTTTCGCCCTCCTGAACTTTTGACGGATTAGCCCTAAAGATTTCCAGTCCGGGGCTGGCTTCTGCAGTTTGGTTAGTGTCAGATTGACACTAACTGCTATAGTGAGTTAGAGTCAAAAACACTCTTAGCCCCGCCCTGGCACAGACCGAACGAAAGCGAAGCGCATGCAGCCAACACTGGCAGTAAGCACCGTGATCTTTGCTTTGCGCGCGGATAAAACCGGCAAGAAGTCGTTGATGCTTCCTTTGGTGAAGCGAATCCGCGAACCTCACCTGGGTAAATGGGCACTCCCCGGCGGCCCCATCGTAGGCGTTGAATCCCTGGAGGACGCTGCTGGACGCAACCTGCGCGAGACCACCGGCCTTGAGCCACGCTACCTAGAGCAGCTCTACAGCTTTGGCAACCCTGACAGGTCCACCGGCCAGGAAATCAGTGAGCGCGTGATCTCCATCGTGTACTGGGCCTTAGTTGGAGCAACCGAAGCCGATCGCGCTTTTGAAAGCGAAAACGTACATTGGTTCGCTGCCGACTGCCTGCCAGAACTGGCTTTCGACCACAACCAGATCGTTGAATACGCGCTCTGGCGATTGCGCGCGAAGGTCAACTACTCGCGCGTTGCCCACGGATTCCTCGGCGAAGAGTTCACAATGGCCGAACTGCGCGAGGTTTACGAGATTGTCCTGGGCAAGCCGTTGGACAAAGGTAACTTCCGCCGAAGCGTGGAGGCTTCTGGCGCGATCCTGGCAACCGGCCGCGTGCAAGCCGGCGGAAGCCATCGTCCGCCAGCGCTTTACACCTATGACAAAACCCGCAGCCTTGCTGACCGCGGGCCTCTGAACAAGAGCAACTAGCCTCTACCCCACTCCCCTAAAGACTTCCCACAAGAAAGAGCAAGAAGCATGAAGACCACTGCATCGGTGAATGAGCGCATTCAGTTGGCCGTAAAGGGCGGTTCGGGTTCAACCTGCAGCACCAGCCTGGCGAAGGGTCCATGGGAGTTTGACCGCGGCGTTGCCGAGTACGGACCGGGCGCATCCAGCGAGGACCACATTCCTGTTGGAGCCCCGGTGCAGGCTCAGATTCCGGCCGAGTACCGTGAGGCCAGCGAGGACGAGCTGCACCAGCGCATTCGCGCTGCCAAGGAAACCCTTGGTGAAAAGGTGGTCATTCTGGGTCACTTCTATCAGCGCGATGAGATTGTTCAGCACGCTGACTACCTGGGTGACAGCTACCAGCTGGCGGTTGCCGCCACTAAGCATGCAGAAGCCAAGGCGATTGTTTTCTGTGGCGTTCACTTCATGGCTGAAACCGCCGATGTGCTGAGCAACGACGACCAAAAGGTGATCCTGCCCAACCTGGCCGCCGGCTGTTCGATGGCGGACATGGCAGACACCGCAAGCGTGGAAGATTGCTGGGCTCAGTTGACCGAGATTTACGGCAGCGGACCAAATGGCATGGGGCCAAACGCTGAGGGCAAGGTGCCGGTTATCCCTGTGACCTACATGAACTCCTCCGCTGCACTAAAGGACTTCTGCGGCCGCAACGGCGGCATTGTTTGCACCAGCAGCAACGCCCAGACGGTTCTGGAGTGGGCATTCGAGCGCGCTGAACGCGTGCTTTTCTTCCCTGACCAGCACCTGGGCCGCAACACCGCGCTTGCAATGGGTGTATCGCTCGACCAGATGCCACTTTGGTGGGGCAAAAAGGCTCTTGGCGGCAACGATGAGCAGCAGCTGTGCGACGCCAAGGTGATTCTCTGGAACGGCTTCTGCAGCGTGCACAAGCGTTTCACCGTCGGCCAGATCGAGAAGGCTCGCGCGGAGTTCCCTGGAGTGCGCGTAATCGTGCACCCGGAGTCGCCTATGGACGTGGTGCTGGCATCGGATGAATACGGATCCACCGACTACATTCGCCGCGCAGTTGAAGCCGCCACCGAGCCAACCACATTTGCCATCGGCACCGAAATCAACATGGTTCAACGCCTGGCCGCGCAGTATCCGCAGCACAACATTTTCTGCCTAGACCCGGTAATCTGCCCTTGCAGCACCATGTACCGAATTCACCCGGCCTACCTGGCTTGGGTTCTTGAGGAACTGGTGAAGGGCAACGTGGTGAACCAGGTTGTGGTTGACCAGTCGGTTCAGGCAGGCGCGAAGATTGCCCTGGAGCGCATGCTGGCGGCGAAGCCTCAGTAAGCGGACAGCCGACGCGGGCGCCGCAAAAGTCAACTCCGCGACCTGGCCAAACCCACTACGAATCCACCCCACGAAAAGTTAGCTGAAATCATGAAGGTAATCGTCATCGGCAGCGGAGTTGCCGGGCTACTGGCCGCCGTCAAGGCTGCGGCCAGCCACGAGGTTACCCTCATCACGAAGAACGTGCTGGGCGAATCGAACACGCACTACGCTCAGGGCGGCATCGCTGCGGTTACTGCCTCCGACGACACGGTTGCCGCGCATGTGCAGGACACCATGTATGCAGGCGCTGGACTGTGCTGGGAGCCTGCCGTGAAGACCCTGTGCAATCAGGGCCCTGAGAGCATGAACGAGCTGATCCGATTCGGTGTGGAGTTTGACCTTGCAGGTAAGGACTTCGCGCTTGGCATGGAAGGCGCCCACTCGCACGCGCGCATTCTGCATGTGGGCGGTGATGCAACCGGTGCTGGCATCAGCAACGCTCTGGTTCAGACCCTGAAGCAGTCAAAAGCCAAGATCTTGGAGCACACACTGGCTACCGACCTCGTCGTGGAGGACGGCAAGGTCGCGGGTGTTTCCGTGTTCTCCTCCGATGGCCTGGAAACGCTGGAAGCCGACATCGTGGTTTTGGCATCCGGTGGCGCGGGTCAGCTATACCGCCACACCACGAATCCTGCAGTGACCACCGGCGATGGCGTTGCCCTTGCTCTCCGTGCGGGCGCAGTGTTGGCCGATCTCGAGTTTTACCAGTTCCACCCGACTGCACTGGCAGTTCCGGGATCATTTTTGATCTCCGAGGCAGTTCGCGGCGAGGGCGCGGTATTGATCAACAACGCCGGTGAGCGCTTTATGGAGCGTATCCACCCGATGGCGGAACTTGCTCCGCGAGATGTTGTTGCCCGAGCTATCCAGCAAGAAATGATGAAGCAGAACGGCGAGCCTGTGATGCTGGATGCAACCGGGCTGGGTGCTGAATTCTTGAATGCTAGATTCCCGAGCATTACTGCCGCCTGCCGCAGTTACGGACTAAACATGGCGAAGCAACCGATCCCCGTGACGCCAGCGGCCCACTACTGGATGGGCGGCGTTGCCACCGACGAGTTTGGTCGCACATCCATCCCAGGGCTTTTTGCCGTCGGAGAAGTGACCTGCAACGGTTCACACGGCGCCAACCGTCTTGCATCCAACAGTCTGTTGGAATCGGTGGTGTTTGCGGACCGCGCCGCCGAAATCTTGGAACAGCCGTGGCCGAGCCCGTTCGACTTCCAGCGCTTCATGGACCAACCACCACTGGAGGAGCTGACAGTTAGCCTGCGCTACGACTCCGCCGCACCCGTGGTGGACCGCGTTGAGCTTCAGGCCGAGATGTGGGACCAGGTTGGCTTGGCCCGCACCGATGCAACCCTGCGGGCCGCACTGGACAGGTTTGCCGCCTGGCGCCCACAGAAGCGCTCTCAGCGCATCTTCACCGACTTCGAGGATGCCAACCTGCTGGCGCTTGCCAAGGCCGTCACCGCGGCGGCTCTGGCCCGCACCGAAAGCCGCGGAGCCCACTATCGCTTGGACTTCCCGGAAACCAATCCAGCTTTTGCCCGCCCGATCACCGTTCGAAAGGCCTGATCATGCTGACCCGCCAGATTATTGAAGAGGCCGTAAATCGCGCACTCACTGAGGATGCCCCTTGGGGCGATGCCACCAGCGAGTACCTGATTCCCGCTGACGCCGTGGCGACCGCCCTACTGGTTGCCCGCGATGGCGGAGTGATGGCCGGAGGTGCGGTGTTCGCTGCGGCTTTCACGCAGGTGGAGGCATCGGTGCAGGTGGTTTTGCACATCGCCGATGGCGAGACCTTTGTTCCGGGACAGAAACTTGCCACCGTCACCGGCCCGGCACGTGCTGTGCTGACCGGCGAACGCGTCGCACTCAACTTTGTGCAGCGCATGACTGGCATTGCTACCCACACCGCCCAGTACGTTGCAGCTATTGCAGGAACCAAGGCCCGCATTGTGGACACCCGCAAGACCACCCCGGGCCTGCGTGCCTTCGAAAAATATGCGGTACGCTGCGGTGGCGGACACAATCATCGTTATGGCCTTTCGGATGCTGTGATGGCAAAGGACAACCACCTGGCCATCCTGACCCGCGGCGGCAAGGACCTAACCACCGAGTTGAAGCGCGTGCGTGCCGAGCTTGGCCACACCACTCACCTGGAAGTGGAGGTTGACCGCTTGGATCAGATCGCTGCGGTTCTGGAGGCCGGCGTTGACACCATCATGCTGGATAACTTCAACCTGGATGACCTCCGCGCGGGCGTGGAAATGATTGCCGGACGTGCGGTTGTTGAGGCCAGCGGTGGCGTGAACATGAACACCGTTGCGGCAATCGCATCCACTGGCGTGGATGTCATTTCCGTTGGCGCGCTCACCCACCAGATTCACTCGCTGGACCTTGGCCTGGACGTAGAAATCCACTAGTCATGCTCTATTTGGACCACGCTGCCACAACTCCGGTAAAGCCGGAGGTGCTTCAAGCTGCCTGGCCATACCTCACCGAGGAATTCGGCAATCCGTCATCGGTGCACGAAGTTGGCTTGCGGGCCGCGGCAGCGCTGGATTGGGCGCGTAAAACCGCAGCCGATTTCCTGGGCGCCCGGCCGGACGAAATCGTGTTTACCAGCGGCGGAACCGAGGCAAATAACCTGGCCGTCAAGGGAATCGCGTTGGCGAATCCGCGCGGCCGTCACATCGTGTCCTCTCCCCTGGAGCATGAGGCAGTTTTGGCCTGCTTGCGCTTCCTCGAGGAGTTCCACGGCTTCGAGATTTCGCTGCTGGCCGTTGCCGAAGATGGCGCGATCGCGCCGGCAGACCTAAAGGATGCGCTTCGACCAGACACCACTTTGGTGAGCCTGATGCTGGCCAACAACGAAATGGGCGCTGTCTACCCCGTGGCGGAGTATGCCGCGGTCTGCCGCGAAGCCGGTGTTCCACTTCACACCGATGCCGTTCAGGCACCCGGTTGGATTCCCCTGAAGGTGGCCGCTCTTGGAGTGCAGGCGTTGTCTTTGAGCGGGCACAAATTTGGCGCGCCCAAGGGTAGCGGATTGCTCTATTTGAACGGTCGCACGGCGGCTGAGCCCGTCATACATGGCGGCGGACAAGAGGGCGGCCTCCGCAGTGGCACCCAAAACGTAGCTTGGGCCGTAGCCTTGGGCGTTGCTCTGCAGGTTTTGGAACCGGCAAACTCAGCGGCGGCTAAAACCCGCGCGGTCACATCTGCCTTCATCGAGCGCGTGCTTGCCACTCATCCAATCGCGAGGCTAACCGGCCCCCAACCTTCCGCCGTGCTCACCGATGGGTCGGCCGCGCGCCATCCAGCCATCGCCTCCTTCACATTTGAAGGCGTGAATGGCGAGACCCTACTCCTGGAGCTAGAAAACGAAGGCGTTATCTGCAGTAGCGGTTCAGCCTGCGCGGCCGGAAGCACCGAACCCAGCCATGTTCTGCAGTCGCTTGGCATTGACTATGACGTGGCACGTACTGCTGTTCGCTTCTCTTTCAATCACGAAGCAACTATGGAAAGCTCAAACCGAGCAATAGATGCACTATCCAACGCGCTGAAGCGCCTGACTGCGAACGGCTAACCAATGAAACTACACAAAGCCTGGATAGTTGCCGGCGCCACCTTCTTGCTCCTGATTGCAGCAGCCGCCTTCCGGTCCACGACATCGGTGCTGTACATGCCCATCGAGATGGAGTTTGGCTGGACTAGGTCTATCACTAGCGGCGCAGTTGGTCTAAACCTGATTGTTTACGGCCTAACAGCTCCTTTTGCCGCCGTTTTCATGAACCGGTATGGCGTCAAGAAAGTGGCGCTAACCGCACTGGTTCTGATTTCGGCCGGAACTGCACTGACCACCATCATGAACCAGCCGTGGGAGCTCTACTTGGACTGGGGAATCCTTGTAGGCGTTGGCACTGGCTGCCTTGCGCTGGCGGGCGGGTCTATTGTCGCCAGCACCTGGTTTGTGAAGCACCGAGGGCTAGTCACCGGCGTTTTCTCGGCGGCCTACGCAACCGGTCAGCTGCTGTTCTTGCCGTTCATCGCGCAGAGCGCAAACACGGTTGGCTGGCGTCAGGCAACGCTCATTGTCAGCATCTTCTGCCTGGTGTTGATCCCGATTTTCGCATTCACTTTCCAGAACGCACCAAAGCCACCGCAGACACCATACGGTGGCACGGTTGATGACATCGTGGCGAAGCCGCCTGTTACAGCTAAGGCTAACTTTGAGGCGATGCGTGCGGCCGTGAAGGTGCCTGCCTTCTGGGCTTTGGCAACCACTTTCTTCGTCTGCGGCTGGACCACCAACGGTCTAATCGGTGCGCATTTCATCCCGGCCGCCCACGATCACGGAATGCCAACCAACATGGCCGCCGATCTGCTGGCAGTGGTGGGAATCTTCGACTTCATAGGCACCATCGCAAGCGGCTGGCTCACCGACCGCTTCAACAGCGCTTACCTGCTGGTTGCTTACTACGGCCTTCGCGGTGTGGCGCTATTCACGGTTCCGTTCGTGCTGGGCCCAACCGTACAGCCACCGATGCTGTTCTTCATCGTTTTCTACGGACTGGACTGGATTGCCACGGTGCCACCGACCGTGGAACTTTGCCGTCGTTACTTCGGTCTGAATAACGCAGGTCTGGTATTCGGCTGGGTGTTTGCCAGCCACATGGTGGGCGCGGCCATCGCTGCCGGTTTCGCAGGTTGGATTCGCCAGTACGAAGGCGACTATTTCATCGCCTGGATTACCGCGGCAGTGCTCTGCCTGGGTGCCGCTGCTTATTCGCTAACGCTACGAAAGAAGGTCGGCCAGCTGGCCAGCAATTAGCTCGCGATCTGCAGGGTTGACAATCGCATCGATGGCGGTCCTGGCATCCTGAAGGGCCGCCTCGAAACGCTCATCGGCGGCTGCGAAGCAGGCCCGTGCCCAACCTTCCAGAGCCGAAGCCTTGAGCCAATCTTCCGGAGCCTCTACGTTCTCCAGGTGATGCAGCATGTTCTTGGCAACTTCCAATGCCAACTCCCCTGCGCCAGCCTTGGCTAGGGCCCGCGAATAGAGCCAGCAGCCGATGCTCAGATTTTTAGCGGTTCCAACTCGACGCCACAGGTTCAACGACGTAGCCGCTAACTCAACGGCCCACGCCTTGTTTTCGCCAGATTCAACCGCTTCGAAGGCCTCGTTGTAGGTCTTGCCTGCCAATGCTCGAATGTCATCCATGGTCTAAAAATAGCGGAAATGCTTAGGTCGTTTTCCTTGTTTGGAATGGCGGAGGCCTAAAATGAGCAAAACCGACATCTCAGGAATCAACATTCCACTGTTGAATGGCAGCGTGTTTTCCACCGATGAGCTGAAGGGCAAGCTGGTCCTCTTCGTGAACGTTGCCAGCAAGTGCGGGTTCACTCCTCAGTACGAAGGACTCGAGGCCCTGTACAAGAAATACAAGGATCGCGGTCTGGCCATTGTTGGACTACCAACAGACCAGTTCAAGCAGGAACCGGGCGCAGAAGCCGAAATCGCAGAGTTTTGTACGCTGAACTACGGAGTCACCTTCCCCGTAACGGCTAAGGTCTGGGTCAATGGAAAAGAGCGCCACCCGCTGTTTGAGAAACTCACCAAGGCTAAAGACGGGCTCGGAATAGCTGGGCCGGTTTTGTGGAATTTTGAAAAGTTCGTGGTGACGCCAAGCGGCGAAACCCGACGATTCCGCTCGGTCACCAAGCCGGAAGATTCCAACCTGGTGGACTTTATCGAAGCCAACTTGCCGAACTAGGAGCCCCATGCCAAAGATTCAGGCGGACACGGTTTTCGAGCATCGCGAAAACCAGCGCGCTCGCCTGCTCAAAATCGCTAAGCACTTGCTGGTTACTGACGGGCCCAAAGCGGTCACGCCGGGTTCCATCGCAAAGCTGGCGGGCATCTCCCGGCCCGCGGTATACCAATACTTCGAAAACGGCAATGCGCTGATGGAGCAAGTTGTCCTGGATGACTTCCAGGAATCGATGACGGAGATCGCAAGCGCTCTGGCCCAGTCTGCCACCGCCCGCGAAAAGGTAACCGCATACCTCACGAACGTCATCAATCAGGCAGCTTCTGGCATGCACCTAACTGCTACAGCTCTAACGGGTTGGCCAATGCCGGTCGCCTTCAAAACTCAAATAGAATCGCTGCACCGCAAGCAGATTGAGCCATTCATCGATGCGATGCGCGAACTTGGCGTTGTTGACCACATTGAACTAGCCCTAATTGGCGGGCTGGTGGAAACCGCAGTGCGACTCGCAGAATCTGGAATGGCCGCTCAGCCGGTTATTGAGACGCTGTGCATGCAGGTTGACGCGATACTAGCCTGCGATCGGAGCGCAGATCATCACCACTGATTCACTGGAATCAGGGTCAAAGCGCTCGTCATAAACCTCTAGGTGAGGCGCGTCTTTCTCTTCGAAGCCCGCGCTAGGAAGGTAATCGCTGTAGAACCACACGGTGGTATCTGCAAGCTCATCCAAAGATCCCAGGTGCTCACAGATCAGATAGTTGCTGGCGGCAACCTTACGAACCTCAAGGCCGGGGTGCGATTCCGGTAGGTCCTCGGTAACCAGGCCCGCGAAGTATTCCATCTGACCAGGCTTTGCGTTCGGTTCCTTGCTCGGGGTCATGACGCCCACGGCCCAACCGAACTCGAACTCATCGGATTCATCCAAAAGGTCGAATAGCTTGCCCCAGATTTCCGGGATCACATCCTGCGAATTTGAATCCGGCGCGAGTGCGCTCAGGAACTCCTCGGAGTAACCAATCAGGGTCATGCCATCTAGGAAACGTGGTTCAACAAACGCAGTCATGTGTACAGCCTAGCGAGGCTAGTTGAGGTGCAGGTAGGTTGCGGTTGCCCCAGGATAGGCAATGTGCACGCTGCGATCCACGCTCCACCACATGCCGTGTGCGGTGTGACTGGCGTAGTAAATCTTTGGACCCGAAGGCGTCTGTTCGATGTGGGTAACGATACCGGTGTGCTCCTGAGCGCCGGTATTCCACCAGTCGAACTGCACGATGTCTCCCACTGCGACCAGAGCTCGCTGGGCGTCGGTGAGCAATGTGGCCTTGCCAGTTGCCAGAAGATAGTTGTGAAGGCTGGTGCTGCTAATCCATGCGGTTGTCGCCCCGTGCAGGCGACTCTGACGCCCGTGCCACTTGGCGGTTTGCGTGAATCCGCGCTGCAGGAGCGCCTGACTTGCCCAGTTGGCGCAATCGTGACCCGGGTAGTAACCGAACTTCGATGAGTGCGAGTTCCAGGAAGCCGAGACGAAGTTGTATTCCTGCTGGGCTGCCCCAGGCAGCGGCGCTTGGTCGGCAGGAGCGGCCGTAAGCACGTGGAGCTTCACAGGCAATCCGGCGGTTCTGGCTGTCACCGGACGCACCGCGAAAGTAATACCGCGACCTAACGGAAGGTCACCGATGATCATGCCCGGAAGTGGGTTGGCATCGTGCTTCCAGGTGAGCCAGCCACCAAAGTCATCGAACTTGTACTTGACGCTGTAATCGGTGATTGGCTCGGTTCCGAGTTTTGAAGGTGCAGTCCAGGACAGCGTGATTGCGGCGATGGAGTTATCGGCTAGGACCAGATTCCCGACTTTGCCGGGTTTGACCACAGGCACTGGAGTGGCTGGCGGCGCGGGAGTTTCTGTTGGTGAAGGCGATGGCGCCAAAACCGCCGCCGGTGTTGCGGTTGGGCTTGGCGCTGGTTGATCCGCGTGGGCCGGCACAGCAAGTGAAAGCGCCACTACAGCGAAGATTGCACCGAAAGTGAACGAACGCGAATACCTAGACATCAGTTCCAGAATATCTGCGCTCTGCCGCAAATCGGCGGAGGCTGGCGCTCGGCTATTCGGTGAAAGCTTTTAGTAAATAGGGCGCAACTGGGCAACCAGCGGGCAGACGAACGGGTCGCTGTTCTTGCTGAGGCCAACCTTGTTCAGGTATTTCATAACCACCATGTAGCTACTCAAAAGGCCCATCTCAACTACAGGAACATCGCGTTCTTTGCAGAACTCGACCACCAGCTTGTGAGCCGCACGCAGGTTTGGGCGCGGCATGGATGGGAACAGGTGGTGCTCAATCTGATAGTTCAGACCACCCATAAGGTTGTCCTTCAGCCAGCTGCCCTTGATGTTGCGGCTGGTCAAAACCTGTCGCTGGAAGAAGTCGATCTTTGACCCCTTCTCGATCAGCGGCATGCCCTTGTGGTTTGGCGCGAAAGCGGCACCCATGAAGAATCCGAAGATGAGCATCATGAACACCCAGAGTGCGATAGCCCAGACCCAACCGAAGAAAAGCCCCATGAGTACGTATGGCACAACCTGGCGGACCAGCATCAGGCCGAATTCCAGCAGTCGCATGCCGATCTTGCGGTCCTTGCGGGCAAGGCTGGCAAAGCTATCTAGCAGGAGGTCGAATCCAGTAAGGAAAAGCAAAACCGGGAACAGATAGCCCTGGCGGTCACTCAGCCAACGTTCCAGACCCTTTTTACGGTTTTTGGATTCGGCGGTGAAGCTCAGGATGCGGATGTTGATGTCGGGGTCTTCATCGATGAAGTTTGGCTTCTGGTGATGCTTATTGTGCTTGCGCTGCCAGAAACCGTAGCTTAGGCCGGCAAACAGATTTGCCAGAACCAAGCCGGCCCAGTCGTTGGCTTTGTTGCTGCGGAAGATTTGACGGTGCGCCGCCTCATGCGCGATGAAACCGAACTGCGCGCTGAGGATTCCAAGCAGACCCGCGATGGCAAAGCCTAGGAGGATCCAGGTGCCTTCCTGGGCGGTTAGGAAACCGACGAAACCACTTGCCACCCAGAGGCCGGAGGCGAGCGCGCCAATCACAGCGAGACGGATGATGTAGAAAGAAGGCCTTTTATGCAGAAGGCCCGCAGCTTTTACGCGTTCGAGGATTTCACTGAAGAGAGTTGCCGAGGTACGCACGGCGGATAGGTTCACTCGCTAAGTGTATGCCCGGGACTAGACATTTATTCGAGACTCACTGGCAACACTCAGATTGGCCATAGAGTCTTTTGCAGGCCGGCTTGCTAAGCCTTGTGCCAACGCAGCGGCCGGGCAGATTTCTCTCGCTCCACAATGCCGTCTGCCTCAAGGTCTAGCAGAACGCACTTCACCCACCAGGCAGCGTTGTCGCCACCGGGAAATAGATGCTGGGGAAGGTGAAAAACCGCCTTGTTTTTGATTTCAGTCTGCGTCATCCCGGGAGCCTGGCGGGGCAGTATCCGCATCAATACGGCACTTGTGGCCTCAAACTTCGCCGCATCCACCTTGCCAGTCCATCCTGGACTGTTTGCATTTCGCACCTCAACGCGCAGCCCAACATCCTTGGGCTTTGGTTTGGGTGCGCGGTGTTTCATGCCTAAAGCCTACGTAAACAAATGACGGATAGGCGCATAATGGAGTTGCAGGCATGCCTGCGAGATAGGAGGCGGTATCAATGATGAACCAGTGCGATAAAGATAACTGCCAGTGTGGTGGCGGCTGCCAGTGCGGCGGCCACAAGCACTAAGGCTTAAGTAGGAATGGCTCGGGAATCAAATCCCGGGCCATTTCTTATTTGGCCAGCAACCTGCGCCCCGAACCATAAACTCTTTGCATGACTTCTACAGCACTTCAGGCCTTCGGGAACAGCCCTTTCGCTCTTACGCTTTTTGTGCGAGACCTTGAGGCCACTAAAGCCTTTTATGGGCTAGGAATCGGACTCCCACTGTTGTTTGAGGATGAAGTCTCTGCTGTTTACCGTTGCGGGCAGACCATCATCAATCTGCTGCTAGATGGTGAGGCCGTAGAACTGGTGGCCCCCGCCAAGGTTTCAGGAACCAACTCAGTCAAGGCGGTTTACACTCTGCGCTGCGCAGACATCGATGGGGCTGCCGCCCAATTGGAAGAGGCTGGAGTGAAGCTGCTAAACGGCCCGATTGACCGCCCATGGGGAGTCAGAACCGTCTCATTCCAGGATCCGAGTGGGCACACTTGGGAACTGGCTAATCACGCTTAGGCGGGCAAGGCCGGAACCAGTCGATGACGCGGTTGCGCGATTGGAAGCCATCGGGGCTAAAAAGATTGGTGAGCACTTTCAGGGTCCAAACCGATCTGTTCAGATGCTCGACCCCGAAGGCAACGAGTTCTGCGTGCACTGACGCGCACTAGACGTTGAAGCGGAACTCAACTTGGTTGCAGTCCTGCTTCACGAGGCCGCGGCTGCTAACTAACTGCAGCAAGCGGCTTGATGGCCGAAAGCACATCACCCATACGGTCGAGCTCGGTCTCGAGGTCGTATCGCGCCTGCAGGTTGAGGAAGAATCGGTCACTCACATCGAAAGCGCGTGCCAAGCGCAGCGCGGTGTCGGGAGTGATGGAGCGCTTGCCGTGGACAATCTCATTGATGCGCCGCGCCGGCACTCCAACGGTCTTAGCTAGCTCGTACTGCGAGACCCCGTAAGGCATTAGGAACTCTTCGAGGAGGATCTCGCCCGGGTGAATTGGTGCGTGCGCTTTAGCCATTTCTAGTCCTTTCCTATCCAAGTTCATTAGTGGTAATCAACAATTTCGACGTTCGCTGCGCCTGCCGATGTCCAGGTGAAGCAGATCCGCCACTGATCGTTTACCCGGATGCTGTGCTGCCCCTGCCTGTCCCCCGAAAGCGCTTCAAGGCGATTTCCAGGAGGCCTTTTTAAATCCGACAGGTAGTCGGCCGCATCCAGAATGAGGAGCCGTCTGTATGCCATTTTCTGAAGGTCGGCGCCGAATTTCTTGACAGTTTCCCTGTTCCACACCTTCTCGGCTGAGGCATCGGAAAAGGAAACGATCATGTCTAAAATAATAACGCCTCGCGTTATTATCGCAAGGCGTTATTAAAATAAAAGTTGTGAGCGCGCACTAGACGTTGAAGCGGAACTCCACTACGTCGCCGTCCTGCATCACATATTCCTTGCCTTCCATGCGCACCTTGCCTGCCGCCTTGGCATCGGCCATGCTGCCAGCCGCCATCAGGTCATCGAAGGATACGATTTCAGCCTTGATGAAGCCACGCTCGAAGTCGGTGTGGATTACGCCAGCAGCTGCCGGTGCCTTCCAACCCTTGCGGATGGTCCAGGCGCGAGCCTCCTTTGGCCCCACGGTTAGGTAGGTCTGCAGGCCGAGGGTGTCAAAACCAATGCGAGCCAGCTGGTCCAGTCCGCTCTCGTCCTGGCCAAGCGATGACAATAGCTCCGCCGCTTCTTCGTGGTCGAGGTCGATCAGTTCACTCTCAACCTTGGCATCCAGGAATACGGCCTCAGCAGGTGCCACCAAATCGGCGAGCGCCTTCTTCTTGCCGGCATCGGTCAATACTGCTTCATCCACGTTGAATACGTAAATGATCGGCTTAGCGGTTAGCAGGCCCAGTTCCTTGATCGGGGTGAGGTCTACAGTGCTCTGGCTTAGCGGCTTACCGCTGTCCAGAACTGCCAGGGCCTCATCGATGGCGTCCAGCGCTGCCGGTTCAGCCTTCTTGCCCTTGACTTCCTTTTCGATGCGAGGACGCGCCTTGTTCAGGGTTTCCATGTCGGCCAGGATCAGCTCGGTGTTGATGGTCTCGATGTCGCTTGCGGCATCTACCTTGCCGTCAACATGCACTACGTCGCCATCGGTGAAGCCACGAACCACCTGAGCGATTGCGTCGGCTTCGCGGATGTTTGCGAGGAACTTGTTGCCAAGACCCTCACCCTCGCTGGCGCCGCGAACAATGCCGGCGATGTCCACGAAGGAAACAGGCGCAGGAAGCAGACGCTCCGAACCATACATCTCAGCCAGCTTGCCCAGGCGGGCATCTGGCAGGTTGACTACACCAACGTTTGGTTCGATGGTGGCAAACGGGTAGTTAGCCGCCAGAACGTTGTTCTTGGTGAGTGCGTTGAAAAGGGTGGACTTGCCGACGTTTGGGAGTCCTACGATGCCAATGGTTAGAGCCATGAAACCCAAGTTTAATTGACTTATGCCCCTGCACTTCACCGCGATCGATTTTGAGACCGCAAATAACTCCCCCGCCAGCCCTTGCGCGGTGGGATTAGTGAAGGTGCGCGATGGCAAGATTGTGGATACTTTCGTGGCCACTTTCCAGCCACCAGACCCGCATAACTGGTTCGCTGAGATGAACATTCGGGTTCACGGCATTCGCCCATCCGATGTAGCGGACGGCCCGGACTGGCACGAGGTCTTGCCGCTGATGATGGATTTCATCGGCGAGGATGTGCTGATTGCCCACAACGCGCCATTTGACATGGGTGTTCTGCGTGCAGCGGCATCGGCGGTGTCTTTTGAACTACCGGAACTGCATTACTCCTGCACTTTGTCTATGAGCCGCCGGGCATTCCCGGGTTTGGATTCGCACCGATTGCCGGCGGTTGCCTACCGCGTGGGCTGGGAGGAATTTAATCACCACGATGCCCTGGAGGATTCCCGCGCCTGTGCGGAGATTGTGATGTACCTGGCGGCTCGTCAGGGTGAAGGTGCCGGCTTGGATGAAGTTTTGGCCGCCACCGGTCAAAAGCTGAAGCCACTGCTGAAGTAAAAATGTCACATGTTGGTGCGATACTCACCAACATGGAAATAGTTCTTCTGGTCATAGGTCTGGTTGTTGGCGGCATTGCTGGTTACTTCATTGCAGTTGGGCGCATAAAGCCGGCGTCTGCCAAAACGTTCGAGGCCGAGTACGCGGCGGCTAATGCGCGCGCTGAGCTGCTACAGGCACAGGTGAAGAGCCTTGAGGATGCACGCATAGCGCGTCAAAACAAAGATGACCAGGAGAACCGACTCCTGACTGCGCTTGCGCCTGTGCGGGAAAACCTTGAGCGCATGCAGATTGCCGTAGCCAAGATGGAGAACGAGCGCGTGGAGCAGGTATCCAGCCTGCGTGAGGCGTTGCGTCAGAACTTGGAAAGCGATCAGGCACTTCGCCGACAGACCGAGCAGCTTGCCAGTGCGCTTTCGAGCAACAGCGTTCGTGGCGTCTGGGGCGAAACCCAGCTGCGTCGCCTGGTTGAACTTGCAGGCCTTCTCAAGCACGCAGACTTCGATGAACAGGCCACAATCACAACTGGTCGCGCAGACATGATCATCAACCTGCCGGGTGGCAAGCAGTTGGCCATCGACAGCAAGGTTCCTTACAACTCCTATCAAGAAGCCAGCCAGATCAGCGCGCTTGCGGACGGAGCTGAGAAAACTCGCCGCGACGCCCTGCTAAAGGAACACGTAAAGGCTGTTCGCAAGCACATCGATGACCTAGCCGGTCGCAACTACTGGCAATCACTCAGCGCCAGCCCAGACTTCGTGGTCTGCTTCATCCCTAGCGAATCTTTGCTATCGGCATCGCTGGAAGCTGACCCAACCCTGCTGGAACACGCGTTCAAGCAGAACGTGGCCATTGCCTCGCCAGTAAGCCTGTTCAGCGTCCTGAAGACCATCAACTACATTTGGCGCCAAAACGTGGACGAAAACCAGGTCCGGAACATGATCAAACTAGGTCACGAACTTTACGAACGAGTAGGCAAGATAGCCGACCTCGCCGACAAACTGGGTCGAAGCATTCTGGGCTCTGTCAATGCCTACAACACCTTCATTTCCAGCTTCGAAAGCCGCTTCCTGGTTACCGCTCGCAAACTGAACGACCTCGACGAATCACAGTTGTCCACGGAGTCCATTGAGGCACCCGCAGCCATCGATGTAGCACCAAAACAGATCACCGCAGCCGAGGCTCAAAGCCAGAATTCAGGGGAAATTCTCTAGTTCTACCTGTAACTGCGGAAATCGATATAGAAACACGCAAAAATCAACGGATTCCGAAGCGAAAGCACCTCGGCGAGTCGCTGTGGCACCGCTAACTCTCGTTATACTTTTTTCAGAGCGTGCCTACAAAGGTGTTTGCCGCTAGCTGAAAAGCAGTAATCAGGCATAAACACAACGTATCGAGGAGCTCCTCATGACCGGCATGACAAAAGGGCCAACTGTAGTAACCCTTACCCCTGCACCGGTGCTGGACCGTACCTACTTCGTACACGACCTAATCCCAGGCGGAGTAAACCGCGCTGACGGCGTTGGCGAAGAACTAGCAGGTAAGGGCATCAACGTAAGCCGCGGCATTTCCCTTGCCGGCATCAACTCCCCTGCCGTCGTTCCAGTTGGCAAGGGAGACCCAGCCGTAATCACTCGCACAGGCAGCGAACACTTCGTAAAGCCACTTTGGGTTGAGGGCACCCTCCGCGTCTCCACCACCATCATCGAGAACCACGGCACCACTACTCGAATCACCGAGCCACCACGTCCACTAACCGCGCAGGACTGGGCAGACGTAATCGACCTAACCGAGCAGACCGTCATCGAACACGACGCCAAGTGGCTCGTTGTTGCAGGTGCTCACCCAGTGGACAAGTACACCGGTGAGTTCATCGACATGGCTCCGCTGTTTGATCGCATGGACAAGCTGGGCGTTCGAGTAGCCATGGACACCAGTGGCAAGCCTCTCAACACCTGGGCTCGCAGTGGACGCCCCGCAATCATCAAGCCAAACGCTGAAGAGCTGGCATCGGCAGTTGGTCGCACTCTTCGCACCGTAGGTGACGTTCTCGACGCCGCTACCGAACTCTGCGAGCACGGCATTGAGGCAGTTCTTGCATCGATGGGATCTGACGGCATCATCGCGGTTACCGCTGCAGGCGCTGTTACCGCACGCACCAACCCAGTTAAGGTTTCCAACACCGTAGGCGCCGGCGACGCAACCCTCGCTGGCTTCCTCTCCTACGTATCGTCCAACCCACTAGCTGAAGGCCAGACCGTTCAGGGAGTTGGCTTCGACGTTGTCGGCGGAATCAGCATGGCCGTGCGCTGGGGCGCCCACAAGGTGCAGCAGCCAACCTCCGGCCTGGAGCACATCGACAACCTGCCAGAGTCGTTCTTCTCGGCAGAAATCGACCGCGAAAAGCCGCTGGACGAACCAGCCGAGGCCTAAGCCAAAAGGATTGAAACCGCTCACCAAACTGGTGGGCGGTTTTCTTTTGATGCGGAGCCTGGCGAAACCGGGCATTCAGCCCTAGCCGGGGATTCGCACCTCTAGCAACCTCGGCTCCGGGAAGTCTGAATCCAGGACGAATGACTGGAGGAACAAGTCATCGCCGTCTTCGCGAATACCTTTGGCTAACAGGCCATCTGTGATTCCGGTCAGAACGAAGATGAACCTCTCCCCGGAAGCCAACTCATCCAACGAGTAGCTCTTCTCCACGTCATAGCCGGCACCCAAAGCTCGGCTCATCTCGTCCGGAGAAAGCGGCATCAGGCGCCCCTCCATGAAACCACCCAGCGCCTGAACAGCGCACGCGGTCACAACGCCCTCAGGGTTGCCGCCGATTCCCAGGAGCAGATCCACGCCTACATCACCGACCGCCGCAGCAACTGCCATTGCAACATCGCCCTCGGCAAATCGAACCCACGTGGCCCTAAAATCCTGAACCCGTTTGATCAACTCGTGGTTTCGACCCTTGTCGATGATCGCCACCTTGACCTCGGTAATCGGCTTGCCCAGTTCCTCGGCCAACAACTCAATGTTGCGTTCAGGCGTGTAATCCAGGCTCAGCAGACCTCTGCCAGCCGGCCCGGAAACAATCTTCTGCATGTAGTAGACCTCGGGCGCAGCCATCATTCCGCCGCGGGTCGCGGCAGCCATAACGCTCACTGCTCCCGGTACACCCTCGGCAGCAAGGGCAGTGCCATCGATGGGGTCCACGGCGATGTCCCACTCGAGAGGTTGTCCCCCGCCAATGATTTCGCCGTTGTAAAGCATCGGGGCTTCATCTTTTTCACCCTCGCCAATCACCACTACGCCACCGAAATCAGCGCCGCGGAGCGAGGCTCGCATGGCATCCACGGCGGCACCATCGACCGCGTTCTTATTTCCGCGGCCAACCAGTGACCAGCTGCCGACAGCCGCTGCAACGGTGGCGGCAAAAATGTCCACGGTCGGCTGCCCAAGATGCGTGCTGCTCATGTGTCCCCCGTGCCTTCGCGCCGACTCTATTGGTAACATCGTAGTGAAGCCCAAAGACGCAGCTTTTCATAGCGGCCCACGAGTCGCTCACCTTTCCCCACCAACGCACCTAGGAGCACATAGTGCCAGTCGCAACCCCAGATCAGTATCTTGAAATGCTTGACCGCGCCAAGAATGGCGGATTCGCTTACCCTGCAATCAACGTTTCTTCTTCGCAGACCCTGAATGCAGCTCTTGCCGGTTTGGCAGAGGCTGGCTCGGACGGCATCATCCAGGTAACCACCGGTGGTGGCGACTACTGGAGTGGTCCAACCATCAAGAACATGGCTTCGGGTGCTGCAGCGATGGCCGCCTTCGCTCGCGAGGTTGCAAAGAACTACGGCATCACCGTTGCTCTTCACACCGACCACTGCGCTAAGCACCAGCTGGACTCTTTCGTCCGCCCACTGATCGCACTTTCCCAGGAGCGCGTACGCGCAGGCCAGGACCCACTATTCAACTCGCACATGTGGGATGGCTCGGCTGTTCCAATGGCCGAGAACCTGACCATCGCTAAGGAAATGCTTGCTCTAACCAAGGGCATCGGTGCAGTTCTGGAGATTGAGGTTGGCGTTGTTGGCGGCGAGGAAGACGGCGTTGAGGGCGGCCACGGCGAGCACCTTTACACCACCCCTGCTGACGGCCTGCAGACCGCAGAGGCTCTTGGCCTTGGCGAGAACGGCCGCTACATGGTTGCACTTACCTTCGGTAACGTGCACGGCGTTTACAAGCCAGGCAACGTTGTTCTGAAGCCAGAGCTGCTTGGCGAGATCCAGGCTGCAGTTGGCGCGAAGTACGGCAAGGACAAGCCATTCGACCTCGTATTCCACGGTGGTTCGGGCTCGACCCCAGAGGAAATCGCGCTGGCAGTTAGCCACGGTGTCATCAAGATGAACATCGACACCGACCTGCAGTACGCTTTCACCCGCCCAATCGCTGCACACATGTTCACCAACTACGATGGCGTCCTCAAGGTTGACGGCGAAGTTGGTAACAAGAAGGCTTACGACCCACGCGCATGGGGCAAGATCGGTGAGGCCGGCATGTCGGCTCGCGTGATCGAAGCCGCCAAGGAGCTTGGTTCGGCCGGCAAGAGCATGAGCCTCTAAGACCTAAAAGAGACCGAAATGTCTGCAGGAAGCCCGTTCTATCCGAACGGGCTTCCTCGCTTTAACGGGGACCACGATGAAGCCGGCGAAATGCACGGCTTCTAGCGACTGGCTTCTAACGCCTGGTCTTGTTGCTTACGTCGGTGCCGGCGGACTTTAGGTCCCTGCGCAGCTCCTTTGGCAGCGAGAACTGAACATCCTCTTCGGCAGTGGTGACATTGCGAACATCGCCGTAGCCGCGCTCTGCCAGATGAACCAGAACCTCGTCCACCAGCACCTCTGGCACTGATGCACCCGATGAGACACCAACGGTGGTCACGCCTTCGAACCACTCCTCTTGGATTTCACTGGCGAAGTCCACGCGATAAGCAGCCTTGGCGCCCGCATTCAGCGCAACCTCTACTAGGCGCACCGTGTTGGAAGAGTTAGCGGAACCCACCACAATCACCAGGTCGGACTCCGCTCCAACTTTCTTGATAGCAACCTGGCGGTTCTGGGTGGCGTAGCAAATGTCGTCCGATGGCGGATTCTGCAGCGACGGCACCGACTGACGCAGGCGGGTCACCGTCTCCATGGTTTCGTCAACGCTCAGTGTGGTCTGGCTGAGCCAAATCACCTTGTTCGGGTCACGGATTACGGCCTTATGCGCGTGTTCCGGGCCATCGATGATCTGCACGCGGTCCGGTGCTTCACCGGCGGTGCCTTCAACTTCTTCGTGACCGGTGTGGCCAACCAGCAAAATGTCGTAGTCATCGTTGGCGTAGCGCTGCACCTCACGGTGCACCTTGGTAACCAGCGGGCAGGTGGCATCGATGGTCTGAAGGTTGCGTTCCTGGGCGGCGGCTACAACAGCCGGCGATACGCCGTGGGCCGAGAACACGAGGATGGAGCCTTCAGGAGCTTCATCAACTTCATCAACGAAAATCGCCCCGCGCTTCTCCAGCGATGAGACCACAAACTTGTTGTGCACAATCTGCTTACGCACGTAGATTGGTGCGCCATAGTGGTCCAGCGCCTTTTCCACGGCGATGACGGCTCGGTCTACACCGGCACAGTAGCCACGAGGGCTGGCCAATAGCACCCGCTTGGACTGTTCTTGGCCACTGTTTGGGTCATGGTTTAGATGTCCCTGGTCGGCGATAGGCTTGTTAAAAGTCACCCTCTTATTATCGGCGAAAGGCTGAGGAATCATGTCTGACCTAGGAAGTTGGGGCGCAGAAGCGCCTGCGTCCAAGGTTTCCAGCATGGATACCCCTTGGCCGGTTTCCCGTCTGGGCAGCACACTTAAGGACTACATCGACCGCCTCGGGTTCATCTGGGTGGAAGGCGAAATCACCAAGGTTTCGTTCACCAACAGCATGTTCGCTTCGCTGCGCGACCTTCAGGCCGAATCCGCTGTGGAAATCCACGCTTGGAATCTTGGCAAGATTGACCAAACCATCAAACAGGGCGACCGCGTGGTTGCGCTGGTAAAGCCGGTTTTCTGGCCTAAAAACGGCAAGCTGACCATGCAGGTATACGAGATGCGCAAGGTTGGCCTGGGCGAGCTTTTGGAGCGCATCGAGCGCCTGCGCGCCCAGTTGGCTGCCGAGGGCCTCACCCAGGTGAAGCAGCCGCTGCCGTTCCTGCCAAACATGATTGGCCTAGTTACCGGCAAGGACAGCGATGCCGAAAAGGACGTACTTCAGAACGCGAAATTGCGCTGGCCGGAAGTGCGCTTCCGCGTAGTTCACTCGCTGGTTCAGGGCGACAAAGCCGCTGCACAGCTGGTTTCCGCTATCAAGACTCTAGATGCCGACGATGAAGTGGATGTAATCATCGTGGCTCGTGGCGGTGGCTCCTTCTTGGACCTACTGGTGTTCTCCGATGAAGCCGTGGTGCGTGCCGCTGCAGCCACCACCAAACCGATTG
>JBDLQA010000061.1:0-2581 GCA_039800845.1 Actinomycetota bacterium
ACAAGCTCCTCGAAGCCCTTGGCAACGATGTCATCCATGGTGATCTGCGAGCTGACGACCTTTTCAACCGGAAGTCCGCGACGACCGATCAGGTCGATGATGCGAGGCCAGTCGGTAACCGGGTAGCACCAGGTTCCGGTGTAGGTAATCTCGCGCTCGGAAAGCTCCATGGGCTCGATTGAGGCTGGGCGGGTGTGGAGGCCCGTTTGGACTACGAAACCGCCGGAACGAACAGACTTGATTGCAGTTTGAAGTGCCCGCTCGTTACCAGAGCACTCGATTACGGCGTCGACACCGATGCCATGGGTCTCGTTTCGGAGCACCTCAACCACGTCCACCTGTGTTGGGTCAAGGAGAGTGGCAACACCGAGGTCGTCGACCAGCTTCTTGCGGTTTGGGTTCAACTCCGACACGAATACGCGAGCACCTAGGTTCTCTGCGTACAGGGTTGCCAGTGCACCGATTGGACCGGCACCGGTAATCAGAATGGTGTCGCCCGGGCGAACGTTGCCTCGGTCAACTCCGTAGGCAGCAACCGCAGTTGGTTCCACGAGTGCGCCTGCAACATCGGAGACTGCATCGTGGAGTTTGAACACGTTGGCCGCAGGAACAACTGCCTGCTCGGCGATGCCACCCCACTCGCAGCTGAGACCCACGCAGGCCATCGAAAGGCAGAGGTGGTTGTTGCCGCGCGAGCAGAAGTAGCAGCTTCCGCAGGAGAGCAGTGGCATGACTGAAACTCGGTCACCAACCTTAACGTTGGAAACGCCTGCGCCAAGTTCAAGAACCTCAGCCGAGAACTCGTGTCCCAAAATCTGGGGGAGAATCGAACCATTGAGCTTGTGCGGCTTCGATGGAATTACGATCGGACCCATCGCGTACTCGTGAACATCGGTACCGCAGATACCGCACCAGAAAGGCTTTAGTCGCACCTCTCCAGGGCCTACCGACTTAGGCTCCGCAACATTCTCAACGCGAATGTCTTTGGCGCCGTAAAAAATAGCTGCCTTCATTTCTGCTCCTAACTTCGTTGTTTAGTTCGTCACAAAGACGGGTTGAACAGTACCTTGCCCTGGATTTTTCCAGAGCCTAACAGTTCAAGTTGATTGCTTATTTCTGAAAGTGGGTAAACGCCTTCAACCAACTCTTGAGCCAGGTTGGAGTTAGCGAGAATCTCAAGAGCCGGCGCGATGTCCTGGTTGCAGATGTGGGCGAGGGTGGTGTTGATATCGATCTCACTCATGACAATCTTGTGGACGTCGATCTCCTGGCGAGTGCTTGGCAGGCCAACCTGCAGGATCTGGCCACCGCGCTTTACCATCTCGATAGCGAACTGGAGCTGACCGGGAGCACCACTTGCCTCGATGACAACGTCGATGCCGGACTTGCTGAAAATTTCGCGAATCCGCTCGGTGGCGCCATCGCCAACCTCAACCGTGTGGGTTGCGCCTAAGCGGCTGGCCCGCTCGAGGCGCGCTCCGCCGAAGTCCAAAACCGTGATCTCGGCATCGACCAGGTGCTTCAGTCCGGCCAAGACAAAGGTGCCTATTGCACCCGAACCGATGAGCAAAACTTTGTCGCCATTCTTGACGCCGGAGCGACGAGCCGCGTGCAGACCTACTGCCAGCGGCTGCGCGATTCCAGCCGCCTCCAGCGAAATGCCTTCCGGAACCTTAACCAGAATTTCGGTGGGGGAGCAGACGTACTCTGCCAGGCCACCGTGACGGTTCAGGCCAAGGGTGACGTAGTTGTCGCAGAGGTTGGTGCGGCCCTCGAGGCAGCGGCGGCACTTGCCACAGCTGATTCCGGCACCGCTGGCAACGATGTCGCCGGCTTTGAAACCAGAGGCAGGGTCAACCTCACCCACAATTTCACCGATGAACTCGTGACCAATCACCATCGGGCCGAGGTGCCCGCTGGCCGGGTGACGATTTACGGTTGGGAAGATCTTCGGGCCGGACTTGTACTCCGAGGCATCGGTGCCACAAATTCCGGAACGGAGAATCTTTATTAGAACTTCGCCTTGAGCGGGAGTTGGAACCTCCAGGGTCTCAACTCTCACGTCACCACTTGCGTGATAAACGGCCGCGAGCATTTGCTGGGACATGCTTAGTTACTTTCCGCCACGACCATCGAAGGTGTTTAGGTGCGACTGCGAGTCACGCTGCAGAGCGAGTGGACCACCAACCGCGTAGTAGCGCTGACCGGCAACCAGCAGGTCTTCGGCAGGGAACTTGGTGATCACCTGGCAGCCGGTTGCGGTAACCACAACCTCTTCTTCGATGCGGGCAGCACCCCAACCGTCGGCGGATGGCCAGTAGGTTTCCAGAGCGAAGACCATGCCCTCCTTGAGGACCTCGGGGTGGTCGAACGAGACCAGACGCGAGAAGATCGGCTTCTCCCAAATGGAAAGTCCAACGCCGTGACCATACTGCAGAGCGAAGGCGGCTTCCTCGTTGGCAAAGCCAAACTCCTCAGCCTTTGGCCAAACCGAAACGATGTCGGCCGTGGTGGCGCCTGGTCGAACCAATGCTATGGCGCGGTCCATGTACTCTCTCGCGCGCTTGTAGGCGTCGTGCTG
>JBDLQA010000062.1:0-9204 GCA_039800845.1 Actinomycetota bacterium
TGAAGTTAGAACCTAAAAGTAAACCCCGCTCGCTTGAGCGGGGTTTACTTTTTGAATGATGCAGTTTGGGAATTGATCCCCGCGCTGTCTAGCGAATCAGGCCGCGGTTACGTAGCGTGCGCTGACGCAGTGGCGCAAAGACCAGACGCTCCACCAGCACACCAACAATCAGAATCACGATGATGGTTCCCAGTACCCAAGCCATGTCGCCGAGGTTTCGAGCGGTGTCCAGCATCTGACCCAGGCCAGGACCCAGAGCAGGGTTGATTGCAATCAACTCCGCGGCCATCAGAGAGCGCCAGCTAAATGCCCAGCCCTGCTCCAAACCGGCAAGGAAACCCGGCCAGGCTGCTGGCAGCAGGATTTCCTTGGTGAAGGTGAATCCGCGGGCACCCAATACGCGTCCGGCTCGAAGGTAAATCGGTGGAATCTGGTCGATTCCGCTGATGAGACCGTTGGTGATGGACGGGGTTGCGCCAAGCAGCACAACGGCAAAAATGGTTGCGTCCGAGAGGCCAAACCAGATGATGGCGGCTGGAACCCAGGCCACCGAAGGCAGCTGCTGCAGACCGGTCAGCAGTGGGCGCAGGATTGCGCGCAACCACTTGTTGGTTCCCAGAGCGATGCCTAGCGGGAGTCCGATTGCCAGAGCGATTAGGAAGCCTTCAACGCCCTTGCGCAGGCTGTTGAAAGCCGAAGCCCAAAGGTTTCCGGTGACTGCCTGGCGCGCGATTGCGTCCCAGACCTGGCCCGGAGCCGGCAGCTTCCACTGCGGCACACCGCTCACGGTTACACCGATCTGCCAAACCGCAAGAAGCAGGGCAACGGCCAGTAGGGGAGCGGCCGAGTTGAGCAGCTGGGTGGAGCGCTTCGGCTTGCCATCCTTGGCTGTTTCAAGGGCGTCGAGGCCGGCGGCAAGTTCGCCAATCTCTTCAAAAGTGTGTTCACTGGCCTTAGGCATGACGCTTGATCTCCTTGCGTAGCTCTTCGGTGATCACTAGCGACAGGTCGCTTACGATCTTCGATTCAATTCGACGCGGCTCATCGGTGGCGATTTCCCACTGATTGATGATGCGACCCGGTCGGGACGACATCAGAATCACGCGCTGGGCCAAACGAACCGCTTCGCGGACGTTGTGGGTAACGAAGAGCACGGTCAGACCGGTTTCTTCCCAGATGCGAATCAGTTCTTCGTGCAGAAGGTCGCGGGTAATGGCGTCTAGGGCCGCGAATGGCTCGTCCATCAGAAGGATCCTGCGACCCTGCGCCAAAGCGCGCGCGATAGCAACTCGCTGGCGCATTCCACCGGAAAGTTCGTGCGGGCGCTGGTTGTATGCGTTTGGCAAGTGCACGAGCTCCAAGAGTTCCTGGGCCCTTACCTTGCGCTGTGCCTTCGGGTAGTTCACCAGTTTCAGTGCCAGTTCGATGTTGCGGCCGGCCGAAAGCCAAGGTAGCAGTGCGTGCTCCTGGAAAAGCAGAGCCGGATCTGCGGCAAGCTCAACGTTTCCGGAGGTCTTGTGCTCCAACCCGGTGAGGATGTTCAGCAGGGTGCTCTTGCCACAACCGCTCGCGCCAACCAGAGCCACGAACTCGCCAGGCTGAATCTGTAGGTCCAGGCTGTCGATGATTAGCGGACCGTTGTCGCTGAAGCGCTTGCTTAGTTTCTCGATTTTC
Source organism: Actinomycetota bacterium (assembly GCA_039800845.1). GTDB lineage: Bacteria > Actinomycetota > Actinomycetes > Actinomycetales > Microbacteriaceae > Rhodoluna. Next base: position 1,675 of record JBDLQA010000062.1, read on the forward strand.
AATATCGGCAATCCAGCCTCACCGCTTTCGATGAGGCTGGTTGCCTTTGAATCAACCGAGGTTGATTGGTTTGTCATTTGTTCCTAGAGGTGGTTTTGTTACTTGAGGTTTGCTGGAACCTGAATCAGGTTAAAGGTCTGGGCCTTGCGCACCTTGTTGACGAAGGTCAGGTTGAAAATGCCCTTGATGTTCTTCAGCTTTGCGCCTGGCAGGATTCCCTGTTCAACCGACTCATTGAAGTTGGCTACAACCGATGGGATAATCGGGTCGTCGCTGAACTTCAGGCTGTCCCATGCGTAGCTGATGACCTGTGGGGCCAGCTTCTTGCCGGTGCTTGCAACCAGTTCATTCTGAACCAGGTTGATTGCGTCAGGCTTGTTGGATGCGTCACGCAGGTAGTTGACGGCATCCTCGTTTGCCTGAACCAGACCCTGAACTGCTGCCGGATACTGCTTCTCGAAAGCCTTCGATGCGACCACGAGGGTGGTGGCGTACTTGCCGTTAGCCCAGAGGTCGTTCTCGTCAACGAAAGTCTTTGCGTGACCTTCCTGGATCAAGCGGGTTGCCCATGGCTCAGGCACCCAAGCGCCATCGATGGAGCCCTTCAGGAATGCGGTCAGGGTGTCGGCGTTTGCCAGACCGGTGATGTTCACCTTGTACTGGTTGTTGGCGCCGAGACCGTTGTCCTTCAGGTAGTTCTTCAGGGCGATGTCTTGGGTTCCACCAACACCCGGGTCTGCGATGGTCTTGCCTGCAAGCGCTGCGATTTCAGCCTTGGTAGGGGAACCTTCGTTTGCGATCAGGTTTGGCTTCACGACGAAGCGAGCGCCACCGTAGGTTGCTCCGGCAACGATGTTTAGCAGGCTGCCCTGAGTGGTTACATAGCCGCTGATAGCTGGGCCTGGGCCAATGTACCCGAAGTCAAGAGCGCCACCCTTGAGGGCCTCGATTTCGGCGGTACCGACGGTGAAGTAGGTGTACTGGATCTTGCTGCCCGGCAGGTACTTTTCGAATAGCTTCTGCTGGCGTGCAATAAGTGCTGGTGCGTGGGTTAGGTTACCGAAGTAACCGATACGTACTACTGGTGCTGTTGCGGCGGCCTTTGGGGCTGCCTGCGATGCAGAAGGAGTCATGACTGCAGCCGCGATTAGGGCGGCGATTCCGACTCCAACGCTTAGCTTGCGAATGCTCACGGTTGTTTCTCCTTGTTTGTTATTTCTACTATTTCTACAGATTTAGTAGGGATTGTGATTTCTACACTAGGGCAACCATCTTCGGTAAAGCAAATTGCCTTGAAGCTTTGTGTCGGATTATTTCTACAGACTTACTAGGATTTGCCCTTAACTGTGGCTGCTGCTTGAATGAAACTATGCAGATTTCCGCCAAGGTTGATTACGGTATTCGCGCCCTGTTGGTGCTTGCCGCTGCCTATGACGGCCCGGAGACCCGCCTAATCAAGAGCGAAGAAATTGCGACCGGCCAGGAGATCCCGTTCAAGTTCCTGGAAGCCATCCTCACCGAAATGCGTCACGCTGGTTTCGTCATCAGCCAGCGTGGAGCCGTGGGCGGTTACCGCCTCAGCCGCAGCCCAAAGAGCATCGCTCTGGCAGATGTAATGCGCGTTCTTGACGGCCCGTTGGCTGCGGTACGCGGCCTGCGTCCAGAAGCGGTCAGTTATCGTGGCCCTGCCGAAAACCTAACCGATGTTTGGCTATCGGTTCGCGTTGCCTTGCGTAAAGTGCTTGAAACCATGACCTTGGACGACATCCTCACGGGAAAGTATCCAAAGGAAGTAACCAGCCTGCTGAACGACAAGGATGCGAACGTATCGCGTCCAATGTTCGTCACCGAATAGCCAGAGCCGGAACGGCCAGCCAGCGGCTAGCCGCCCGCCCAGTCAAGCAGCCAACCCGCAAATAACAAAAACCGCCGAAAAAATCGGCGGTTGATTTGTTTAAAACTTAGAGGCTATTCCTCTTCTTCATCCTCATCGTCTTCATCGGCATCATCCGGGTAAAGATCAGCCCACTTGTCTTCGTAAACAGGCTCGCCGTTGGCGTCCTCGTGACCCAGTTCGCGTTGGAGTGCGTCAAGGTCAGTGTCTGGACTGAAGTACTTGAGTTCGCGAGCTACTTTGGTGTGCTTCGCTTTTTGACGGCCACGGCCCATGCCTAAGACCCCATCTTTTGTCTTGTCCGCTAATGACGCGGAATCCTAAAGAAAACCTAGGCTATTTTAGCAGTAAAGGGCTAAGAATGATTCCCGTGATTGCACCGATGGCCGGCAGCCCCAGGTTCAGCAGCAGGTTCAAGTTGCCTTTCAGGCTCTGACCCTGACGGTAGAAGTGCACGGTTTGCGCTGCCCAAGTGCTGAAGGTTGAGAGTCCTCCAGCCAGACCAAGCGACAGAATGGTCGCGGCCGGAGGGTGCATCGATGGTCCGGTGGCCACGCTAACAATCACCGATGCCAGGGTATTACCAACCAGAATGCCCCAGGGTAGACGGCCATTCCAGTGTGAGATCAGCAGGCGCACAGCAGAACCAAGTCCGCCGGCAACGATGGCCGCCAGCAGTACTCCGGCATTGGTCAGGAACCCGGTTGCGTTAAACACTTGGCCACGCCCCCTTGCCAACGCGATACCCGAGGGCGTAGCTGAAGAGCCCAGCGGCAAACTGCAGCAGGACGTAAACCAAGCCGGGAATCACGCCTTCATAGCCGGTCAGGAAGACGAAGGCCAGCGCCAGCCCGCTCATGGTGGTAAAGCCGCCGCAGAACCCTGCACCCCAGAACCACTTCTTCTCAGCCGATGCAAAACGAGGCTTGGAGGCCGCCGATGATCCGTTGATGTAGCCGAGGAAGAATGAACCCAGCAGGTTGACCACGAAGAGGTAAATTAAGTTGGTCAGCAGCCCGCTAACTAGCGCCCGAGCCGCAGTGCCAAGCGCGCCACCGGCGAAAGCAAGCAGGTATGACCTAGCCGGCCCTATTGCGACAGTGGATTTCTGGGAACTCAAAAGCGCGTGCCCTTACTCGTGCTCGTCTGGGTGGCGGGTTGGCTGGAAGCGCGCCACCACATTGCGGCCGCGCTCGTGACGACGGCGCAGTGGGCGTACATCGTCGCCTCGGCGAACGTCACCCGGCAGCGGGCGGCGGTCGAAGAGGTTCACCTTATCGGCGCTCTCAAGACGCCAAGGAACCAGGGTCACCATAACCCCGCGAACGTACAGCAACTGCTTGCGAATGCGGTTGGCTCGGTGGTTGTGGAAGACGTGCTCCCACCAGTGACCCACCACGTACTTTGGCAGGTAGACACTGATTCGCTCGGAACCGTTCTGCTCGCGGTGCTTGGTCAGGTATTCAATAAGCGGGGCGGCAAACTCGCGGTACGGGCTCTCGATGATGCGCAGCGGCACACCGATTCCCATCTCTTTCCACTCCTGCTCGAAGGCCTTGGCGCGCTCCGGATCAACGGCAATGTGCACCGCTTCCATCTCGGTGTGACGCGATGACAGCGCGTAGTCCAGCGCCTTCAGCTGAGGCTTGTTGAGCTTGTCCATCATCACAACGGCGTAGTCGCCCTTGCTGCCGAAAACGGTTTTGTCATCAAGCGCGATTTCCTTCTCCACTTCGGAGTAGTAACGCTTGGTGTTGAACATTACCCAGTACAGCACCGGCATGATGATGAAGACCAACCAGGCACCGTGGGTGAACTTAGTGATTGTCACGATGATCAAAACGATGGAGGTCAGGGTTGCACCCAGGCCGTTGATGGCCAAACCGCTGTTCGCACTGCGAACGCTGATGCTGCCGTCCGCCTTGCCACGGCGCCAGTGGCGAAGCATGCCAATCTGGCCAACAGTGAAGCTGGTGAAAACACCGATGATGTAAAGCTGAATCAGGCCGGTTACCGATGCCTGGTAGATGACAATCAGTGTCAGAGCCGCTGCCATGAGCGAGAACATGCCGTTGGAGTAAACCAGTCGGTCGCCACGGGTGAGAAGTGCCTTTGGCGCGAATGCGTCCTTTGCAAGCACCGACGAAAGCAGCGGGAAGCCGTTGAAAGCGGTGTTGGCTGCAAGCAGTAGAACAGCTGCGGTGCCGGCCTGAATCACATAGAACATGAAGGAGTTGGCGCCGAAAACTGCGTAGGCAATCTGTGCCATAACGGTCAGCTGAGTTGCGCCGGCGTGCCAGCCAACCAGGCCCAAAGCTGGGTCTTCGGAGTAATGCACGTGTGAGGCCAGTGCCAAGGCGGTAACACCAACAAACATGGTTACTGCCGCAGCACCCATGAGCACCATGGTGATCTGGGCATTCTTAATCTTCGGCACGCGGAATGCAGGAACACCGTTCGCAATGGCCTCAATGCCGGTAAGCGCGGAACAGCCGGAGGCAAATGCGCGGAGAAGCAAAAGCAATATGGCCGCCTGGGTTGCCCCCTGCAGATCGTGGGTGAAAACGTGAACCTGGTAGTGGGCCGATGGCGAAACCAGCTGGTGGCCCATAAACAAGCGGAAGGCACCAACGCCAATCATCGCCAGCACCGAAGCCAGGAAGACATAGGTAGGAATGGCGAACGCTACGCCCGATTCCTTCACGCCGCGAAGGTTGACCGCGGTCAATAGCAGCACGAAACCGACGGCGATTTCAACGCGGAAGTTAGCCAATTCGGGGAAGGCCGAGATCAGGTTATCGGTGCCGGATGCAACCGAAACCGCTACGGTCATCACGTAGTCCAGCAGCAGTGCCGCGGCCACAATTAGGGCCGCGCGGTCGCCCAGATTCTTTTTGGCAACCTCGTAGTCGCCACCGCCATCCGGGTAGGCCTCGATAACCTTGCGGTACGAAAGCACGATGACGGTTAGAAGTAGTACAACAACGGCGGCGATGCCAGGCGCGAAGCTGAGGAACGATACGCCGCCCAGGGTCAGGATCATCAGAAGTTCCTGAGGGCCGTATGCAACGGAGGAGAGTGGGTCGCTGGAGAAGACCGGCAGTGCGATGAATTTTGGTAGCAGCTGCCCCTCAAGATTCTCGTTGGAGAGCTTCTTACCCAGGAGAAGGCGCTTTGGGATCAGCGAATCATTCACAAAGGGCAATGTTACTCCTGAGAAAACCCTGTTAAAGCTGGAATTGCAGACAATTCAGCTTTGACATTGACGTTACGTCAAGCCTTACACTCGCCTTTATGCAACTTTTTGGCATTGACTATGTCGCTGCAGAGTCAGGTGTTTCTTCGCGCACACTCAGGCACTATCACGCAATCGGCCTGCTCATCCCCGCTGCAACACGTGACAACGGAGTTCGTCAGTATGACCAGGACGGGTTGTTGCGGCTCCAAAACATTCTTGTCCTCAGAGACCTCGGGCTCTCCCTGAAGCGGATTCGTGAAGTTATCGATGAGCAGGTAGACCCGATTGTCGCTATCGAGGGACAGCTCGATGCAGTGGAACAGCAGAAACAACGACTGATCAAAATCCAGAATGCGCTGGAAAACACCAAACTGAGACTTCTAGAGGGAGAGCAAATTATGTTGTCAGAATCATTTGACGGATTCGAAAACGACCCGTACGCCCAAGAGGCCGAACACCGTTGGCCAGACGATTACGCGAAGAGCCAGGAACGCGTTTCGAAACTGACCTCGGGCCAGCAAGAGGCCGTCATGGAAGAGCACGGTGAGATTGCGCGGGGCCTGGCATCGTTGTTGAAAAGCGAAGTGGCGGCCGATTCCCCCGAAGTACAGGAACTAATCGACCGCCACTACAAGTGGGTTTGCAACTTCTGGACCCCTGATTCGTCTGCTTATCAAGCGCTTGGCCAGATGTACGTTGACGACCCTCGGTTCACCGCGACCTACGATGCGTTTGCGGTTGGTCTAGCAGTTTTTATTCGTGATGCGATTCGGATTTACTCTTCTTCGAACCTAGGTTGAAGGTGCTGAGTAGACCTAGGAATAGGAATACCGCTGCGGAGAGCGCGGCCCAACGGGCACCTTCGCTGAAGGCCTGTCCCGCTGCATCCTGAATCTGTTGGGCTGTGGTTACCGGCAGCATTCCGTGCGATGAGGCGATGATTGACTGCTTCAACTGAGGAATTGCGCCACCGGCGGAGTTGACAACTGCATCGCTGATGCCCTGCTTGGCTTTGTCGCCGAAGAACGCGGCTGGGAGGTTCAGTGCGTCCAGCTTGGAGCGCAGGATGATATCGGTGGAGGTGAACAGGGTGGTTCCGATAACTGCGATACCCATCGCCGAACCAACCTGACGAGCGGTGCTCTGAGTGCCCGATGCCTGGCCCATCTTCTCTGGGCTTACGTCCACAAGAATGACGCCGGTCAACTGAGCTGTAGCGAAACCAACACCGATTCCATAAAGCAGTAGGCCCGGTGCAACCCAACCCCAGCCACTGTCGGAACCGATTGCGAACGCGGTCATGACCACCCCGGCAAGCTCGAGGAGAACGCCCATGCGAACAGCTACGGCAGGCGCAATCTTGCCGCTCATGGAACCCGCGGCACCGGAAGCTAGGAACGCACCGCCAGCAAGCCATAGCAGAACCAGACCGCTGCTAACAGCCGACAGACCCTCGACGTTCTGCAGCCACAGAGGCAGGGCAAAGATCACACCGAACTCACCCATGCTGATGATCAGAGCAGCGATGGAGCCGTTGCGGAAACTGGCTAGTCGGAACAGGTCGAGGTCGAGCAGAACTGACTTGTTTTTCTTCGCGCGGAACTGCTCCCAGAGCACGAACAGAACGCCGAAGATGACGCTAATTCCAAGCGAGAATGGAATCACACTGATGCCGCTGGTGCCCCACTTGAAGTCTCCAAGGATGAACTGGTTGTTAACGTTCCACCAGCCGTAGTTTCGGCCTTCGATGAGGCCAAATACCAGGGTCAGGAACATGACCACAGATATAAGAGCACCCACACCATCGATGCCGTCGTGCTTGTTTTCGCCCTTGGATTCGGCCACCGACAGGAAGAGACCGATTACCAGAATCAGACCGATTGGGAAGTTCACGTTGAAAGCCCAGCGCCAACCATCCGCCGATGAACTAGCAAGCCAACCACCGATAACAGGACCAATGGCGACCATGCCGCCGATCGTGGAACCCCAGATTGCGAAGGCGATACCGCGCTCGCGGCCGAAGAAGTTTGCGTTCACCAGCGAGAGCGTGGTTGGTAGCACCATCGATCCACCAATGCCCTGAACGATTCGCGCAAGGATCATGGAGTTGGCGTCATTCGAGGTGCCGGCCCAAACCGAAGCGGTGATGAAGATCAGAACGCCGACGATCAAAAGCATTCGGCGACCGTAGCGGTCTGCCAGCGATCCCCAGATTAGAAGCAGGGAGGCAAAGACCAGTACGTAAGATTCCTGCACCCACTGAACCTCGGTGGAGGTCAGCTTCAATGCGCGGATGACGGTTGGGAAGATGGTGTTTACGATGGTTCCATCGATGATGACGAGCGAGATGCCCATCGCGATGAACACCAATCCAACCCAACGGTTGAACAGTAACTTT
>JBDLQA010000063.1:0-16741 GCA_039800845.1 Actinomycetota bacterium
CCTCAGATAGAGAGCGTCATTGTTCGGTTCTGCATCGCCCTGTAAACCCAGGTGCAGCTCGATACGCGGGAACCACCGACCCTCACGAGGCATGATTTGGGTTACAGCCGCGAAAAATGACTCCAGCTGACCAGCCGCCGATTCGCTGGAACCGCGAACCCAAGCGCCAAATCGTTGGTAGTGGGCCGCGAGATTGCGAACCCTGCCGTCCTCGACCAAGAAGGAGTCAGCGGCGGCCAAGCGAACTTCATTCACTAGATCCTGGCAGGCCACAAGCGCAGTACCGTCGAAACGGTAGAAAGTGCCATCAAGCATTTTTATCCGTTCCGCTAGCTGAACTGCGCGCCTGGCTTAGGCATCGCGTTTAATCTATAGATTATTGGGAAACGAAGACCGCGATTTGAGCTTTTCGCAAATCCAATGCCAACCGACTGACAGGAGTGCGTGTGCAGCTTTATAGCCGCGAAATGCGCGCCTGGGTAGACCCTGCGGATGTGTTCGTAACCCTTTATTCCAAAGACACCCACTCGTTCTGGTTGGATCGTCAGGCTCACCCGCTGGCACGCTTCTCGGTCATGGGGCACGCGCACAGGGCAACTGCGCTGTCAGCCACCGATGCCCTTCACCACATCGAGGAGCGGAAGCACAGTGCCTCGGCCAGCAATTCGGCCAGCAATTCGGGCACCGATGTGCCGTTCCAATGGCGGCCGGGTTTCGTTGGATGGTTCGACTACCTGCAGGATGGTCTTCGTCCCGAAGCGCTAACTGGCAGCTGGCTCGAGGCCCGCGAGGCAGTGGTTTTCGATCACGACGCGAGGTCGATTTGGTTTGCCGGTCATTTCAATGACTCCGAACACTTTGATGAGTGGGTTCAAGCGGTGATGCTGAGGCTGGCGCTGAGCGGAGGGCAGAGCATCGGTTATCGCCAGAAGAAGCGACCGAAGTTGCCCACTGCGATTACCCGATTTGCTCACTCGCCGGCCGAGTATTTGGGGCTCATTGAAAAGGCGCAGGCTTACATCGCAGCCGGCGATGTCTATCAGGTGTGCCTCACCAATCGGGTCGAATTTCAGCACGATCTAGACCCGCTGGCAGTGTTTTTGAGGCTGCGAGAGTCGAACCCCGCGCCCTACTCCGCATACGTCCGGGCGGGGGAGCGCACCCTGGTTTGCAGCTCACCCGAGCAGTTCCTGATGGTGGATTCAGAATGGGTGGTGTCGACCAAGCCAATCAAGGGAACTCGGCCCAGATCCGCCGACCCCATCGAAGACCAAGCTTTAGCGACGGCGCTGGCGGCAAACGCCAAGGAGCGGGCCGAAAACTTGATGATTGTTGACCTAATGCGAAACGACCTTGGAAAGGTGTCTGTGCCTGATTCCGTGCGGGTGACGGACCTTTTCAAGGTTGAGCAGTATGCAACCGTTCACCAGTTGGTTTCGACCGTGCAGGCCAACCTGCAGCCGGGGCTTGCCATTTCTGAACTGCTTGCGTCTACTTTTCCGGCCGGCTCCATGACTGGCGCTCCAAAGATCCGCGCCATGCAAATCATCGATGAACTGGAAGCCGAGCCGCGAGGCGTCTACTCCGGTGCTGTAGGGCACCTGGCCACCGATGGTTCACTGGACCTGGGAATGATTATCAGGTCTCTCGTATTCGAAGGTTCGAAAGTGAGCCTCGGCGTGGGCGGCGGAATCACCATCGATAGCGATCCAAGGGCAGAACTAGCGGAGACGGAACTGAAGGCTGCCGCTCTGCTTTCGGTGCTGGATGCTCCCAACCCTTGGGCCATTGATTGGTAACCTTGTAACAGAGGCTTTTAGCCCGCATTTTTATGCCGAAATTCGGCGCCGCCCGTAAAGCAAGTGAGCAAATGAACACCACTCCAGCAGAAGAAAACGCCTACGACGTAGCCGCTATTCAAGACAAGTGGCTACCGGTATGGGATGAACTGCGTCCTTTTGCATCCGGTAAGCCTGGCGATGACCGCCCGAAGAAGTACGTGCTGGACATGTTCCCTTACCCTTCGGGAGACCTACACATGGGTCACGCCGAAGCTTATGCGCTTGGCGACGTAATCTCTCGATACTGGGTTCAGCGCGGTTTCAACGTGATGCACCCGATCGGCTGGGATGCCTTCGGCCTTCCCGCTGAAAACGCTGCAATCAAGCGCGGTCTTGACCCGCGTGGCTGGACTTACGACAACATCGAACAGCAGCGCACTTCCATGCGTCGTTACGCCTGTAGCTTCGACTGGGACCGCGTGATTCGCACCTGCGACCCGCTGTACTACCGCTGGAACCAGTGGCTCTTCCTGGAGTTCTACAACAAGGGTCTGGCGTACCGCAAGAACTCAATGGTCAACTGGTGTCCTTCCTGCCAAACGGTTCTGGCAAACGAGCAGGTCGTTGGCGGTCTGTGTGAGCGCTGCGACAGCGTTGTCACTAAGAAGGCTCTGACCCAGTGGTTCTTCAAGGTCACCGAATACGCTGACCGCCTGCTGGATGACCTTGACACTCTCGAGGGTGCCTGGCCATCCAAGGTGCTTTCCATGCAGCGCAACTGGATTGGTCGCTCATATGGCGCCGATGTTCAGTTCGAAATCGAAGGCCGCGTCGAGCCTGTCACCGTTTACACCACCCGCCCAGACACCCTTTACGGTGCAACTTTCATGGTTGTTGCCGCTGATGCCGCTTTGGCGGCGGAGCTGGTGGAAGGTGCCTCGCCTGAAATTCAGGCTGAGTTTGCTACCTACCTGGACAAGGTGAAGCAGAGCAACGACATTGAGCGTCTGAGCACCGACCGCGAAAAGACCGGTATTTTCACCGGACGTTACGCAATCAACCCCGTTAACGGTGAGCGTTTGCCTATCTGGGCGGCGGACTACGTTCTGGCCGATTACGGTCACGGTGCGATCATGGCCGTGCCTGCGCACGACCAGCGCGACTGGGACTTCGCAACCGCGTTTAATCTGCCTATTCGTCAGGTAGTGGACACCGCCGAGGGCAACCCGGTTGAACTCGGTTTCGCCACCGTCGGTGAAGGCGTGCTTATCAACAGTGGTGAGCTGAACGGTCTGTCCAAGACCGAGGCAATCTCCAAGATGACCTCACTGCTAGAAGCTAAGGGCAAGGGCAAGGCCGCCAAGAACTTCCGTCTGCGCGACTGGCTGATTAGTCGCCAGCGTTACTGGGGCACCCCGATTCCAATCATTCACTGCGACTCCTGTGGCGAAGTACCTGTTCCTGCGGAGCAGTTGCCTGTGGAACTGCCATCGGCGGAGGGTCTGGACCTTTCCCCTAAGGGAACTTCGCCTCTGGGCGGCGCAGCCGACTGGGTGAACGTTGCCTGCCCAAAGTGCGGTGCTGCAGCCAAGCGCGACACCGACACCATGGACACCTTCGTGGACTCGTCCTGGTACTTCCTGCGCTTCCTTTCGCCAAACAGCACCGAAGTTGCATTCGATGTTGAACAGGCAAAGCAGTGGGCGCCTGTGGACCAGTACGTCGGTGGTGTGACCCACGCCATCCTTCACCTGCTTTACGCTCGTTTCTTCACCAAGGTGCTTCACGACCTTGGCTACGTGGACTTCGAAGAGCCGTTTACCAGGCTGCTGAACCAGGGCATGGTTTTGATGAACGGTTCCGCAATGAGCAAGTCTCGCGGAAACCTAGTTCGCCTCAGTGACCAGCTGGATGAGCACGGTGTAGACGCGATTCGTCTGACCATGGCGTTTGCGGGTCCACCAGAGGACGACATTGACTGGGCCGATGTGAGCCCGGGCGGTTCGGCTAAGTTCTTGGCTCGCGCCTGGCGTCTTGCAAACGACGTTTCTAGCCCGGTCGGAGTTGACTTCAAGAATGGCGACAAGGCGATCCGTAAGGCCGTTCACGCCTTCCTACGCGACTTTGGCGCCAACATCGAGACCTTCAAGTTCAACGTTGGCGTTGCCAAGATCATGGAGCTCGTAAACGTTCTGCGCAAGGCTATCGACACCGGTGTTGGAGCAGCCGATCCGGCAATCCGCGAAGGCGCCGAGGAGATTGCTAAGGCATTGAGCTTGTTCGCTCCATACACTGCCGAAGACATGTGGGCACACCTCGGCCACCAGCCAGGCGTTGCGCTTGCAGAGTTTGCCGCTGTGGATGAATCGCTCCTTGTGGAGTCTTCCATCGTTGCGGTTGTTCAGGTGGACGGCAAGCTGCGCGACAAGTTCGAGGTTGATGTTGCCATCACCGAGGATGCGCTCCGCGAGCTGGCCCTTGCATCCGATGCCGTAAAGCGCGCCATCGGTGACAAGCAGGTTGCCAACATCATCGTTCGCGCTCCAAAGCTTGTGAACATCGCCACCAAGTAGTTCTGGTTTTATACAGCTTCGAGCCTTCGGAGTTTTGTACAGAATCTAAGTAATCCGCGTCTCGCGTTTGAGGCGCGGATTACTTTTTGGCTGTGAAGTGGATTCAAAGCAAAATAGACACCCATTGGCTAACTCTGCCCAAAGGCGTTCGTAGGGTCCTTCTGGCGCTCGGTGCTGGGGTCGTTGTGTTGGGTGTTGTGTTGGCCACTCAGAGCCAGCAGCAAAGTTCCGTCTCGTCCTCGGATTGGCTGGCGTCCGCGAATCCCTATCCAACCCAATCTTCCAACGCTGCAAGCTCAACTATTCAGTCAGCTGGCACGTTGCATGCACAGATAGTGGTTCAGGTCGTGGGTCGTGTGGTTTCGCCTGGCGTTTACACGCTTCAACTGGGCGCTCGTGTCATGGATGCGGTATTTGCAGCGGGAGGCTTCACCAAAGGCGCGGACCAGGCTTCCATAAACCTTGCCCGCCCTCTAAACGACGGGGAACAGATCCTGGTTGCTTCCTTGAGCAACGAATCTGCGGGTTCAAGCGCAAGCGCTTCAACAAGTTCAAAGCTGGTCAATCTAAACCGCGCCGATGCCTCAGCTTTGGATTCGCTTCCGGGAATCGGTCCAACTCTTGCTCAACGAATCATGGACTATCGCCAAGCGAACGGTGGTTTTCGGTCCATAAATGACCTTGGCAAGGTCGCGGGCATCGGTCCAAGCCTTCTTGCCAAACTCCAGAATCTGGTGACGCTCTGAAGCGCTTCGGTGCGGGCATCACCGTCGGCATTATTTGGTTCGCGCTCTGGTCACCGCCAGTTGGCGCGCTAGCAGTCTTGGGCTTCGGGGCATCGATGATCGCCGCGGTGCTAACCGCAAGGGCACGGGAATTGCGCTGGTTTGCAGGGCTCCCGATCGTGGCTCTCATTGCGTTGCGTGCCCAAATTCCCTTGAATGTACAAGGCGCGCTTTCCGGTCTATCTCTGTTGGGAGAAAGTGCGCGTCAGAAGATAAGCGCTGTTGCGGTGGGGGTTAGCGGCAATGCTTCGGGATTGGCCCTTGGAATCACCGATGGCGACACCTCGGGTCTCAGCAAATCGCTAGCCACTCAGTTGAATGATCTCTCGCTCTCGCATCTCACGGCGGTTTCCGGCACGAACTGCACAATTCTCATCGCGGTTGTGGGTGCAATTATTTCAAGGCTTGGTTTGCGCCGCGGCTGGCGTATAACCATCGCACTTATGGTGCTCGTGGCCTACCTTCTGCTGGTGGGTAACCAAGCCTCGGTGCTGCGGGCTGCGATGATGGCCATCGTCGTTTTGGTGGCCCGCAATCTGGGTTCAAGAAAATCTCCGGTTGATGTCTTAGTCTTTGCGGTTGCCCTGATGTTCGTAATAGATCCAGCGTTTGCTTCTAGCCTCGGCTTCGCGCTCTCGGTCTTTGCAACCGGGGGAGTCATTGTTCTTTCGCCCATGTTGGAGATACGTCTTTCCGGCCTGTTACCGCTTTGGTTGCGGGTTCCAGTGGCTATTGCCATGTCAGCGCAGTTGGCGTGTCTGCCACTTTTGGCAGCGATCCAAAGCTCTTACAACCTGGGTGGTTTACTCGCAAACCTAATCGCCGAGCCAGTGGTGGAAATAATCACTGTGATGGGACTTGCCGGAGCAACTATGGCGCTTATTCCAGGTCTCGGGATGGTGGCAGGCATAGTCTTTTGGGCCGCATCCATTCCCTGCCAGTTCATCCTCTTAGTTGCTGACTGGTGCGCAACGAATGTGGCTTCGGTTTCGCTTCCAGTTGGCGCGCTCGGCGTTGTCTTCGCATGGTTGCTGCTGATGGCCGCATTCTGGTTTTCGGGTGCAACTCCAAGATTCAGCTGGCTGCCAGCTTTGTTGCTCTTCGGCATGGTTTTGACCCTAGTCGGTCCTTTGCTAGCAAGGCTGCCTAACGGTTCTTTCCCCGTCAAGTCATGGTTCATGGTTCAGTGTGATGTGGGCCAAGGTGATGCGACAATCCTGCGCTCGGGAAATCACTACTCGGTAATCGACGTTGGACGTGATCCTGGACCGATATCTAGATGCCTCAAGATGCTAAACATTCGAACCATCGACTTGCTGGTCTTGACCCATTTCGACATGGATCACGTTGGTGGACTCTCAGGTGCTCTTGCGGGCAGGCGCGTCAGAAGGGCCTTCCTAACACAATTTGTCGACCCAAGACCGGGAGCCGAGATGACGGAACGATTACTTAGGGATCAGCGAATTCCTGTACACAAGGCTGCACTTGGCGACACAGGAACTCTAGGAGCTTTTCACTTCTTGGTCTTATCACCGCATCCGGCAGGACAAGACGCAGTGTCAGCAAATGACGGTTCCGTTTCCATGTTCTGGAGCAACGGACACGTGGGCGTATTCACAATGGCTGACCTACCGGCCACGGGACAGCAAAGACTTATGCAGGAAAAACAAATGTGGTGGCGAGAAAGCTATCGCTCCATACCTATTGTCCTAAAACTTAGTCACCACGGCTCCGCAGACCAAGACCCAGATTTCCTGAATTGGGTTCATCCTTTGATAACAACCATCTCAGTCGGACTTGCTAACCCTTATGGTCACCCCACTGCGATAGCGCTTGATTGGCTAAAGCAGTTTTCCCGCGTGACTTTGCGAACTGATCATCTGGGCAGCATTTCAATCGGTCCAGGCAAAGCAAACGATCTCACCTGGGCGGTCACCGGTGCGGGCTAGTTTAGGCTTGATGCGTGAGTAAGGCCAAGACCATCAAGTGGAACCAAAAGGTTTCGGGTTCGGTCGTTCTCGTATCCGGAGCAGAGGATTTCCTAGCCGCAAGAGTGATTCGCTCACTCAGGCAGCAGCTTCGCGACAAAAGCCCGATGCTCGAGATCACCGAGATCGATGCATCCGAGTATGAAGCGGGGCGGCTTATTGAAGTAACCGCGCCGAGCCTATTTGACGAGCCGCGACTCGTAATTGTTGAAGGCGTTGAAAAGTGCAGCGATGACCTTATCGATGATGGCATTGCCTACCTTCAGGACATCAACGACCAGTCGACGGTTGTGTTCCGCCACTCTTCGGGGGTCAGGGGCAAGAAACTCCTTGAGACCTTGCGAGCATCGGAGTTTGTCACCGAAGTCACTTGCGAAAAGATCGCCAAGGAGGCCGATCGAATCTCATTTGCTGCCGATGAATTCAAAGCGGCCGAAAAGAAGATAACGAACGCTGCGCTTCGAGACCTAGTTAGCGCATTCGGCGATGACACGGCTGGCTTGGCGGCCGCCTGTCTGCAGTTGACGCAGGACGTCGCTGACAGCATCGATGAGAAGGTCATTGAGCGCTACTACGGTGGGCGCATCGAGGTTGACAACTTCAAGGTGATTGACTCCGCCGCGGCCGGAAATGTGGGGGAGACGCTGGTACTTCTGAGTCACGCTTTCGCTTCGGGGCAGGACCCGGTAGGTCTAGTAGGAGCAATCGCCCACAAGGTGCGCATCATGGCAAAAGTTCTGAACAATCGAACCATGACTGCTGCGCAACTCGGCGCGAACCCCTGGGCCGTTGAACGTGCTCGAAAGGACATCGTCGGCTGGACCGAAGAGGGCATGGCCAACGCTGTCAGGGAGATTGCCCGAACTGATGCTGCAGTCAAGGGTGCAGAACGAGACCCTAAGTACGCAGTGGAGCGCATGCTTCTACTTCTAGCAAGGAAGGGGCAACCACTTGGCTAAACCTACTTCCCGGGCTTTTTGGGCAGTTGCAACTGTTGTTTGCCTAACCCTTTTGCTGAGGCCACCACTGGCAGCGATCGGGCCGCTTCTTGGTCTCATCCAGAAATCGATGTCCCTGAGCACGTCGGAGCTCTCTCTTCTGACCTCCGTGCCAGTTCTTTGCTTTGGCGTTGGGGCTTTTGCCGGACCCAAACTCCAGCAGAAATTCGGTCTGGGCGGTTCGTTTGCCGGCATCCTCGCTCTTTTGACAATCGTGATTGCCACGAGAGAGTGGTTTGGCTTCGGTTACCTGCTGGTTGGAACTGTAGCTATGGGCCTCGGCATCGCGGTTTCTAACGTCCTGTTTCCAGCTTTGATACGCGCGGAGTTTTCCCACAACGTTCCAAAGATGACTGCGTTTTATACGACACTCCTGTCGGGTTTTTCAGCGGTCGCATCTGCAGTCGCTTACCCTGCGGCCCGAGCCCTTGGCAGTTGGCAGCTGGCACTTGCAGTTATCGCTATCCCCGGTGCGCTAGGTCTGTTCACCTGGCTTATCGCCTTGAGACAACCAAGCGCGGCCCATGAGCCGGTGGCGCAGGTGGGGGAGAGCCATGGCATGTGGCGCCATCCGCTGACCTGGGCCATCGCGGCCTTCTTCGGGCTGCAGTCCTCGAACTTCTATGTGCTGCTCAATTGGTTGCCTACGATTCTAGTCAACCAAGGCATGGCAGAAACTAACGCTGGTGCGATTGTTGGCTTCATGAGCATCGTCGGCGTGCCGGTCGGAATGTTGATCACAGCAAACCTGAAGCGCATTCGCAACCTAACCCTTCTTATCGTGGCGATCAGCACCGTTACCAGTCTTGGCGTTCTCGGGTTCTCGCTCGGCACTGCCTGGGTAATTCCAGCCTCTATCCTGACGGGTTTTGGTCTATCCTCCTCATTCCCACTTTCGCTGGCGCTCATCGGTATGAAAGGCAGCAACCAGGCCATCACCACGGGGCTGTCATCGGTGGCTCAGGGAGTCGGCTATCTGGTGGCAGCGGCTGCTGTGTATCTAGCCGGTTTGAGCTATGACCTAACGGGTGGCTGGACTGTTGCAATCGGTTCGATGATTGCCATGTCAATCGCACAAGCCTTCGCGGGCATCTTCGCGGCGAAGCATCCAATCGTCTAAAAGCCAGTCCATTACTGACCCAGTCGTAAAAGACGCAGTAGGGCATACATTACAGAGCCGAGCATAAAAAAACCGCCACCCGAAGGTGGCGGTTTCTCGATAAAACTCTTTACAGAGCAGATGCCTGCTTCGCGATAGCCGACTTACGGTTCGCTGCGCTGTTCTTGTGAATAACGCCCTTCGAAACTGCCTTGTCTAGCTTGCGGCCTGCTGCCGAAACCGCTGCGGTTGCAGCAGCCTTGTCTCCCGATGCAATTGCCTCGCGAGCGGCGCGAACGGCGGTCTTAACCTCGCTCTTAACAGCCTTGTTGCGCTCAGCAGCCTTCAGGTTGGTGCTGATTCGCTTGATCTGCGACTTGATGTTTGCCATGTTTCACTTTCTAAATTTGCCGCGCACTATCGCGAAGCTCGAAAAGATTGGTGGGTTTCGGGTGGAGACACACACCTACTACCGACTGTTAACTTTATCACCGCAACCTAGCCATAGGCAAGCAACTACGCTCTAAAACCGCGTGGGTGTGGCAAAATGTAGTAGTTCGCTTTCGCGATTCTCACACTTATCCAAACAGAGGTACCCGTTGTCGCCACGCGCCACCACCCGGCTCGAACCAGCCAAGACCAATCCTGAGCTGATTCGTAACTTCTGCATCATCGCTCACATCGACCACGGAAAGTCGACTCTGGCCGACCGCATGCTTCAGCTGACCGGTGTAGTTGACGACCGTTCTATGCGAGCCCAGTACCTGGACCGCATGGACATCGAGCGCGAGCGTGGCATCACCATCAAGAGCCAGGCTGTCCGCATGCCTTGGGAGCTAGATGGCAAAACTTATGCGCTAAATATGATCGACACCCCGGGTCACGTGGACTTCACCTATGAGGTTTCGCGCTCGTTGGCTGCATGTGAAGGTGCAATCCTTTTGGTGGATGCTGCTCAAGGCATCGAAGCCCAGACCCTGGCTAACCTCTATTTGGCCATGGAGAATGACCTAACCATCATTCCTGTCCTCAACAAGATCGACCTTCCGGCCGCGCAGCCAGAGAAGTACGCCGAGGAAATCGCCGAGCTGATAGGTTGCGACCCAAACTCGATTCTCAAAGTATCCGGTAAGACCGGCATGGGCGTTGAGGACCTTTTGGATCACCTGGTTCGCACACTTCCTCACCCTGTAGGCGACCCTAACGCACCTGCCCGCGCCATGATTTTCGACTCGGTCTACGACAGCTACCGTGGCGTTGTTACATACGTGCGTATGGTCGACGGCATGCTTTCTAGCCGCGAGAAGATTCAGATGATGAGCACCAAGGCCGTGCACGAACTCATCGAGATCGGTGTTTCCTCGCCTGAACCGGAACCTACTAAGGGACTCGGTGTTGGTGAAGTGGGTTATCTGATTACCGGCGTGAAGGACGTTCGTCAGTCCAAGGTTGGTGACACCATCACTCATCACGCCAAGCCAGCCAGCGAGCCGCTCAAGGGTTACTCCGAGCCGCTGCCGATGGTTTACTCCGGCCTTTACCCAATCGATGGCTCGGATTACCCGAACCTTCGCGAGGCACTAGACAAGCTGAAGCTTTCCGATGCCGCGCTCGTTTACGAGCCTGAGACTTCGGTTGCCCTCGGCTTCGGTTTCCGTTGTGGATTCCTCGGCCTGCTGCACCTGGAGATTGTCACCGAACGCCTTGAGCGCGAGTTCAACCTTGACTTGATTGCGACCGCCCCATCGGTGGTCTATGAAGTCACGATGGAAGACGGCAAGCACATCACCGTTACCAACCCGAGCGAATTCCCGGTTGGCAAGGTGAAGAAGGTGCTGGAGCCGATCGTGAAGGCCACCATCCTTGCGCCTAAGGACTACGTTGGCACCATCATGGAGCTTTGCCAAGCCCGCCGTGGAGTCATGGGCGACATGACTTACCTGGGCGAGGACCGAGTCCAGTTGCGTTACACCCTGCCGCTCGCGGAAATCGTCTTCGACTTCTTCGACCAGCTAAAGAGCCGTACTCAGGGCTATGCCTCGCTCGACTACGAAGAGGCAGGCCTCCAGGAGGGCGACCTCGTCAAGGTGGACATCCTGCTTCAGGGCGACCAGGTGGATGCGTTTAGTGCCATTGTCCACAAAGACAGCGCCTATGCATACGGTGTGAAGATGACCACGAAGCTGCGCGAGCTCATCCCACGCCAGCAGTTCGAAGTTCCGATTCAGGCCGCTGTCGGTAGTCGAATCATCGCTCGTGAATCTATTCGCGCCATGCGTAAGGACGTTCTGGCCAAGTGTTACGGTGGTGACATCAGCCGTAAGCGCAAGCTCTTGGAGAAGCAAAAAGAGGGCAAGAAGCGCATGAAGATGGTTGGTCGCGTAGAAGTTCCGCAAGAGGCCTTCATCGCTGCGCTTTCCACCGATTCCGAGAAAAAGGGCGAGAAGAAGGGCAAGTAATGGCCCAGCTTCCGAGCGGAGAAACTGCTCCACTAGACGGCGTTTTGCCGCTTGGCGAAAACTACGATCCGTCGCAAAGTTTCCACGCCTACGTTCACGTGCCTTTTTGCCGAGTCCGTTGCGGCTATTGCGACTTCAACACCTACACGGCAACTGAACTCCGCGGTGTTAGCCAAGACAGTTTCGCTCTCCAGCTGATTGCGGAGATTGAGTTTTCTAAGCGTGCCCTGGCTGCCTCGAATTTTGAACCCAAGCCGCTGGCCACAGTGTTCTTCGGCGGAGGTACTCCAACGCAGCTTCCCGCTTCGGATCTTGTAGCGATTCTCGATGCATTGTCGGATGCTTTCGGCATTGAATCCGGTGCTGAAATAACCACCGAGGCAAACCCCGACAATGTGGACCTCGATTACCTGAACGAGTTGAAGGCTGGCGGCTTCACGCGCGTCTCGTTTGGAATGCAGTCCGCAGTATCTAGCGTGCTGGCCGTGCTTGACCGGACCCACCAACCAGAACGCGTGCCGCAGGTCGTCGCTTGGGCTAAGGCGGCTGGGTTGCAGACTTCGGTGGATTTGATTTACGGTTCGCCCACGGAGTCCATCGATGACTGGCGAAACACCCTGGAGCAGGCGCTCTCGCTGGAGACCGATCACATTAGCGCCTACTCGCTCATCGTCGAAGAAGGCACCAAACTTGCACGCCAGATCTCGCGCGGAGAACTGCCTCAGCCTGACGAGGATGAGCAGGCAGTCAAATACGAAATGGCCGATGCGGCATTCGCCGACGCTGGGCTGGATTGGTACGAGCTGTCCAACTGGTCCAGAGGGCCGGAAACCGCAAGCAAGCACAACCTCTCTTACTGGCAGGGTCGCAATTGGTGGGGTTACGGGCCGGGCGCACACAGTCACATCGGGGGAGTCCGATGGTGGAACATCAAGCATCCCGCTCCTTACGTCGAACGACTAAATTCGGGAAACTCGCCTGCTCTAGAGCGTGAAGTGCTTGATGCAAGCACGATCCTGGAAGAGCACGTTTTGCTTGGCGTCCGCTTGCGAGATGGTCTTGAAATCGAAAAGTTACGTCAAGTTGAAGGCTTCAAACCGGAGAAGATAGCGGGTTTGATTGCTGATGGTTTGATTGAGGCATCCGCCGCCCTCAAGGGCAGGGTATTGCTAACCCTCAATGGCAGGTTGCTTGCCGACTACGTGGTGCGGGAGTTGCTGGTCTAGCCCCTGGTTAATCGTTTCATGCGCGACAAACGTCGGGTTCTAAAGCTAAAATTGGCACTCAAGGTATTCGAGTGCTAACGCACGACGATGATTAGTTACGGCGAGGTGAAAATGATCCCAGAACGCAGTGCCGAAGTACTTCGCGCCATTGTTCAGGACTACATTTCCACGCGCGAACCAGTTGGTTCGAAAGCCCTGGTCGAGCGCCATGGTTTCGACGTTTCGGCCGCCACCATCCGCAATGACATGGCTCTTCTGGAAGAAGAGCAGCTAATCGCTCAGCCGCATACTTCGAGCGGTCGAATCCCGACCGACAAGGGCTACCGACTCTTCGTGGATAAGCTCGCAGAGGTCAAGCCCCTCAGCGTTGCAGAGCGAAGCGCAATAGAGGGCTTCCTCACCGATGGCGCAGACCTGGACGATGTTCTTGGACGCACCGTGCGGCTGCTCGCACAGCTAACAAACCAGATGGCTATGGTGCAGTACCCAACATTGGGTAAGGCGAAGGTCCGCTCCATCGAAGCGGTTCCGGTAACCGACAGCAAGATTCTGTTGATTTTAATCACCGATGCCAACCGCATCGAGCAGCACGTTGTTGACTTCGGTAAGCCGGTTGACGCGATTCTTCTTGCAGAGATGCGCGCGAAGTTGAACACGCTGCTAGTAGGCGCGCAGCTGGCATCGGTGGCTACAAAGCTTGCGGATTTTGAGCAGGAGTTCGCGCCAGAAAGGCGCCGTTTCGCACTTGATTTCATGGGAAACCTCGTGGAACTAGTGGACGCCAACCGCAGCGAGAAACTCCTGGTGGCCGGCGCGGCAAACCTGGCTCGGCGCGAGAACGACCTGGGCTCTGATTTTTCGGGCCTTCTAGACGCGGTTGAGCAACAGGTTGTTTTGCTTCGCCTTATGAACGAGCTCAACAGCGATGCCGACGGTCTGGCCGTTGGAATCGGTCGTGAGAACTCGCTGGAAGGCTTCGCTAACACGACTGTCGTTGTGTCCGGATATCAAACCGATGGCGCAGAATCTGCACGCCTCGGAGTTCTTGGACCAACCCGCATGGACTACACCACCAACATGGCATCGGTGCGTGCCGTGGCACGCTACCTATCCAAGCTACTCGAGAGCTAAAGGAATAAATCTTGGCTGATCACTATGAAGTTCTAGGCGTATCTAAGGATGCGACCGCCGATGAGATCAAGAAGGCTTATCGTCGTCTGGCGCGAGAGTTGCACCCTGATGTGAACCCTGCGGACGAGGCGCAGGAACGCTTCAAGCTGGTCACCCACGCTTATGAAGTGCTATCCGATGAAGATCAGCGCCGAAACTACGACATGGGCGGCCAGGGCGGATTCGGCGGGGCCGGATTCCCAGGAGGAAACTTCGGCTTCGGCGACATCTTCGATACCTTCTTTGGAGGTGGTGGCCAGCGCGGTCCTCGCTCTCGCGCTGAGCGCGGCCAAGATGCACTGCTTCGCATCGACTTGACGCTCCAAGAGACAGTTTTCGGTGTGAAGAAGACAATCGAAATCGACACCGCTGTGCTCTGCGGAACCTGTAGCGGCACCACCTGTCGTCCAGGTACTTCGCCAGCCGTTTGCGACATCTGCCGCGGTTCAGGGCAAGTTCAGCGCGAAGTTCGCTCGCTACTTGGCAACATCGTCACTTCACAGCCATGTAACGCCTGTAAGGGCTACGGCCAGGTCATTCCGGACCCATGTCTGGATTGCCGTGGTCAGGGTCGCGTTCGCGCCCGCCGTCCGCTTGAACTCAACATCCCTGGTGGCGTAGAGGACGGTATCCGTCTGCAGCTTTCGGGCCACGGTGAGGTTGGATTCGCGGGTGGGCCAAATGGTGACATTTACGTTGAGGTGCACGTGCAGCAGGACGACACCTTCGGCCGCGATGGCTACGACCTCACTTGCACCCTAGAAGTTCCGCTGCACGACGCCGTGTTGGGCCGCCACACCAAAATCAACACCTTCGATGGCGAGCTGGACATCACTCTGGAACCTGGCGTGCAGACCGGCGAGACCATTCTCATCAAGGGCAAGGGTATCAGTCACCTGCGTGGCAGCGGCCGAGGCGACTTGATTGTCACGGTTCAGGTGCTTACCCCGCACAAGCTGGACAGCAAGCAAAAAGAACTGTTTAGGCAGCTAGCGGACCTTCGTAAGAGCGACACCATTGGTCTGAAGAAGCACAAGACCGGCTTCTTTGGCAAGGACAAGCGCCGCTAATGGTTTTGCCATTGTTCTTGGCCGCCACCGATGCCAACCCAGCTATTGGCTCCATCATCGCGCTTGACGGACCGGAGGGTAAGCACGCGGTAAGCGTTCGCCGTATGCGCGTTGGCGAAGGCATCCAAGTAGCAAATGGCAAGGGTCAGCGCATTATCGGTGTGGTGGCAAGCACAGAACAGGCTTCGCTGAAACTGCGAGTAGAGCAGGTTGTTCAAGAAGTAGCTCCGGAACCCGGAATCATTCTGGTGCAGGCTCTTGCAAAGGGCGACCGCGATGAACTAGCCATTCAGGCCGCTACGGAACTCGGTTGCTCGGGGATCGTTCCTTGGCAGGCGGACCGCTCGGTATCACGTTGGGAAGGCGCGAAGATTGCCAAGGGCGTGGACCGATGGCAAACCATCGTAACCGAGGCCGCTAAGCAGGCTCTACGTGCATTTGTTCCGCAGGTCGCCGAACCAGTCAGCTCTAAGCAGCTGGTTGCATCTGTGTCTTCTTACGATCTGGTGCTTGTGTTAGACCCAACAGCCGAGAGCGCCCTGAGCAAGGCCACGCTTCCAACCGCTGGCTCGGTCGCGATTGTGGTTGGCCCAGAGGGCGGCATCGCTGAGTCCGAGTTGGAAGCTTTGGCAGCCGCGGGTGCGCAAAGAGTCCGCCTTGGTGGCGAGATCCTAAGGACTTCGACTGCGGGCATGGCGGCTATCTCGGTGTTGCAAACTCGTCTAAATCGTTGGTAGCCACCAATAAACTTCAAACTGAGAGGTGAACAATGGACTGCATTTTCTGCAAGATAGCCGCTGGTGAAATCCCTGCGACCCTAATCGGGGAAAGCGAACACGCGCTTGCATTCAAAGACATTTCGCCTCGCCAGCCGATCCACATTTTGGTCATCCCGCGCGAGCACCACGCGAACGTGAGTGAACTTGCCTTCAATAACCCGACGGCACTGGTTGACCTGGTGCAGCTTGGCTCCCGCATCGCTGCGGAACACTCCACCGGTTCGTTCCGCCTCACGTTCAACACCGGCGAGGAAGCCGGTCAGACGGTTTTCCACGCTCACGGCCACGTCACCAGCACCACACCAAAGAAGTAGAACTTGACCAAGGAAATCGCCAAAGGCAACCGCACCGAGGACTGGCTGCAGCGCACTGTGCAGCTTCCAGAAGCTCAGATGGTTGCCCTGTATGGCCCTGAAGACCGCCTCTTGAAAGCTTTGGAGCGCGTGGTTCCAGAGGTGGAAGTGATGGCTCGCGGAAACGTGGTCCACTTGGCTGGACCGTCAAACTCAGTTCGCAAGGCGGAGGATCTGGTCTACCAGCTGATGCAGCTAGTGGAAAGCGGTTCGACCCTCACTGAAGCGGACATCGTGCGCAGCCTCGGCATGTTGGACGCGCCGGAACCTGTAAAGCCAGCGGAAGTACTCAGCCAAAGCATCCTTTCGTCGCGTGGCAAGTCGATTCGTCCCAAGACTCTTGGGCAGAAGCAATACGTCGATGCCATCGACGAAAACACCATCGTCTTCGGAATCGGTCCTGCTGGTACCGGTAAGACCTACCTTGCTATGGCGAAGGCGGTGCAGGCTCTGCAGCGCA
>JBDLQA010000064.1:0-4387 GCA_039800845.1 Actinomycetota bacterium
ACGCTCTGCTTGGTGAAAATGGAGCCGGAAAGTCCACCTTGATGAATGTGGCATCCGGAACTGTGGCGCCCTCCAGTGGTGACCTCCTAGTTCACGGAGAGCGCTATGAATCGCTCAACCCGGCACTCGCCAGCAGTCTGGGAATTGCAATTGTGCACCAGCATCCAGCAGTTCTGAAAGATCTGACGGTGCTCGAAAACCTCCAAGTTGCCCTTCCTGCCGCCGTCTTTAAGGGTCGCCCGGCCGAAAAAGTTGGCGCCGAACTCCTTGAGCGCGTTGGACTGAAGATTTCTCTAAAGGTCCGAGTTGAAGACCTAACCATTGCCCAAAAGCATCTGTTGGAAATTGCCAAGGCTCTGGCCACTTCTCCTAAGATTTTGGTTCTTGACGAGCCAACAGCAGCCCTCGGTCAAGATTCCGTAGAGCTACTTTTCAAGCTTGTAGGCAATGAGATTGCCAATGGCACAGCGGTCATCTACATCACGCACCGTCTCGCCGAAGTCCGCGAACTAGCGGATATAGTAACCGTGCTGCGCGACGGGCACCTCATGGCCACCTCTGACATCGACGAAATCACTGATGCCGAGCTGCTGGCTCAAATCATCGGCCGTGAACTGAATTCAACGTTCCCACCAAAGCACAAGAGAAATGGTGAGGCAAAGCCAAATCTAGTGGTGAACGAACTGACCGGGCAGGGATTCCACGAGGTCAGCATCGAGGCCTATCCTGGCCAGATCATCGGCATCGCCGGAGTAGTTGGCAACGGCCAGTCAGAGTTTGTCAAAGCCTTGGCCGGGCAAGCCGATTTCAGTGGAACGGTCACAATAAACGGCAAGGTAATGTCACAACGCCACCTGAACGGAACTGCTGCCTTGATGCCAGCAGACCGTCAGCGTGAAGGCGTAATGATGCGCATGTCAGTGCGTGAAAACTCTGCCTTGGCTTCACTGAAGAAGTTCAAGGTGAGTGGTTTCCTCAGCCGCAAGAAAGAGGTGGAGGCCGTCCACAGCACTCTGACCTCGCTATCTATAAAAGCACCCGGTTTGGAAGCCCCGGTTTCTTCGCTATCCGGCGGAAACCAGCAGAAGGTCGTCATGGCCCGAGCCCTGCTGTCCAACCCGATCATGATTGTTGCTGATGAGCCGACCCAGGGTGTTGACGTCGGTGCACGTTCTGAGTTGTACGACATCCTTCGGCAGGCGTCCGCCGACGGTATCCCAGTTGTGGTTGCCTCCTCCGATGCAAAAGAGCTTGAGGGTCTTTGCGACACCGTTTACGTGTTCTCTCGCGGTCAGGTGGTGAAGACTCTGCGCGACTCGGACAATAGTGAAGTGGCAATGATTGAGGCTGCCGTTACCTCGACCACGAAGGTGGTTCGAATGGAACGCGAGAAGCGCGAACATGATCTCCAGAATGAATCCGCCATGGTGAAGTTCCGACGTTTTCTCCGCGGCGACTACGCTCCTCCAGCCATGCTTGCCGTTGTTATGCTCGCCCTCACTGCGCTCATTATGACCAAGACCGACAGTTATCTGAGTGACTTCAATCTGCAGTCGATTTTGCTTTTGGTAAGCGCGCTGGGATTTGTCGCTCTGGGACAAACCACGGTAATGATGACTGGCGGTATCGATCTATCGACGGGTCCTCTGACGGGCTTCCTTGTAGTAATAGCGTCATTCTTTGTAAACGACAAGGCTCCAATCACTGCCATATCATTGGGTCTGCTAACGATGCTGGTCGTGGCAGTTATAACTGGTCTGGTAAACGGCTCATTGATTAGGTTTGTGAAGTTCACCGCGATTGCAGCGACCCTGACAACCTACATCGCCATCGGTGGTTTTGCGTTCCTGCTTCGGCCAGAGCCAGGAGGCTACATCAGCCAGGGCTTCTCAGACCTGCTCAACTCCGCTGCTGGACCTATCCCCTACGTTTTCATGGCCCTCTTTGCAGCAACAGTAATCATGGAGTACGTCTTGCGTAAATCTCGCTGGGGCTGGAGTCTCCGTGCCGTTGGCTCGAATGAAGAAGCAGCTCGCAAGGTGGGTGTTCGCACCACTCGAACCATCATCAGTGCGTATGTGCTCTCCTCGTTCTTCGTGTTCTTTGGAGCAATCCTTCTTATGGTTCAACTGGGAATCGGAGACGCCTCGCAAGGTGTGACCTACACCCTTACCGGTGTGACCGCGGTTGTCCTTGGTGGAACTTCCCTGATGGGTGGACGAGGTACCTACATCGGTACCTTCATGGGAGCAATCTTGCTCATCCAGGTTCTGAACGCCACCGTATTCCTAGACCTTGACCAGACTTGGCAGTACCTACTGCAGGCGATCCTTATCCTGGTTGCGGCCGTGATTTACGGTGTGATTCGTAACCGCAGGGCTCGCAAGGTGCGATAAGAAAACACGCAGAGAAAAGTTTGTGGGGTCCGCCGAATGGTGGACCCCACAAACTTATTAAGCGATTTATTGGGCTTTGCGAGTCAGCTCTGCGACCGCCGACCAGTCGAGGTCGTGGAGTTGAGGGCTCTGGTTAGCGGTTTGGAAAAGATCCAGTAGCACGCTGGCAACCGGCAGGTTGAGCCCAAGATCGCTGGCTGCGGCCTGAACAAGTTTCACGTCCTTTACGCCTAGTTCCATTGAGAATCCCGCCGGTGAGTATTTGCGGTTGGCGATCATCGGACCATAACCTGCGTAGGCGGATCCGGTGAAGGCCGTGTTTGTGATGATCTCAATAAACGTGTTAGCGTCAACACCCCCGGCCTCAACTAGCGCTACTGATTCCGCGATAGCTTGCAGTGCGTGAATCAGGTTGTAGTTAACGCCTAGTTTCACCAGGGAGGCCATTGCGTGGTCCTTGCCCAGATGCCAGTATTTGGCGGAAATCTTCTCGAGAATCGGAGCGGATTTTTCGACTAGCTCGCTCTCTCCAGCGACAACGCTGAGCGCCTTGCCCGAGATAATGGCAATGGGTCGTCCGAGGATCGGACTCGCGAGGTAGCCGAGGCCACTTTTTTCATGTCTGGCCGCCAATTCTCGTGATGCATCGGGGCTCAGAGTGGACATGTTCAGGTGAATCGACCCTTGTGCTCCCCCAGCCAGTGCGGCCTCGGTAAAGGTTTCCAGAGCGGCGGCATCGTTGCTTAAGAACGAAATGGCAAATGGGTTTTGCAGCGCTTGCTCCAGGGGAACCTGCTTCACTTTCCCGCCGAACATTTCGTCGACATTCTTGGGCGAGCGATTCCAGATCTCTACCTGGAAGCCTTGCTCCAAGAGTCGGGTTACCATGGCTGTCCCCATGGAACCAAGGCCTATAACGGAGATGCGATTGTCAGATCCCATGGTTAGCCAATCAACTCATTTTTTACAAACTCGAGTTCGCGGGTGACGTTATCCACGATGTCTCCGCTAAGCAAATCGGCAGGCAAAACGTCCCAGGTGTAGGTCTCGATTTCGAGGTGATCGGAGAGTGGCTGGTCGCGATGCATGCGCAAAGCTTCTTGCACTCCGAATCGAGTTGTTTTGAATGGACCGATCTCATCGAGGAAGACCGGCACATGGAAATGCGTACGCATTTCGGTCTCAACTGGGTTGGCTTCGTAAGCGTCGAGAGCCTCACCCAGATTCAAGTACTTCGTAATTTTGCCGTCTCGCTTCAGCGACGTCTGACTGAGATAGATGGTGTCAGTGAATCGTCTCAGAGCTGGGAGCTGTTCCGTAGTGAGTCTCTCCACCCATAGCGACGCGGCCTCCTGCAGTTTGAAGATTGGGATTCCAGCATTTCGCAACTTGTTCAGCGACTCAGTGATGTTCTCAAATCCCACCGACTGGTGGCCGATGTCAAAGACAATGCCCAAGTATCGGCGGATCACGCCTTCGGCCTCGCTGATTGGGATGCCGGCCAAGCTGGCCAACTCCCTAATACCAGCCCTCGAGTAAATGCGATCGGTGAAGTACGTCACGGTTTCATCTGTGGTTTCCAGGTAGCAGGCTGGCTCAGGCTCAATGGCAAGCTTTACTCGCTTCCCAGTTCGCTGCTCCAGTTCCAACAGATGTTTGACCACCAGGAATACGTTTCGTGTGAACTTGGCAACGTATTCCTCGTTCGCGACATTCGGTTTGAAGGCCAGCGGAGCGGTCTGAATCGATGGGTTGATTCCAGCGGGCGTGATTTCCGCCAATATGTCCGCAATCGAGTTGGTGTAGTTCACTCGATCCATGCTGGTCCAGTCAGGTTCGTATACCCGCTCCATAACCACGCCACCCTTGAACGGACCATATGGGAAAGCGTTCACCGTGTAGACATAGAGGTCCTCCTGTTTCAGGAAATCCTTCAGTGAGGCGCGCTCTTCGGGGCTATTGGTTAGGGTTTTTGCAGACTCGGCCGAGAT
>JBDLQA010000065.1:0-3908 GCA_039800845.1 Actinomycetota bacterium
GGTTACCCGGTTCGTGGCTTTGCCAGCTCTGGTGCCGCCGCCGGCTTGGGCGCCAGCGAGTCGATGGGATAGCCGAATGAGCCTGGACAACCTTTTCAAGGATTCGCAGTTTGCCGGTCTGAAGTTTGATGCAAACGGCCTGATTCCTACCGTTGTGCAGTCCGCGGACTCCCACCGAGTCTTGATGATGGCGTGGATGAACAAAGAGAGCATCGCGCTGAGCCTCGAAAAGGGCGAGACCGTGTTTTACTCGCGCAGCCGCCAAGAACTTTGGCACAAGGGCGCAACCAGCGGAAACACCCAGAAACTGGTCAGCCTGCAGGCAGACTGCGATGGCGACACCCTGCTGGCGATTGTCCACGAAGCTGGGCCGGCATGCCACAACGGCACCGAATCCTGCTTTGATACCGTAGAACTCTTCACCGCCAACCAAACCGACGAGTAAACATGAGCCTGAATCTAAACCTGGAGCAAGCGCGCGAGCTTGCCAAAAAGCACCGCGTGGTGCCGGTTATCCAGACCCTTTTCTCAGGTTCGGAAACTCCGCTTTCGGTCTTCGAAAAGCTGGCAGCCAACAAACCTGGTTCATTCCTGCTGGAATCGGCCGAACAGGGCGTGTGGGCTCGTTACTCGTTTATCGGTGTGAACAACCGCGGAACTCTTACTCAGGCCAACGATGGCTTCCCTGGCGGAAAAACCGCCACCAAGCCATCCTGGAACAGTCCGGTCGGTGCATCCGCGCTTCCTGACGGTTCCGCACTTTCGGATCGCCCGTTAGACGCTTTGGCTCAGCTTCAGCAGGCTTGGACCAGTCCGGCGGTTGACGACGTTCCTCCGCTAACCAGCGGCCTAGTGGGCTTGATTGGCTGGGATATGGTGCGCGAAATTGAGCACCTGCCAAACGTTCCGGTGGCGGATTTCAAGGCGCCGTTACTAGCGTTTGCAATGTTCCAGGATGCCGTGGTTATCGACCACCGCACAAGCAACCTGCTTCTGGTTTCCAACATTTTCATCACCGAAGACCTAGACCTAGATTCCGCCTACGCGGAGGCTCTAGAGCGGATTGCGACAATGCGCGACCAGCTGCTGGAACCATCGGTGGGTCAGCTGGCTGAACTAGACCTGACCGGCGATGTGAAGACCGAAAACCGCGTTGCCAAAGCCGACTTCCTGAAGGCAGTGGAAGACGCAAAGCACTTCGTGCGCATCGGAGACGTCTTCCAGGTGGTCATTTCACAGCGCTTCGACATCGAAACCGAGGCGTCGCCGCTGGACGTCTACCGTGTTCTGCGTGCGCTAAACCCGAGTCCGTACATGTACCTGCTGAACTTCGAGGACGCTGACGGCCCTTACGCCGTGGTTGGCTCGAGCCCGGAGGCGCTCGTGAAGGTGAACAACGGCCACGCCGTGACCCACCCGATTGCTGGTTCCCGTCCGCGTGGCGAGGACTTCGAGGCAGACCAGGAGATTGGCGAGGGCTTGCTGGCCGACGCCAAGGAACGTGCCGAGCACCTGATGCTGGTGGACCTGGCCCGCAACGACCTGCTTAAAGTCTGTGTTCCCAACACCGTGAACGTAACCGAGTTCATGCAGATTCACCGCTTCAGCCACATCATGCACCTAGTGAGCACCGTTGAGGGAGACCTTCGCGACGGCGTGAACCCGGTGGATGTATTCCGCGCCACTTTCCCTGCCGGAACGCTTTCGGGTGCACCAAAGCCACGCGCGCTAGAAATCATCGATGACCTCGAAGAGGCAGCCCGTGGAGTTTACGGCGGAGTTGTTGGCTACTTTGACTTCGCTGGCAATGCCGATTTGGCGATTGCTATCCGCACCGCCTTCCTGCGCGATGGAGTGGCACGCGTTCAGGCTGGCGCAGGCTTGGTCCTTGATTCCGTGCCTGAAACCGAATATGAAGAGACCGTCAACAAAGCCGGCGCACCGGCTCGTGCGGTTTCCGCAGCGAGTGGAATGACTCATCTTGGCAGGTAGCACACTTCGCCGTTTGCGAGAGCGCCGCATCGTCCTATCGAGTTGGTTGGTCGTTAGCGGCCTGCAATACCTGATTGCATCGCAGGTTTGGTACATCGTCAGCTACACCTTCGATGGCACCACTAAATCGCTGACCACAACAGGTTTGGCCGCTTGGCAGCTCATCAACGGAGCGCTGCTGTTCAACTTTGTTAGCTTCGGTGCGTTACTGCTTAGCAGGGGAGTAATTCGCACTGTTCTTGCCTGGGTGGTGTTGATCGCGTCGGCGGGTTTCGGAATCCTGAATATCGAATCGCTTTTGGTTAAAGTGCCGCCGGTGGTGAACTCCCTCGTGGAGAAGGCATCTGGCATTGCTGGAAGTGGTGCCGGCAGTGGTTCAGGTAGCGTTTCAGACGCCATCCAAACCATTCACACCCGCGGCAATTTCACTTTCTCCTACGCGATTACCGTGGTGATTCTTTTGATTCTGCAGATCGGCGCAGCGGCATTCTCCAAGAGCTGGACCAGCACCGATAAGCACGATAAGTACGTGCGAGCAACCGCCAACCAATCACAGGCCCCTGTAGACACCGAAAAAACTGCTAAAAACTCTGATTCCAAGGGTGACAACATCGCTCTGTGGGATTCACAGCGATAGCTGTGTTGATAAACTTTTTTTAGCGTAAAGAAAGGCAAGCATGTCTAGCAACGACCCAGGTCACGGCAACTCCGTAGCTTCTTGGACCACTGTCACCATCATCATGGTGGCCTCTGCCCTTGGCACCTGGTTCTTCTGGGAAGACCAGCCAACGCTTGTATGGGCATCGGCAGGTCTTGCAGTTGCTGGCCTCGTAGTTGGCTTCATCCTGAAGAAAGCTGGCTACGGTGTTGGCGGAAGCAAGACTAAGAGCCACTAATGCTTGAGGAACTCTACGCGGGTTCCATCGCAGACGCAGCTGACCGAGCCGAGCGCATCCCGCTGGCTCAGGTTGAAAAGGCCGCTCTAGCGGCTCCTCCCGCACTCAATGCTCTGGAATTCCTAGCACCTGCCGACCAAATCAAGGTCTTAGCCGAGGTCAAGCGTGCTTCGCCTTCAAAGGGCCACATGGCCGAAATCCCTGACCCGGCTCTGCTTGCCGGAATCTATGCGGACAACGGCGCCAGTGCAATCAGCGTCCTTACCGAAATGCGCCGATTCAAGGGCAGCATGGAAGACCTTGTGGCCGTGCGTGCGCGCGTGAACGTTCCACTGTTGCGCAAAGACTTCATGGCTAACGAGTACCAGATCTTGGAAGCCCGAGCAGCCGGCGCAGACATCATCCTTTTGATCGTGGCAGGTCTGGATCAGAAGGAAATCGTTCGCCTCAAGAAGTTCACCGAAGACCTCGGCATGACCGCTTTCATTGAGACCCACGATGCAGCTGAGCTGGACCGAGCCCTCGAAGCCGATGGAAAGCTTGTCGGCGTAAATGCCCGAGACCTGAGCACCTTCGAAACCGACCGCGAGTTGTTCGGTCGTCTGGCTCACCTGATTCCAGATGGCGTAATCAAGGTTGCCGAAAGCGCGGTTCGCAATGCCGCGGACGTTGCCCACTACCGAGCCGCTGGCGCAGACGTTGTGCTGGTGGGCGAGGCCTTGGTCACCAACGATCCAGCAGCGATGCTGAAGTCGTTCTTGGCGGCCGGCGCATAGCCGAAGAACCAAATCTCAGTCCACCTTTCGTCCAAGCACCATTTGGGTCCAAGTTTTCAAAGAGGGAAGACATGAACAACAGCACCACAAATCTGCGTCAGCAGACCGGACCGTACTTCGGTGATTTCGGCGGCCGCTTTGTTCCAGAATCGCTGATTGCTGCTCTGGACCAGCTTGAAGAGACTTACCGCACCGCAAAGGCTGACCCTACCTTCGCCCTTGAACTTGCGGAACTTCACCGCAC
>JBDLQA010000066.1:0-6205 GCA_039800845.1 Actinomycetota bacterium
CGCTCAGGGTCAGGGTTACGTTGCGCTTCAGCGAAGGCACAAAGTAGGTCTTCTTCTGGATGTTTGGGTCGAAGCGACGCTTGGTCTTGTTCTGAGCGTGCGAAACGTTGTGACCAAACTGAGGTCCAGTCTGAGTAACCTGGCAATTGGCTGCCATTTCGTCTCCTTTATGGGGCAAGCTCCGAAATCCGAATGGCCAGATAGCCGATGGTCTAGAGCTTGAAGTATGTGGTTGCCTAAGAGCAACTTCTCAAGTTTAGGCGAGGTCGCAAGCCTTAAGCAAGTCTTGGTCGCAAAAGTTTCCGCTTTTTGGGTGTGTCAAACGGGTCAATCCGCGCATTTCGCGCAAATTCCAAATAATTCTATGGTGTGGTTGGCGGGCTTGAATCCGTGCTGTTTGGCCACTTGGTTGGCCCACGCCTCAATCTCGGTAGCCGAAATCTCAACAGCTACCCCGCACTCGGTGCAGATCAAATGGTGATGGTGGCTTGCCCCGCATGCCCGAAACAGAGTTTCCCCGCTAGTGGACTGCAGGCTATCCGCCTCCTGCTGCTGCGCAAGGTCGGCTAGTGCACGGTAAACGGTGGCCAATCCTATGGAACTTCCGTGGTTGCGCAGCACGAGGTGCAGGTCCTGGGCGCTAACAAAGCCGGTGGCCTCACCCAGCGCGTGCTTCACCGCATCTTTTTGCCAGGTATTGCGTTTGGTGGTCACTTGCGAATCCTCTCAACAACGCGGCAGGTCGCATAGATAAGGAATGAGATTGAGGTGACGTACGGGCTGATTGGAAGACCGGCGCCAACCGCCAGCAGAATTCCACCGATGACGGAAACCAGTGCGAAAACCACCGATAGCAGCGCCACGATGGCGGGCACCTTGCTGACGCGCATGGCCGCCGCCGCCGGAGTTACCAACAGGCTCAGAACCAGCAATGCACCAACAATCTGCACGCTGGCGGCCACGGCTAGGCCCAACAGCAACATGAAGATCACCGATAGCGCGCGGGTCGGCACACCGCGGGCGGTGGCAACCTCGGGGTCTAGGCTCGCGAAGGCGAGCGGGCGCCAAATCACGGCAAGCACCGCCAAGATGAACAGGCTGATGCCCGCTAGCCAGTAAAGCTGAGGGTTATCCACAGACACGATTTGGCCGGTTAGTAAACCGAACTTGTTGTTGGCCTGCCCGTGATACAGCGAGATAGCTAGGATTCCGAGACCTAGGCCGGCCGGCATCAACACCGCCACAATCGAGTTTCGTTCGCGCGCCTTGGACCCGAGGAGCCCGATGAGGGCAGCGGCAACGAGCGAACCCGCGATTGAGCCGGCAACCACATCGGTGCCCGCCAAAAGCGCGAAAGATGCACCCGCGAAACTGAGTTCACTGATGCCGTGAACCGCGAATGACATGTCGCGGGTGTTTACAAAGACGCCCATCAAACCGCCAACCAGGGCCAGCAGGGTGCCCGCGATTAGCGAGTTGGTGATGAGCGGAAGCAGGTCCGCGTAGTCGCTGAAGTTGAAGATCATGTTGTTACACCCACTCTTCGTCCGGGTGGTGCTCATGGTCGTGGGTGCCCACCACCACGATTCGACCCTGGTTACGCACAACGTCAACCTGAGTTCCGTATAGCTCGCTCAGCACCTCGCTGCGTAGCACTTCATCGGGGGTTCCTATACGGAACCGGCCGTTTGCCAGGTAAAGCACTCGGTCGACCATTCCAAGAATTGGGTTTACGTCGTGGGTTACAAAAAGCACCGCCGCCTGGTGTTCCTGACGCTCTTCATCCAGCAGGTTCGCGACCGCCTGCTGCTGGTGCAGGTCCAAGGCGCTCAGCGGCTCATCGGCCAAAATCAGGCTAGGGTTGCCGATAACGGCCTGTCCCACTCGGAAGCGCTGAAGCTGACCGCCGCTGAGGGTACCAACGGCTTTGTCCGCCAGGGCATGTCCGTCGATGCAGTCCAGCACGTGGTTCACGCGATCGCGCACCTTTTTCGTAGGCAGCGGAATGCCAGCGCGGTGGCCATCGAAACCAAGTCTCAGTAAGTCGCGAGCGCGCATCGGCGTGGAGGCATCGGTGCTGCGATGCTGCGGAATGTAGCCAATGTCATTGCTGCCGTGGCCAACCGGTTTGCCGTTGAGGAGGATACGGCCAGAGGTTAGCTGCTCCTGACCCAGGATGGCGCGCAGCAGCGATGTTTTCCCCGATCCGTTCGAGCCGATGATGGCGATGAATTCGTGCGGCTGGACGGTCAGGTTTAGGTCTGACCAAAGGGTCTTTTCACCGTAGGCCAAGGTGGCATCGGTGATTTCTAAAACCGGCTTGCCGGTCGCGCGATTTTTTGAAATTTCTGTCATTTCAGCGCAGCCTCGATCTTGTTTAGGTTTGACGCCATCCAGGTCAGGTAGGTCTTTCCGGTTGGCAAAAGTTCGCTAAGTTCCAGCTGAGGCACGCCTGCGGCCTTGGCCCAGGTTGCCAGTTGCTGGCTTTGTGCCCCTGCGGTCTGCTGGTTACTCACAAGTAGGTTCACCCTGTGCCCAGCAATCATCAGCTGCAGAGTCCGCATCACGGCCGGAGCGGCATCCTGCTCTTGTTCCACCGCATTCACGAAGGCCGTTGGCGTGCGGTCAACCATGCGCAGATTCCTGAGCAAATAAGCCGCGAAGCCCTCGGTCAAGATCGCGCTCTTGCCCGAAGTGTGGATCGTGGCCGATTCTTGCCTTGAAACCAACTCGTCCAGTTTCATCTGATAGGCCTCGGCACGGGTACGAATGTAAATCTTGGCTGCCGGGTTGGAGACAGCAAATATCTCGCGCTTCGCGATGTCCTTCACAAGCAGGCTCGTGATTTTTAGGTCATACCAAAAGTGCGGATTCACTTCGCCGCCCTGCTGAGGCAGAGCGTTTGCAAGCCTCAAGGTCAATCGTTGGTTAGCGTTTGGCTTGGACTCCACCAGTCGATGGAAGAACGGGTCGTAATCGGCACCGTTTTCGATGGTGAGCGCGGCACGGTTGACCGCCAGCTGGTCTCGCACGGTGGCCTCATAGCTGTGCGGATCCTGGTTTGGACGCGCGATGATGGCGGTGGCATGCACGTACTTGCCGCCGATAGCCTGGGCGATGTCTGCCCAGACCTGAACCGAGGTGACGATGCGAACGCGATTGTCCTGGGGCTTTGCAGTTGTCTGGTGGGCTTGACCGCTGTGGCCGCTGGAATCGCTGTGGCCGCTGGCGCCGAGGAATGAGAGGAAGACCATCAGGTAGAAGACGCCAATAAGGCCCGCGGCAATACCCAGCGCACGTAGCACTTTGTCGGCCATGGTCTCCATGACCTCAGGCTATGCGCTATTGATAATGATTGTCAATACAGGCTCTAAGCGTTGCCCTATGTGCGATACTTCCAACATCAGTTCAATGCTTTCTAAGGAATCAAAGATGGCCGCTTCAAAACGCAGCTACAACGTCACCTGGGTGCTAAGCCTGCTCTTCGGTCACTTTGGCGTGGACCGCTTCTACCTTGGTTACGTGGGCCTGGGCATCGTCAAGTTGCTAACCGGTGGTGGTTTGGGCATCTGGACCCTGGTGGATCTGATTTTGATCCTGACCGGTCAGCTCAAGGATAAAGACGGCAACGCCCTTGAGGGCTATGACAAGGGCAAGGTCCTGTCGTGGATCATCGTGGCTGTAGTTGTTGCTGGCGCAATCTTCTTCGGCGTAATCGGCCTGATTTTGAGCATTTTCCTTAGCCTTATTGGCGCGGGCCATTCCGGCAGCTGGAGCTAAACCCGGCACCAAACTAAAAAACGCCGCCTCCCGGAAGATTGACTTCTCGGTGGGCGGCGTTTTTGTTTCACGTGGAACTCACGCGAACGGTCTTTAGTCCAGCAGCAGCGCAGGCTCTTCGATTACCGAGGCAACATCCTGCACGAAACGGCTGGCTACGTCTCCGTCAACAACTCGGTGGTCGAAAGTAGCGCCGATGGTGGTCACCTGGCGAACCTGAATCTCACCGTTAACCACCCAAGGCTTCGGGCGGATCGATCCAAGGGCGACGATGGCACACTCGCCAGGGTTCAGAATCGGGGTTCCGGTGTCCACGCCAAATACGCCGATGTTGGTGATGGTAATGGTTCCGTTGGCCATTTCCGCCGGCTGGGTCTTGCCCTCACGTGCGGTGTTGGCCAACTGCTCAATAGCCTTGGCCAGGTCCAGCATCGATAGCTTGTCGGCGTCCTTAATGTTAGGAACGATCAATCCGCGAGGGGTCGCCGCAGCGATACCGAAGTTCACATAGTTGTGAACGATGATTTCCTCATCGGTGAAGGTGGCGTTGACCATCGGGTTACGGCGCACTGCCCACATCATGGCCTTCGCCATGATCAACAGCGGGGTCACCTTCACGCCGGCGAAGTCGGTGGATGCCTTCAGGCGCTTGACGTACTCCATGGTGCGAGTGGCGTCAACGTCCACGAAAATGCTCACGTGCGGGGCCTGGAACGCACTGGTAACCATCGCGTTAGCGATCGCCTTGCGCACGCCCTTGACCGGGATGCGGGTTTCGCGCTCACTCGGTGCCTCAGGGGTCGTCAGGTTACGGAACACCGATGCCTGCTGCGCCGCAGCCATTACGTCTTCGCGGGTTACCTCGCCGGCCAGACCGGTTGGGGTCACCTTGGTGATGTCCACGTTGAGGTCTTTGGCCAACGCGCGGGTAGGCGGCTTGGCAATGACGCTTTCTTCGCCAACACCCACAACGATGTTCTGCTGAGCGGCCGCAACCGGAACAGCGGTGGTTGCCGCGGCTGGCGCTGGAATGCCGCCCGGAACGGAACGGCCACGACGACGAGTGCCGCCAACACCGTGGGAAACGCCGTAGCCAACTAGGGCTGGTGGCGCCTTTTCCTCGTTGGAGACCGTGGAAGCGGCATCGGAGACGGCTGCGCTGGCTGCGGCTGCAGTAGCTGCCGCGTTCGCTGCAGCAGTTGACGCTGCCTGCTGGTTCAAAACATCCGCGGCCGCCGCCTGCTCAGCCGCGGTGGCGACCATGTTGTGGAGCTGCTGAACCGGGCCGGTCTGGGTGCCAACCGCGCCAACAGCACCATCGGCAACGGTCACAGCGATGATCGGCTTGCCCACCTCAACGGTGTCGCCTTCGTTGGCCAAAAGCTGAGTTACAACGCCCGCGAACGGACAAGGCAGCTCAACCAGGCTTTTCGCAGTCTCAATCTCGCAAATGATCTGGTTCACACCAACGTTGTCGCCAGGCTTTACCATCCAGGTAACAATTTCGGCCTCGGTAAGGCCTTCGCCCACATCGGGAAGGTTGAAGTACGCCAGCTGACTCATCGCGGATCTCCTAGTTAGTAAGCAAGTACTCGGTCGACGGCTTCCAGAATGCGGTCGGCGTCTGGCAGGTAAATCTCTTCAAGCTTTGCGGCTGGGTATGGCACATCGAAGCCACCAACACGCAGCACAGGTGCCTGCAGGTGGTAGAAAGCCTGTTCGGCCACGCGAGCAGCCACTTCCGATGCCACCGAGACGAAGGTCGGTGCCTCGCTGGCAACCACAAGGCGGCCGGTCTTCTTCACGCTCTCCACGATTGTGGCGAAATCGATTGGGCTGAGCGAGCGAAGGTCGATGACCTCCAGGCTCACACCCTCTTCCGCGGCGATGGTTGCAGCCTGAAGCGCCACGGTCACCATCGGGCCGTAGGTAGCGATGGTCACGTTGTGACCCTCACGCAGAACGCGGGCCTGGTGCAGCGGTGCCGGCGGGGTGTCCAGGTTAACTGGACCCTTCTGCCAATAGCGGCGCTTCGGCTCAAAGAACATGACCGGGTCATCGGAATCAATCGCCTGCTGGATCATCCAGTACGCGTCGTTCGGGTTGCTCGGGCTGACAATGCGCAGACCCGGTGTGTGCGCAAAGTAAGCCTCTGGGCTTTCGCTGTGGTGTTCCACAGCACCGATGCCGCCACCGTAAGGAACACGAATGACCACCGGCATCTTGTGGTGGCCCTCGGAGCGGTTGCCCATCTTGGCCAACTGAGTGGTGATCTGGTCGAATGCAGGGAAGATGAAGCCGTCAAACTGCATCTCCACGACCGAACGGTAGCCGCGCATGGCCAAACCGATGGCGGTACCGACGATTCCGGATTCAGCAATCGGGGTGTTGAAGATCTGCTTGTCGCCGAATTCCTTGTGCAGGC
>JBDLQA010000067.1:0-25038 GCA_039800845.1 Actinomycetota bacterium
CTTGGGCAGAAGCAATACGTCGATGCCATCGACGAAAACACCATCGTCTTCGGAATCGGTCCTGCTGGTACCGGTAAGACCTACCTTGCTATGGCGAAGGCGGTGCAGGCTCTGCAGCGCAAGGAAATTAGCCGCATCATCCTTACCCGCCCTGCAGTCGAGGCGGGGGAGCGCCTAGGCTTCCTGCCTGGAACCCTCACCGACAAGATTGATCCATATCTGCGCCCGCTCTTCGACGCTCTGCACGAGATGCTTGACCCCGAATCGGTGCCGAAACTGTTAACTTCCGGCACCATCGAGGTGGCGCCGCTTGCCTACATGCGTGGCCGCACACTGAATGACTCGTTCATCATCTTGGATGAGGCGCAAAACACAACGCCGGAGCAGATGAAGATGTTCCTGACGCGCCTTGGTTTCAACTCCAAGATGGTTGTCACCGGAGACATCACACAGGTAGACCTGCCTGCCGGAGTCAGCGGACTTCGGACCGTGGAAAAGATCCTAAAGAACGTCGACGACATGCATTTCGCTTATCTCTCTGCTTCTGACGTGGTGCGTCACAACTTGGTTTCAAAGATTGTGGACGCCTATTCCAAGCACGATGAAGCATTGCAAAAGCAGAAACCACAGGGAGGTAAGCGATGAGCATTGAACTCAGCAACGAAACCGAGTGGGCCATCGATGAAGACCGAGTGAATGCGCTTGCGACTTTCGCGATGGATCGCATGAACCTGCATCCAAACACGGATCTCTTCATCCGATTTGTAGACCTAGCCACCATGGAAGATCTACACATCCGCTTCATGGATGAACCGGGCGCTACCGATGTTCTGTCCTTCCCGATGGACGAGCTAGTTCCGGGTGACATGCATTCCGTTGCTCCAGAGGGCTGCCTGGGTGACATTGTGGTCTGCCCGGATTTCGCCGCGGAACAGGCCGAGAAGGCCGGGCACCCTGCGATCAATGAGATGCTTCTACTCATCACTCACGGCATTCTTCACCTGCTCGGCTTCGACCACGCCGAACCCGATGAAGAACGCGAAATGTTTGGGCTTCAGAATCAGATTCTGAAGGACTTCTACGATCAGGAAAAGGCAGCTTGATAGTCCTAGCTGTTTTATTGGCGGTGCTGACCGTTCCGGTCGCCATCGTTGAATCCAGTCTCCGCCGGTCTTTGCAAGCCGATCTAGCGGAATCATGGGGTCTTGTCCGCATTATTTTCACGTCTCTATTCGCCCTAACCATGGGTCAGCTTTTGCAGGCCAGGGGATACCTGTGGTGGGTGAACCTGCTTTTGTCCATCGCATTCGCTTTGCTGATGGTATTTGTCGCCCAGTTCGCCGCCAAGTGGCTCTCTCACCGTAGTCACGGCCAGTGGCTTCTGAAGCTGCTGGATCCGGTTATCAAGCGCGTAAACCTGGCCTTCACTCCGCTTACCGGACCACCGATTGAAGAGCACGAGGAATTCGAGCAAGAGCTGATGGATTCGGTGGAGGACTTCACCGAGACAATCGCCCGCGAAATCATGGTGCCTCGCGTGGACATTGAGACGGTCGAGGCGACTCAGTCTTTGCGTTCTGCCATGAAGCTTTTCCTGCGTACCGGATATTCGCGCCTTCCCATCACGGGCAAATCAATCGATGACATCGTGGGCGTGCTCTACCTGAAGGATGCTTCGCGCATCACCTTCGAGGCGCCAGGCCGTCTTGACGAGCCGGTGACGGTTGCAATGCGGCCGGCAATCTTCATCCCTGAGTTCATGGGCGTGGACGATCTACTCAAACAGATGCAGAGCTCCGCAACTCACATCGCCATCATCATCGACGAATACGGCGGCGTTGGCGGCCTAGTGACAATGGAAGACGTCATCGAGGAAATCGTCGGTGAAATCACCGATGAGTATGACCGTGACCTGCCCGATGTCGAAGTAGTCGCCGAAAAGGTGTTTAGGGTCAATGCGCGGTACTCGCTGGAAGAACTGGGCGAGCTCTACGGCATTGAGCTGACCGAGGAAGACGTGGACAGCGTTGGAGGCTTGGTTGTGAAGCAGCTGGGGCGCCTGGCCATTCACGGGGACAAAGTTGAATACAGTGGTCTTAACTTCACGGTTGACCGCGTTGAAAAGCGTCGCAAGCGCGTGATTTCGGTATTGGTGGAGCCGACGCCAGAACTTCTCTCGGCAGAATCCACTTTTGAAAGTGAGCAGTAAATGACCTTCCGCGCGGGCTTTGTGTCCTTTGTAGGACGCCCAAATGTTGGTAAATCCACGCTCACCAACGCGTTGGTGGGGCAGAAGATCGCCATCACCAGTGCCAAACCGCAGACCACCCGCAGGGCCATTCGTGGCATTGTGCACAAGGAGAACGGTCAGATCATCCTGGTGGATACGCCCGGGTTGCACCGTCCACGTACCTTGCTTGGCGAGCGCTTAAACGACCTCGTTAGTGACACTCTGGGCGATGTAGACATCATCGGCTTCTGCGTGCCCGCAAACGAGAAGATTGGCCCGGGTGACCAGTTCATCAACACCCAGATCGATCAGTTCCGACGAGCCAAGAAGATTGCCATCGTTACCAAGACTGAGTTGGTTGATAAGCAGACACTTGCCGAGCGTTTGCTGGCTGTAAGCGGTCTGCGTGACTGGGATGCCGTTATTCCAGTATCGGCCCTTGGTGAATCGCAGTTGGATGTTTTGGCTGAGGTGCTGATTGACCTGCTTCCGGAGAGTCCGGCGCTCTATCCGGCCGACGCCGTTACAGACGAATCAAACCACGACCGCATCTGTGAACTGATCCGTGAAGCGGCGCTTGAAGGAGTTCGCGACGAACTTCCTCACTCGTTGGCAGTAACCATCGATGAGATCAACCCTCGAGAGGGCAAGGACTTGATCGATGTTCACGCCAATGTATTCGTGGAGCGCGATTCCCAGAAGTCAATCATCATCGGAAAGGGTGGATCGCGCCTGCGGGACATCGGAAGTAAATCCCGCCCCGAGATCGAAGAGCTGCTGGGTTCAAAGGTGTTCCTTTCGATCCGCGTGAAGGTGGCTCCGGACTGGCAGCGCGACCCCAAGCAGCTGGGCAAGTTGGGTTTTTAGACCCTTTGTTGCTAACCTGAAAACGTGTGGTGCTTGCTTCTACTTAGCAGCCGCGACGAGGCCTAAACAACGGCCATCCTCGTTGCGGCTATTTTTGCTGGCTGAGACCCCAAGACATTTCTAAGCGGACCGAGAGTCCCAAGAGGATACACAATGCAAAACACACAGCGCCCTTCGGGCATGCCAGTCCACAAGTACGAGCCTTTCCACCAGCAGATTTCTGTTTCGCTCCCTGACCGCACCTGGCCAGACAAGGTCATCACTCAGGCACCGCGCTGGTGTGCTGTTGATTTGCGAGACGGTAACCAGGCGCTAATCGATCCAATGAGCCCAGAGCGCAAGCTCAAGATGTTCAAGCTTCTGGTCTCCATGGGCTACAAGGAGATTGAGGTTGGTTTCCCAAGCGCCTCGCAGACTGATTTCGACTTCGTTCGTCAGCTGATCGAAGAGGGTCACATCCCTGACGATGTCACCATCCAGGTGCTGACCCAGGCTCGCGATCACCTCATTGAACGAACCTACGAATCGATTCGCGGTTCTAAGCAGGCAATCGTGCACTTCTACAACAGCACCTCTGTTTTGCAGCGCCGCGTTGTTTTTGGTCAGGACAAAGAAGGCATCAAGGCAATCGCCCTTCACGCCGCCAAGTACTGCCTGGAGCTTGAGAAGACCGTTCCGGGAACCAAGGTCTTCTACGAGTACTCGCCAGAGTCTTACACCGGAACCGAGCTGGAATACGCGCTAGAGGTTTGCAACGCAGTAATCGACATCATCCAACCGACTCCTGACCGCCAGATGGTCATCAACCTTCCTGCCACCGTAGAAATGGCGACTCCGAACGTTTACGCCGACTCCATCGAGTGGATGAGCCGTAACCTGAACCGTCGCGACAGCGTCTTGATTAGTCTTCACCCACACAACGACCGCGGTACCGGTGTCGCGGCCGCGGAACTGGGCTATTTGGCCGGAGCAGACCGCATCGAAGGCTGCCTGTTTGGCAACGGTGAGCGCACCGGAAACGTTGACCTCGTGACTCTTGGTCTGAACATGTTCAGCCAGGGTATCGACCCGCACATCGATTTCAGCAACCTTGATGAGATTAAGCGCACTGTGGAGTACTGCAATCAGCTGCCAGTCCCTGAGCGAAGCCCGTACGGTGGAGACTTGGTATACACCGCCTTCAGCGGCAGTCACCAGGACGCAATCAAGAAGGGCTTCGAGAAGATGGAAGCCCAGGCTAAGGCCGAGGGTAAGACCATCGATGACCTGGTCTGGGCGGTTCCTTACCTGCCTATCGACCCTAAGGATGTTGGCCGTTCTTACGAGGCGGTTATCCGTGTCAACTCTCAGTCTGGAAAGGGTGGCGTTGCCTACTTGCTCAAGACTGACCGTCACCTAGACCTTCCTCGCAAGTTGCAGATCGAGTTCTCCCGCGTTGTGCAGAACGTCACCGATTCCAATGGTGGAGAGGTCTCAAGCGAGGCGCTCTGGGACATTTTCACTGATGAGTACCTGCCGGCTCCTGCCGACAAGCCGGAGCTGAAGTGGGGCCGCTTCGAGTTGAAGCGCCTGCGCACTGCAAGCGAGATGGACGGCTCCGTGGAGATCGATGTGATCCTCCGCGACGGCAATTCTGAAGTTTCGCTTTCGGGCAAGGGCAACGGTCCTATTAGCGCTTTCGTTAACGTATTGCAGCAACAGGGCATCGATGTTCGCGTTCTGGATTACGTTGAGCACACCATGGGTGCCGGCAGCGATGCCCAGGCGGCCGCTTACCTAGAGCTTGAAGTTGGCGACAAGCACCTCTGGGGCGTTGGCATCGATGGCGACATCGCAACCGCTTCGCTCAAGGCAGTCATCTCCGGTGTGAACCGAGCTGTACGCGGCTAAGCAAGGCCAAACCCCGGTTCCAACCGGAACGAGAATCAATGCAGGGCGGCGGGTTTCCCGCCGCTTTCGCATTTGGCGCGGATACTTGAATCATGCCTTTGTACAGAGACGAAGCCGTTGTGCTGCGCACCCACAAACTGGGTGAAGCCGACCGCATCGTCACTATGCTCAGCCGGCAGCACGGGCAGATTCGCGCGGTTGCCAAGGGAGTACGTCGTACCGCTAGCAAATTCGGCTCGCGCCTTGAGCCATTCATGGCAGTCGACGTTCAGCTTTACGAGGGGCGAAACCTAGACACC
Source organism: Actinomycetota bacterium (assembly GCA_039800845.1). Lineage (GTDB taxonomy): Bacteria > Actinomycetota > Actinomycetes > Actinomycetales > Microbacteriaceae > Rhodoluna. The sequence goes on from JBDLQA010000067.1 coordinate 5,287, forward strand.
GTGAGTCAGGTAGAGTCCATCGGTGCCTACGGGCGTGAAATCATGGCGGACTACGCCAGTTATACCGCCGCTCACGCAATGGTCGAAGCCGCGGAAAGACTCACAGCGGAAGTAAGCAGCACCCAGCAGTACCTGCTCCTGGTTGGCGCTCTGCGTTCGCTCGCGCGGGCGGAGCACGATCCCGGCTTAACCCTCGATTCCTACCTGCTTCGCGCCCTCTCGCTTTCAGGCTGGGCGCCAAACTTTGATTCCTGCGCCGGATGCGGCAAGCCGGGTCCTCACACGGCTTTCGTGATGCAAACCGGTGGCGTGGTTTGCGACGGCTGCCGCCCGCCAGGTGCAGCGAACTTAGATGCCGAGACCGTCCAGCTTCTGGGCGCGCTTCTGGCCGGCGACTGGGAATTCGCAGAAGTGGCAAGCCCGCGGGCTAGGTCTAATGCTTCCGGCATCATCGCCGCGTATAGTCAATGGCACATCGAGCGTGGTTTGCGCTCACTGGTTTTGGTGGAGCGAGAATGAACGAACATCTTCCGTTGGATTACACGGGCGTGCCGGCACCGAATTTCTCGGGCGCCGGTTTGTCGGGCAAGGTTCCGCAACACGTTGCCATCGTTATGGACGGCAATGGCCGTTGGGCCAACCAGCGTGGCTTGACCCGCGTTGAGGGTCACAAGGCGGGGGAGTCGGCGCTTCTGGACGTAGTTGCGGGTGCAATCCAGGCCGGTGTCAAGCACCTGACTGTCTATGCATTCAGCACCGAGAACTGGAAGCGCTCACCGGACGAAGTGCGATTCCTGATGGGATTCAACCGAGAAGTTCTGCGTCGCCGACGCGACCAACTGAACGAATGGGGAGTCCGAATCCGCTGGGCCGGACGGCGGCCTAAGCTTTGGGGCTCTGTGATCAAGGAACTTCAGGAAGCGGAGAAGCTGACTGACGGTAACAGCACCCTGACGCTCACAATGTGCGTCAACTACGGCTCACGAATCGAGCTTGTCGACGCATTCAATGAGATCTCTCATCAAATAGCCGCCGGGAAAATCAAACCGGGCGCCATCACCGAGAAAACGATTCAGCGACACCTGCTGACCGCGGATTTGCCCGATGTTGACCTATTTGTGCGCTCATCGGGGGAGCAGCGCGCCTCAAACTTCTTGCTTTGGCAAAGTGCTTACGCCGAGTTTGTCTTCTTGGACACCCTCTGGCCTGATTTCTCCCGAAAAGACCTTTGGAACGCCATCGAAATATTTATGGGGCGTGACCGTCGTTTCGGCGGTGCCAAGGACGCACCGAAGTAGACTAGAAACCTTGAAATATCGGGCACCGCATCCAACGGTGTGTCCAGAAAGTGAAGTGCAAATTGGCACCAGTCAATCGCCTCGATTCCGTCATCTCGCTCGCTAAGCGTCGTGGCTTCGTCTTCCAAGCCGGTGAAATTTACGGTGGTTCGCGTTCCGCATGGGACTACGGACCCCTAGGCGTGGAACTAAAGGAGAACATCAAGCGCCAGTGGTGGCGAACCATGGTCTCCAGCCGCGAGGACATCGTCGGTCTTGACTCGTCGGTAATCCTGCCACGCAAGGTCTGGGAAGCATCCGGCCACGTTGCCGAATTCGTTGACCCGTTGATTGAGTGCACCAGCTGTCACAAGCGTTTCCGTCAGGACCACCTGGAGGAGGCCTTCGAAGAAAAGAAGGGCCGTGCTCCTCAGGGAATGGTCGAGATCCCTTGCCCTAACTGTGGCAGCAAGGACATCTGGACTGAGCCAAAGAGCTTCAACGGCCTGCTCCAGACCTTCCTGGGTCCCGTGGCCGCGGAAGAGGGTCTTCACTACCTCCGTCCGGAGACCGCTCAGGGCATCTTCGTGAACTTCGCCAACGTGCTGGGTTCGAGCCGTATGAAGCCTCCATTCGGTATCGGCCAGATTGGTAAGTCTTTCCGTAACGAGATCACTCCTGGAAACTTCATCTTCCGTACTCGTGAGTTCGAGCAGATGGAGATGGAATTCTTCGTTGAGCCAGGCACAGATGAAGAGTGGCACGAGTACTGGATTCAGCAGCGATTCAACTGGTACACCGACCTCGGAATCGATCCTGAGAACCTGCGCATTTTCGAACACCCGAAGGAAAAACTTTCGCACTACTCGAAGCGAACTGTGGACATCGAGTACCGCTTCGGTTTCAGTGGTTCGGAGTTTGGCGAGCTTGAGGGTATCGCAAACCGCACCGACTTTGACCTTCGCACTCACTCCCGTGAGTCTGGCTCGGATCTTTCGTACTTCGACCAGGCCAAGGGCGAGCGTTGGTTCCCATACGTTATCGAGCCTGCCGCGGGTCTAACTCGTTCGCTGATGGCCTTCCTAGTGGATGCGTACGCCGAAGACGAAGCACCGAACACCAAGGGTGGCGTTGACGTTCGTACCGTACTGCGCCTTGACTACCGTCTGGCTCCGGTGAAGGCTGCAGTTCTGCCGCTTTCGCGCAACGAAGACCTGTCGCCAGTTGCACGCAACCTGGCTCAGGAGCTCCGCGGCTACTGGAACATCGACTTCGATGATTCGGGCGCGATTGGTCGCCGTTACCGCCGCCAGGACGAGATCGGAACTCCGTTCTGTATCACCGTCGACTTCGAGACCCTGGAAGACCAGGCTGTGACTGTTCGCGAGCGCGACACCATGCAGCAGGAGCGCGTTTCGCTTTCGAAGCTCCGTGAATACCTAGGTGGCAGACTTCTCGGTTAATGACTAGCCCAACCACGCCTCTGATGACCGCCCCGGTGAGTAACTCGCCGAGGGCGGCTCAGTCGCTTAAGTTCGGCAAGTTGGAGATTGGTACGCCGGTTGTATTGGCCCCGATGGCCGGAATCACTAACACCGCTTTCCGCAGGCTCTGTCGCGAGTTCGGCGGCGGTCTTTACGTGTCGGAGATGATTACCAGCCGCGCTTTGGTGGAGCGAACCGACGAATCGATGCGCCTGATCGGCCATCATCCATCGGAAAAAGTCCGCTCCATCCAGCTATACGGTGTTGACCCGAAAACCATCGGTGAAGCCGTGAGAATGCTGGTAGCCGAGGACCGCGCTGACCACATCGATCTGAACTTCGGTTGCCCTGTTCCTAAGGTGACCCGCAAGGGCGGTGGCGCTGCTCTTCCCTGGAAGCAGGATCTATTCACGGCTATCGTGAAAAGCGCTGTGCAGGCTGCCGGTGAGATACCGCTCACCATCAAGATGCGCAAAGGCATCGATGACGAGCACCTGACATATCTTGATAGCGCGAAAGCGGCGCGAGACGCCGGAGTTGCGGCCATTGCACTACACGGACGCACAGCCAGCGAGTACTACTCCGGCCACGCGGACTGGTCCGCAATCGCAAAGCTACGTGAAACCATCACCGACATCCCTGTGCTTGGCAATGGCGACATTTGGTCGGCAGCGGATGCCATTCGCATGGTTCGCGAAACCGGTGTCGACGGCGTGGTGGTTGGCCGTGGTTGCCTTGGTCGTCCATGGCTCTTCGCTGACTTGCAGCACGCGTTCGATGAGTTCCAGCGCGACCCAAACTCCGATGCCGCCATCAATATCGTGCAGCCAACTCTCGGGGAGGTTGCCGCGGCTTTCCGCCAGCACACCGTGTTGCTGACCGAATTCTTTGAGGAAGAAGAGCGCGCTTGCCGTGACATTCGCAAGCACGTGGCCTGGTACTTCAAGGGGTATCCGGTGGGCGGTGAGTTCCGCGCGGCTCTGGCTCAGGTGCAGTCGCTCAGCCACATGGACCAAATCCTCGCCACGCTGGATTGGAATGCTCCATACCCGGGTGACGACGCCGAGGGTCCACGTGGCCGCCTTGGCGGCGCGAAGCAATGTGCTCTTCCAGAGAACTGGCTGGCCTCCAGGAGCCTCAGCGATGAACAGAGCGCCGTCCTGCTGGATGCTGAAATCAACGTCTCGGGGGGCTAGATGTCATCCGCATACTCAGATTTCGACCTAGAGCGCTTCCTTCCCGAGGAACGTCGCGCAGGCACTCGCAGAGGCGAGTTCAGTCGGGATCGTGCCAGGGTTCTTCATTCATCGGCACTGAGGCGATTGGGAGCCAAGACTCAGGTTCTTAGTCCAATCGGCGGCGATTTCGCTCGAACCCGTCTCACACACTCACTCGAGGTTGCTCAGATTGGCCGAGAGATGGCCGGAGACCTAGGCCTCGACCCGGATGTCGTCGATCTAGCCTGCCTGGCGCACGATCTGGGCCATCCACCTTTTGGGCACAACGGCGAGCGCGCCCTCAATGACTGGGCGAGCGATTTCGGTGGCTTCGAGGGTAATGCCCAAACCTTGCGTTTGCTAACTCGCATCGAGCCAAAAGTGTTCGGCGACAGTGGCGTTTCATACGGCCTGAATCTCAGTCGTGCCGCGCTGGATGCAACCTGCAAGTATCCGTGGAGTAGGAACAGTGATTCCGGCAGTGCCACCGCAAAGTTCGGCTACTACGAAGACGATGCTCCGGTTTACGAGTGGATGCGCATTGGTGCACCTGAGGGTGTGAAGTGTATCGAGGCCCGGGTTATGGACTTCGCCGATGATGTTGCCTACTCGGTTCATGACTTCGAAGATGCCATTGTCTCCGAGTACATCAAGCTGGACCAGTTGAATGATTCCTCAAACGAGACGTCCCTGATTGCGTCAATCTCTGACTGGAACGGTGGAAAGTACTCCACTGAGGCACTAGCCAACGCGCTGCTTCGCTTGAGCGAGAACCACTACTGGCCGAAGGCTTACGCGCATACTCCGGAAGACTTGGGTCGCCTCAAAAACCTAACCTCATCACTCATCGGATCCTTCGTGCAGCGAACCATGCAGGCATCGGCTGCGGGTGAAGAAGAAATCATTACCCGATTCAACTCGCATTTGACCGTGCCGCTGGAAGTGCAAGAGGAAATTGCCGTGCTGAAGGGCACCGTGGCTGCCTTCCTGATGACAAACGAAAAGCGGCGTCCGGTATACGAGTGGCAGCGATCCGTTCTCACTGAACTCTGCGACGCCCTGTTGGTGGCCAACGGAGATCACCTTGACGCCTACGCGGCTGGTGCCTGGCGGGTGGCCACTACTGAGGCGGAGCGTTACAGGGCAATTGTGGATCAGGTTGCTTGCCTGACGGATCAGAGCGCAATAACAATGCATCACAAGCTTGTCACCAAGGACGGTGTGTTCTAGTGGCTGGGAAGATTCGCAACAGCGACATCGAGGAAGTCAAGGCGCGCATAAATATCGCCGATGTAGTGGGCGATTACGTAGTCCTCAAAAATGCTTCCGTGGGGTCATTGAAGGGCCTATGCCCATTCCACGACGAGAAGTCGCCGTCTTTCAACGTGCGTCCTGCTCAGGGTTTCTACCACTGCTTCGGCTGTGGTGAAGGTGGCGATGTCTTCAAGTTTGTACAGCAGCTGGATGGCATCAGTTTTACCGAAGCAGTAGAGAAGCTGGCTTCGCGCATTGGATTCACCCTCACCTATGAAAGCGGGGGCACCAACGAAGCCGGCAGCAGCATCCGTGCCCGCATTTTGGAAGCAAACGCTCTTGCGGCTGCCTTCTTCCAGCAGCAACTAGCAACCGATGCTGGTGAACCAGCCAGGTCGTTCTTGGTGGGGCGTGGATTCGACCAGCACGCCGTTGAACACTTCGGTGTCGGTTTCTCTCCTAAGGGCTGGGACAATCTCGTCAACCACCTCAAGGCGCAGGGTTTCACCATCGATGAGCTGGTTACCGGCGGCCTTGCCGCAGCCAGCGACAAGGGTGGTTACGACAAGTTCCGCGGGCGAGTGATGTGGCCCATCAAAGACCAGACCGGCTCTGTGATCGGCTTTGGAGCCCGAAAACTGTTCGAGGACGACAACGGACCAAAGTACTTGAACACGTCTGATACGCCCGTGTACCACAAGTCGCAAGTTCTTTACGGCATCGATCTGGCGCGCAAGGACATCAGCAAGCAACATCAGGTTGTGGTTGTTGAAGGCTACACAGACGTCATGGCCTGCCACCTTGCCGGCATCACCACCGCGGTTGCAACCTGCGGCACTGCCTTCGGTGAAGACCACATTCGCGTCCTGAATAGGCTCTTGAACACCGATGGCGTGCCTGCCGAAGTGATCTTTACTTTCGACCCCGATGCTGCCGGCCAGAAAGCCGCTATGCGAGCATTCGAGGACAGTCACAAGTTCCAGGCACACACTTTCGTTGCCGTCGGCCCTAATGGGCTTGACCCGAGCGATCTTCGCCAGCAGCGTGGCGATGAGGCCGTTGTCGAGATGATCAAGTCGCGTCGCCCGCTCTTTGAGTTTGCAATCAAACAGCGCCTATCGCAGTTCGATTTGGACACGCTAGAGGGACGCGTTTCGGCCACCCGCGCCGCTGCCCCCATCATCGCGGGTATCAGGGACGAGGCCCTTCGCCCCGCTTATGCGCGCGAGCTTGCGGGCTGGGTGAATCTACCCCCGGAGGAAGTAAGTCGCATCGTTTCCGAAGCATCCAAGACGGCGCGCGGTAACGCAGTAGCCGGGATGCGCGCGGACTCCCGAGCAGCCCAGCAGGGCGGGGCCAACTACAGCTCGGCACCGGTGCATCAGAATCAGGCGCCGCACCAGCCACAGAATCAAGCGACGGGCCCTGATGGCGGGGCAAATCCGCTCGAGGCCGCCTACCCTCCGATAAACCTGCGCGACCCTGCAGTGATGGTTGAAAACCAGACTTTGCAGGTGCTGGTTCAGTACCCGCAGGCATTCAACCAGGGCCAGCTCCAGCGCATCGCCCACGCCGGAATGGTGGCACCGGCCCACAACGCCATCTTGAACGCATTGGTTGCGGCCCTAAGTGCAGACGCCGATACCTGGCTTGGCCGCATTCAGCAGACCACTCCGACTGCGTTGCAGTCCGTGCTTCTGGGATTGGCCGCAGCCGAACTGCCGGTTTCATCCGAAGAAAAGATCCTTGAGTACGGTAAGGCTGTTGTGAATAAGGCCCTGGAACGTGCGCTTGCACGCGAAAAGGCGGAAGCCCTAGCAAAGTTGCGCCGGCTAGACCCTGCGACGCAACCTGCCGACTATCAAGAGATGCAGACTCTTCTCGTGACTCTAGAGCGCGAACGCCGCGCGTTGATGGGGGATTAGTCATGATTGACCCTCGCCTGGTTGCCATTGAACCCTCTGTAAGAGACATCGATGCAGAAGCCGTTCGACTCGGCGGGGGACAGCTGTCTGACTTGGGGCCGGAAGTTGGTGCCCTGATTTGGACCGATTACAAGCACCCCGAAGTCCTCACTCGTCTTCTGGACGAAAACCCACAGTTGAAGTGTGTGCAGCTACCCTGGGCTGGAATTGACGCCTTCGCTAATTTGATCAAGCGCCCGCTTCTTTTCACTTGCGCTAAGGGCTCCTACAGGGAACCTGTAGCAGAACACGCTTTGATGTTGGCACTGGCCAGCGCACGCATTTTGCCAACTCGAATCCGCGCTAAATCTTGGGGCCCTAAGCACGCCGTCTCTCTTTACGACAGCAATGTGGTGATCGTAGGAGGGGGAGGAATCGCCGAAGAGCTGGTTGCCCAACTGAAGCCATTCCGCGCCCGCATTTCCATCGTTCGCAACAGAGTGTTGCCATTTGCAGGAAACGTAAATGTGCTTTCACTAAAAGATCTTGATTCGGTTCTGCCGCAAGCTGATTTCGTCTTCCTGGCCTGCGCACTTACCGATGAGACCAGAGGGCTATTCGATGCCGAACGCCTCTCCAAGATGCCAGCCAGCTGTTATCTCATCAACGTGGCGCGAGGACCTGTTGTTGACACAATGGCGCTTGTGGCCGCACTGAACTCTGGTGCGCTTGCCGGAGCTGGCATCGATGTAACCGATCCCGAACCGCTTCCAGAGGGCCACCCCGCTTGGGATTGTGAGAATCTGATTATCACTCCACACAGTGCAGATACTGACCTTCAAGTGGAGCCAATGTTCGCGCGCAGGATCCGAGAGAACGTGCACGCATACGTTTCAGGGCTTCCGATGGTTGGAGTAGTGGACCCGGTTTTGGGTTACTAGTGGTTCACAAGACACGCACCAACCTTGATTTGGGTTCGCCCGAGTTTTTTGCTAAAGTATTTCAAGTGCCGAAAGGCGCTGATCCCCGATAGCTCAATTGGCAGAGCATTCGGCTGTTAACCGGAGGGTTCTTGGTTCGAGTCCAAGTCGGGGAGCCAAATACAGCAGAGCTACATCGCTCAGGAGGCCACTTTGTTTCAGTGGATCCAAACTAAGAAATGGCTACCAGACCTCAGCATAGGTCTGGTTTTTGCGTCTATTCTGGCTGTCATCGATTACAACACCCAAGGCTCAAACGGCCTGATTGCGTCGGTAATTCTTGGCTTTAGTTTTTTCTTCTTCCGCGAGTATTCATACATCGCTATCCCGCTGATTCTCGGCGGTTGCTACGCCGAGTTGGCTCTGAATCTGCACCCAACGGCAGCCGGCTTCAGCCTGGCGCTGCTGGTTTTCATTTCGTCCGCATTGGGTCCACGCCGTTGGAGCCTTTTGATCATGGCCTCGGCCATTCTCACAGGTGTGCTTGTGGCCTGGAGCGTCGCCTTCAACACCGCCTTTGCAACAGAGTTCTTTGGCATCAATGTCTACAACTCCGATGGACGCTGGTGGGGCTTCGGCTTCGCGGCGGTTTCCATCGTTGGTCTGAACGGTTTTGCCTGGCTGCTCGGTGGCTTCCTAATCGAGTTCTACCGTGAGCGCGTGGCATCCAAGGAACGAGACATCGTTCAGTCGCACAACCTGCGCACCATGCTTGAAATCGCGGAGCAAAACGAGCGCTTCCTTATCGCTAGCGACCTAAACGAGGCGGCCCTTGAACGCGTGTCAGCGATGCTGACCCTGACCGATGGCGCCCGCTATGCAGCCAAGCTAGATCCAGCGATCGCCACTCGTACATTGGATCGCCTGGTAGACATCATTCGTGACGCCCACGACGAGCTGCGACGCCTGTTTGACATGCTGAATCAGTCGGTTCAGGTTGCGTCTGCACCGCCAAACATCAATGACCTTGCAATCCTTGCCGTGCAGCTTCGTCAAGAGGGTTACCAGACCAAGATTGTTCACCAGGGCAAGCGCTTCAGCCTCATCCCCAGCGCTGAACTTAGCATCTACCGCATTGTCTACGACGCAGTAGACAACGTGAAGCAGCACGCTCCGGCCAACACCTCCATCGACATCGACTTCATGTGGCACGACAACGGGCTGCAGGTATTGGTGAAGGACAACGGCCAGGAAGTAGCTCAGCGCGATCTAATCGATCTGGATTCATCCTTTGAGCAGGCTGTTAATGAGGACGTAGAGGCCCTGACCCAGGAGGTCACCGGCCCAGGTATCACCGGAATGCGTGAACGTGCAGCTCTGTTCCAGGGAAACGTCGAAGCCCACCGCGTTCCAGGTGTTGGATTTACCCTCAACGCAATCTTCCCGAACATCCACGAGTATCGCGAAGCAGTAGGGGAGTAGCATGGCCCGCACGCTTCGTGTCGGCCTGATCTTTGGCAATCGCACCATTCGTGAGGGTCGCCGAATGCTCCTACAGACGCAGCCGGACTTTGACATCGTCTATGAAGAATCAGACGGTCTTGCGGCTCTCGAAGCCATTGGCGACCTGTCGGTTGACGTGCTCTTGGTCGACAATCGCCTCAGGTCGCTTTCCGGTTCCGAGCTGGTTAGGCGCTTCTTGAGGCGCAATGTCGGCACCGAGGAGAAGCTACCCGGCTTTGTACTCACAGGGCCTTTCAGCTCGATTCCCATGGCATTAGAAGCCATTCGTTGCGGCGCCAGCGACATGGTTAGCGAGGAAGAGGAACCCGAAACGCTTCTGGAAGCCATTCGCGCCGCCGGTTCGATCGAACACAACATCGATGTTTTAGCCCTCACCGACTTCTTCGCCGATGCGGGTGTTCCGCACGGCGGCAATCAGCGTTGGTTGCTTCGCCTAACCAACCTCACCGATGACGAGCAGACCGTACTCGATCTTCTGGCTGCGGGAGAGTCTCTTCAGGGCGTAGAGGAAAAGTCGGGTCTGCCTCACACCAAGGTCCGTTGGACCCTAGATGGGCTTCAGAAGCGCTTAGGAGTGGCAACTCGCGCTCAGCTCGCGTTGGCCCTCTATGAGGCCGCGGTTCTGCCAGAGAACTAACTGCCGGCAATCTGTTCGCCAGCCCAGTCATCGGTGGCTGGGTTAGCCCTCTAGCTTGTCCTTGCCAGGCATCCAGGAAAGTCCCGGCTTACCCCAGTCGTTCTTCATCACGATCTTCTTGGCGTCCGATGCATGCGGCTCGGCCAACTTGTCCACGTACAGGGTTCCGTCAAGGTGATCAAACTCGTGCTGGAAGATGCGCGCAAGCCAGCCTGTCGCCTTGATGTCAACTGGTTCCTGCTGCAGGTTTACGCCCGTCAGGCGCACCCAGTCCGCGCGCTTGAGAGGGAATCGCTCGCCAGGCACGCTTAGGCAGCCTTCCTGTTCGGTATCCCAATCGGCCTCGCCAGTTTCGATTGGGCCCACCTCAAGCACAGGGTTGATTACTTCGCCTCGAACTGGATTACCGTCTTCATCTTCGTAGTCGTAAACAAACACACGAAGCCCTACGCCAACCTGGGTGGCGGCAAGTCCAACACCCGGTGCCTTATCCATGGTTACGTACATGTCCGCAACCAATTGGGCGAGTTCCTCGTTGAAGTCGGTTACTTCAGCGGCGCGTGCGTGGAGTACCGGTTCACCGGTGATACAGATTCTTCTTACAGGCATTCAATAAATCTATCCAAGGTGAATAAAAACTTCAGTGAACTCGCGTAGCGGTAGTCTAAATAAAGCAACTTTTAGAAAGACTCATGAAACTATTCACCGGCATCGATCTCCGCTATTTTGCGGTGGTTTTGGCGCTAATCGGTGCCGTCGCTCTGGCGTTCGGTGCTCAGTGGCAGAACAACGCAGTCGGTGATCAGCAGGGTAAGGGCGCAAAAACCTCGGGTTCACTCGGCATCCGTCAGATGTTGGAGCTTGTAAAGCGCCCGAAGTGGTTGATCGGAACCGGTCTTCTAGGCCTTGCTGTCCTCTTCCAGATTTCGGCACTATCGCTTGCACCTCTTATCGTGGTTCAGCCACTGGGAGCAATCGCTCTGGTTGTCACCTCGGTTCTCAATGCGCGCATGAGCCGCACCAAACTCAACCGCGCAACGATGGTCGCTATTGCTCTGTGCATCCTGGGTGTTGGTGGCTTCGTTATTACTGCGTCAACCATCGCCCACGAATACGTGCTCACCGATCTTCAGATGTGGCAGATTCTGGGCATTCTCGCAGTCATTCTTGCGGTGCTGGGAACAATCGCTGCCCGCAAAGCGAAGAACGGCAAGGCCATCTACTTTGTTGCCGGGGCTGGCGTTTTGTACGGCTTTGTTGCAACGCTTACCAAGGTGGTTATTCAGCGCATCTACCAGGGCGACTTCGAGTGGCTCACGCTTTTGTGCCTTGCCATGCTAGGACTCGCGATGGTTCTAGGTGGTTGGTTCGTTCAGAGCGCGTACGCGTCCGGCCCTCCGGACCTGGTCATCGCTGGTTTGACTGTTGTAGACCCGATGGTGGCGGTTCTTATCGCTGGAACCATTCTGGGAGAGGCGCATACCGCGAACCCGCTCACGATCATTCTGTTCATCGTCTGCGGTGGAACCGCGATTCTGGGCGTTCTTTTGCTTAGCCAGTTCCATCCACAGGTACTTTTGGCCAAGCGCCGGGCGGCGGTTTGGACCAAGCGACGCCGACTCTAGCGGTAAAATCTAAGCTGTTATACGTTGCAAATAGGAGCTCTAGATGTCTGCTGAAAACGCCACCAAGGCAAGCGGCAGCACCGACCTAATCAGCGTAAGCACCTCGGCCATAAACATCGTGCCGCGCAAGCTCACCGTTGTGATTGCCTGCGATACCTTCCCACCCGACATCAATGGAGCCGCTCGCTTCGCTGAGCGTCTCGCTGGTGGCCTGGCACGACGCGGACACGATGTACACATCATCGCTTCGGCGTATGACGCAAATCACGGCACCTTCAAAGAGGTACACGACGGCGCAGAGATGACCGTGCACCGCCTGCTGTCCTTCAAGTTGCCTCAGCATGAGACGCTGCGCTGGCAGTGGCCATTTAGCATCGGCAGCGAAGCCGACAAGATCTTCGCCCAGATCAAACCGGATGTTGTTCACATCCAGAGCCACTTAATCATGGGGCGCTTCATTGTTCGTTCGGCGCGCAAGGCTGGAATCCGCATCGTGGCAACCAACCATATCATGCCGGAGAACCTGATCAACTACTCGGTGATCATTCCAAAGTTCCTCAAGCCCGCCGCAATGCGCTGGGCTTGGCGCGACGCCGGTCGCTTCTTCCGCAAGGTAGACGCCGTAACTACGCCGACGCGTCGCGCAGCCGAGCTACTGCAGGAGGCCACGGGCCTCACCGACGTTCTGGCAATCTCTTGCGGAATCGATGCCAGCCGTTTCAAGAATGCAACCCCACCAACGAACCATCCACCTCGGATTCTTTTCCTGGGTCGCCTCGACTACGAGAAGCACATACACAACCTACTGAAGGCTGTTGCCAAACTTCCTCGCGAACTGGGCGTGCAGGTTGATTTGGTTGGAAAGGGTGGCGAGCAGGCCTACCTCGAGGAACTTGCTTCGCAGCTTGGCATCCGCGAGAGCGTCAACTTTTACGGTCACATTACCGAGGAAGACCTGCCGAAGGCCTATGAGCGTGCCACGGTATTCGCCATGCCTTCCATCGCTGAACTCCAGTCCATCGCAACCATGGAGGCTATGGCAAGTGGCCGCCCGGTAGTTGCAGCCGATGCCATGGCCCTGCCTCACCTCGTTCACGATGGCGACAACGGGTACTTGTTCCCGCCGGATGACGTTGATGCCTTTGCAGACCGCCTGAAGCGCGTACTGACTGCCGATGAAGCCGAGCTCGAGCGCCTCTCCGAGAACTCGTTGCACCTCATCAAGAGCCACGACATCCAGCGCACGCTCGCTATCTTCGAAAAGCTTTACATCGGCAACCAGAGTGTTGAACTCTCCGATGACAACCTGCCTGAGTACTCCATGCCAATCGGGCGCCTGAGCGACTCGTTCCACGAACAGATCGTGGCATTCCGAAAGCGTCGTGGAGAGCTTGCGGACCGTGTTGAAGAAGCCACCGATGAACTTCGCGAACGCTTCGATGAAATGCGAATCGCGGCGAAGAAAGTGGACAAGCGCGTTCGCGTAGCTGCAAAGAAGGCGCAGAAGCGACTCCACCGAGAACGGTAAACTGTCAAACCTAGGTGGCGTTAGCTCAGCCGGTTAGAGCAGCGGACTCATAATCCGTCGGTCATGGGTTCAAGTCCCATACGCCGCACCAAACCTTTTGAATGGGACTTTAGCAATTCGCCTGTCGGCGAATGGCCCCATACGCCTTAGCAATACCTAATAAACTTGCCTTGTTTTCTAAAACAGAGAGTTTTCATGGCTAACCCACAACACCAGGCTGAAAGCGACATCGTTGCCAAGCCGCTTCGCCACCCTTGGCGTCTCTTCGGTGCTGTTGCACTTCTGCTGATTGTCGGCGCCTTCGTGTGGTCGCTTTTCAGCGCCAAAACCATCGACCACACTGTGATCGTCAAGTACCTGTTCGACCCGATGATCCTGCAGGGCGCGGTTCTGACCGTATGGGTAACCGCGGTTTCGATGGTGGTAGCAACCATCCTGGCAACCCTCTTGGCCGTCATGAAACTCAGTGAAAACCCGCTGCTCCGAATCATCGCAACCGGCTACATCGAATTCTTCCGCGGCACACCTCTGCTGCTTCAGATCGTCTTCTGGGGATACCTCGGAATCATTTGGCCAAACATCGTGGTTTCGGTGCCATTTACTTCCATTGTGCTTTTCAACCAGCCAACTTCCAACGTGATTTCGTCGTTGGCAGCCGGCTTGATTGCGCTTTCGCTAAACGAGGCAGCCTATGCCGCGGAGATTGTCCGCGCGGGAATTCTGTCGGTCGACAAGGGTCAGGCCGAGGCAGCCAAGTCCCTCGGTATGTCCGGTTGGTACACCATGCGTAAAATCGTCCTTCCGCAGGCTATGCGCGTAATCATTCCACCGATGGGCAACGAGACCATTTCGATGCTCAAGAGCACATCTCTGCTCCAGGTAATCGCCGTTGCGGAGCTGTACACAGTCGCCAACCAGATCTCTTCCCAGAACCTGGCGCAGATTGAGCTTTTGGTTGTCGCTGGCTTCTGGTACCTGGTGATGAATACCATCCTCGGTTTCCCACAGCGATACCTGGAACGCAGATTTGGACGCGGATTCGAAGTGGGCGGCAATAGCCTTACCCGAACCAGAAAGGGGACCCTAAGTGGCGGACACGTCTAAGCGTCCTATGGTTCGCGCCGAGAACGTTCGCAAGCGTTACGGTGCCAACGAAGTACTCAAGGGCATCACTCTAAACGTCGGTCAAGGTGAGGTTCTGGTTTTGCTCGGCCCTAGCGGTAGCGGCAAGTCAACGTTCCTTCGCTGCATCAACCATCTGGAAACCATCAACAGCGGCCGTATCTATGTGGGCGATGACCTAATCGGTTACCGCGAGGCCAACGGACAGCTGCACGAAATGCATCCGAAGGACATCGCTGCCCAGCGTCGAAGCATCGGCATGGTGTTCCAGCGATTTAATCTGTTCCCGCACCTGACAGCCCTGCAGAATGTCACGGAAGCTCCAATCGGTGTTGCTGGTATTCCGAAGGCTCAAGCCACGGAACGCGCTATGGCGCTGCTAAAGCGTGTTGGTCTCGAAGATCGTGCTCACCACTACCCAAGCCAGCTCTCCGGCGGACAGCAACAGCGCGTGGCAATCGCGCGCGCACTGGCCATGGAACCATCGCTGATGCTCTTTGATGAGCCAACCAGCGCCTTGGACCCAGAGCTGGTCGGAGATGTTCTGGAAGTCATGAAGGACCTGGCTCGCTCGGGCATGACGATGATCGTGGTTACCCACGAAATCGGCTTTGCGCGTGAGGTAGCGGACACCGTTGTATTCATGGACGGGGGAGTAGTGGTTGAATCGGGTGCTCCTGCCCAGGTACTAGACAACCCGCAAGAGGCTCGTACCAAGGCATTCCTCAAGTCTGTTCTCTAGGCTTTGTAAAGATTCTGTTACGCAAACCCGGTAGCAGCTAGAAAATCGTTCGAAAACTAATAATCTGATTTAGAACACACCCTAGGAGTAATGAATGAAGAAAATCTTCGCCGTCACTAGCGCACTTGCTGCAACCGCTCTCTTCTTGTCGGTTAGCGCATCGGGCGCCGCTACTGCTGCTTCAAACAGCACTGTAAGCGTCGACAAGGCCGCTGCAGCACTGCTGCCAGCCAAGTACAAGTCCGCAGGCATCAACGTCGGCTCTGACATCCCTTACGCGCCGATGGAGATGTTCGACGCTAACAACAAGCCAATCGGCTTTGACGTAGACCTGATCAACGCAGTGGCCGCCAAGCTCGGCACCAAGGCCATCGTTCAGAAGCAGTCTTTCGACAGCCTCATTCCTTCTCTTCAGGCTGGCAAGCACGACGTTGCGGTTTCGTCCATGTCCGACACCACCGACCGCCAGGCCAAGCTGACCTTCGTTGACTACTTCAACGGCGGCGCAAGCCTGCTGGTTGCCAAGGGTAACCCAAGCAAGATCAAGGGCCTTGGAGACACCTGTGGCAAGACCGTAGCGTTCGAGGCTGCAACCTGGGAAGGCGACCTAATCAAGGCTCAGGCCGCAACCTGTAAGAAGGCCGGCAAGCCTGCCGTAATCGCACTTTCGCTTCCAGGCGACACCGATGCCCAGAGCGCAGTACGCGCCGGTAAGGCAGTCGGCTACCTGGCTGACTCGCAGCTAGCTGCTTACACCGTGAAGAAGGCTGGCAATGGTACTTACTTCGACCTCGTGATCGATCCAACCGCACCTAACGGCTACGAGAGTGGCCTTATCGGTATCGGTGTTCTCAAGAGCAACACCGGCCTCGTAAAGGCTATCCAGGCAGGTCTGCAGTCGTTCATGAACGATGGCGGCTACGACAAGCTGCTGGCGAAGTGGAACCTTGAGTCGTTCAAGGTGCCTAGCGCAACCGTAAACGGCACCAAGTAAAGATTCACGCCGGCTTATCCGGCAAATGAGGGGTCGGGTCATACATGGCCCGGCCCCTACTTTTTAAGGCAGGTCCCTATGCGACGCATTAGCCCAAAGACAGTTTTCAACAGTCGATTTCTCGCTTTTGCAATGGTTTTCGTTCTGAGTATTGGGGGAGCAGTGAGCACATCAAGGCAGGCGCATGCAGCGGATTTGCAAGCGCTGTACGACTCAGCAGATTTTGCAGCCAAGTACACATATGGTGGCGATGACCTAGGGAATACCTACACGCCAACTGGAACCAAGTTCCGTGTTTGGGCTCCAACCGCGTCCAAGGTTGAGCTTCTGACATTTCCGACCGCGGATACTAAAGACTCAGATGGCCAGGTTCACACCATGAAGGCCGATGTAAACGGCACATGGGTTGGATCGCTCGATGGAGACCAAAACGGAACCATCTATGCTTACCGGGTCTACGTTGGCGGCAAGATAAACGTCGCAAATGATCCATACGAGCGAGCTTCAACCATCGGTGGAGGTCGTGGCGTCGTAGTGGACCTTGCGAAGTCGAACCCGACTGGCTTCACGACCGAGGCTCGTCCAGCATTTAGCGGCAACACCACTGATGCCAGCATTTACGAACTGCATGTTCGCGACTTGTCGATCGATGCTTCGAGCGGTATCTCCGAGAAGAACAAGGGAAAGTTCCTTGCCTTCACTGAACTTGACACCCACACCCCAGACGGCAAATCGCTCACTGGAATAAGCGCCATCAAGCAACTGGGTGTTACGCACGTCGAGCTACTTCCGGTTTTTGATTTTGCGTCGGTAAGTGAATTTTCGCCATCGTTCAACTGGGGTTATGACCCAGACAACTACAACGTTCCTGAAGGCAGTTACAGCAGTAATCCCTCAGACCCGTATTCCCGTATCAATGAACTAAAGCAGGCTATTGCAGCCATGCACAGTCAAGGGCTGCGCGTGAACATGGATGTGGTCTACAACCACGTTGCAAATCCTGCGTCATTCAGTGAGGAGCTTATTGTTCCCGGGTACTTCTTCAGACAAGAACCCGACGGTAGTTATGCAAATGGCACCGGTGTTGGCAATGAAGTCGCTTCGCAACGACCTATGGTTCGCAAATTCATCGTTGACAGCGTAAGTTACTGGGCAAAAGAATACCACTTTGACGGATTCCGATTTGATTTGATGGGCATACTCGACGTACAAACGATGAATGCCGTACGACAGGCCTTGGACGCCATTGATCCAACAATCATTGTTCTTGGCGAGGGCTGGAACATGGGAGATGCGCTGCCAGATAGCCAGAAGGCAATCCAAAGTAATCTGCCTTCGATGCCAGGAATCGCGGCGTTTAACGACGGGATAAGAGATGCCGTAAAGGGTTCCGTTTTTGACTCCTCCGACACTGGCTGGGCTACGGGCAAGCTAGGCAGCGCGGATGCAGTGAAGGCAGGCATTGTTGGTGAAGTGATGTATAGCGCTTTGGTTTCGGGCAACTGGGGTGATACCCAACCGGGTCAGAGCGTAAATTACGTTGAGTGTCACGACAACTCAACGCTTTACGACAAGCTGATTTCAAGCACCAGCCTTACCTCGACTAACCGCACCAAGGTCTTCCAGCTTGCCAGCTCAATACCAATCCTTGCTCAAGGTATGCCTTTCATTCAGGCTGGCCAAGAATTTCTCCGCAGCAAGAACGGCAACGATAACTCCTACAACGCGGGCGACAAAGTCAATAGCTTGAAGTGGAACCAGCGAACTAAAAACATTGAAACCGTCAAATATTTCGCTGGCTTGTTTGCCCTCAGAGCGGCGCATCCGGCTTTCCGTATGAATACTGCTGCCCAGGTGCGCGCGAATCTCAAATTCCTTAGTGCACCGAAGGGAGTCATTTCATACTGGTTGAATGGAACCGCTGTAGGGGATAGCGCCAATGTAATTATCGTTGCGCATAATGCAAACAAAGTGGCAACAACAATGAAGTTGCCGACTAGTGCCAAGTGGACCGTCTATGTGAAGGGCTCCAAGGCAGGTACAACGCCCCTTGGAACAGTGATGGGATCTAAAGTCAGCGTGCCCGCCTACAGCACGCTAGTGCTCACTCGGTAAACCTCTCGGCCCGCGACACTCACGCTCAACACCCTGGCCTCTAACAGTTCATCGTCGGAACAGTGAAGAAGATCACGATCAAAGACAACCTCATCCTGGTGCGCCACGAGTTCCTGACCCGCTTGATACGCAGTTCCCAAACTGTATGCAGCTAGCGCTTCCGACCTTGAGATCGCTTGCCCTGGGTTGTGTGGGTCCTGAGTAGACCCCGGGTTACGCCTAGTTGTCGCCGTGATGATGCCAGGCATGGGTTCCGGATCGGATACCGGCCAGTCAGAACCAAAGGAGAGGCGGATCCTCTCGTCCAAGATTCGGCGAATTGGGTAAAGGGTCTCGGCGCTTGCACCGATTGCAGCCCTTGCGCCATCGAGAGCGGGACCGTTTGTGGCCCAAACCGCCTGCTGGCAGACGACGACCCCGTAATCGCGCATGCGCTTGAAACTCTCGTTGCTGATAAGTTCCGCATGGGCAATAACAGGACGACGATCCACCGGCCCGTTGCACATGAAAACGTGCTCTATGGCGTCTAGCGCCTTTTCAACAGCTAAGTCGCCTATCGCATGGAAGTGGAGCTGGAAACCCGCTGAATCCGCCGCTAAAGCCATTTCTGCCAGTGTCTCGTCCGGCCAAAGAGCAACAGCCTGATGGCCATCGCAATACGGCTGGCCCAAAAGTGCAGTGCCGCTGTCAAAAACCCCATCGATAAAGACTTTGACGGTATTCACGGTCAAGAGTTCGTTGTTGGCGGCTCGAACCTCGGAGCGAGTCGCCTTTGCAAAAGCGAGGTCTTCGCGCCAGGAATCCACGTCAATCCTGGGCATCAAATTCACGCGCATTTTGAGCGAACCAGACTTGGCTAGCGCTAGGTAGCCTTCAGGCATGCCTCGGTCTATCCAGGCTTCCTGAACTGCCACTATGCCGGCGGCCAGCAAGCGCTCCTGCGCCTTACAAATCGCCTCGATGTCGGATTCCAAGGTTGGCGGCGGCTGATGTGCGTAAATCAGGCTCATCGCCTGCCATTCCCGAACGATTCCGGTCGGCCTGCCCTCAGCATCAACATCAACCGACCCGCTGGTCAGGGGAGGGATAACGTCCAAAAACCCGGCAACGCGCAGGGCTGCTGTATTGACCCAGATCGAATGGTGATCTGCGGCGTGCACGACGATCGGGATAGCGGCCGATGCTAAATCCAAAAGCTTCGCCGTGAGGGCTCCTCCGGCCGCAACATCGTTTTCGAAACTTCCGCAGTCCACCCAAGTGACCTCGGGATTAGCAGCGAGGTAAGCCATGACTGCGTCCACAATGCCGGCGGCGTCTAGGCCGGATACATCGGGACCCGCACTCTCACGGGAGGCGAATAGAGGGTGGATGTGGCCGTCGCGGAACCCCGTGAAGCTAAACACCGGAGT
>JBDLQA010000068.1:0-15868 GCA_039800845.1 Actinomycetota bacterium
CATCCAGGTTGTGGGCGACAGCGCGGGAGACGCCGCTGCACGCAGATTGCTTTTCAGCCTGTTCACAGAGGGGCTGACCGCAACCATTGCAGACACGCTTTGGGCAGCGAAAAGCATGGGATTGGAAAACTGGGCTTTCGACGCCATTAGGAATGAATTTGAAAGCGCAAATGCATCCACCGTCCAGAGCCACATCGACGAAACCGGAAAGTTCCCGAAGCGCCATTCGGTAGCCATGACCGACATCGCTGAAATGCTCGCGGAAAGCGGCTACGAGAGCACGTTGGTCAACGGCATCGGTCTAACCTTCAGCCACATAATGCACGGGCGAAAGATCCCCTTCGCGGACCTCACCAACGAATAGCTGGAGCCTTAAACCCAAAACCCGCCTGCCAAAAAAGCATGCGGGTTTTGTTTTCTAGCAGTATCGTCAAAAGCTAGAGGTTCCAGGCGTCGGGTTGCAGCCCAGCGGCTGGAAGCGCTACACCGAAACGACTACAGTCCGGCGATGTTTAGTAAGACAACTGCTGCTGCAGCTGATCCAGCACTACGTAGCAAGGCAGAACGGAAGCAACGCTCGAATTTGGCTCGCGACCTTCCTGGATTGCCGCAACAAATTCGCGGTCCTGTAGCTCAATTCCATTCATGGAAACAGCTACACCCGAAACATCAATCGGTTCTTCCTTGCCGGTAACCAGGTCGTCGTAGCGGGCAATGTAAGTGCCGTTGTCGCAGATGTAACGGAAGAAGGTGCCGAGCGGGCCATCGTTGTTGAAAGACAGCGAAAGAGTGCAAATCTTGCCACTTTCCGACTGCAACTGGATTGACATGTCCATGGCAATGCCGAGCTCCGGGTGCTTAGGACCCTGAATTGCGTTGGCCTTCACTACCTTTTCACCGGTCTGGTACTGGAACAGATCCACCGTGTGTGCTGCGTGGTGCCAAAGCAGGTGGTCGGTCCAGGAACGTGGCTTACCAAGTGCGTTCATATTGGTGCGGCGGAAGAAATAGGTCTGCACATCCATCTGCTGGATGGAGAGCTCCCCTGCCTTGATCTTGTTGTGCAGGTATTGGTGCGATGGATTGAAGCGGCGCGTGTGGCCAGCCATTGCAATCAGGCCGGTCTGCTTCTGAACATCGACTATCTCCTGCACGCCGGCCAGGTTGTCTCCCATCGGGATCTCCACCTGTACGTGCTTGCCAGCCTTCAATGCCTGGATGGTCTGCGTGTGGTGCATCTGAGTTGGCGTGCAAAGAATCACCGCGTCAAGGTCAGGCTGCGCCAAAAGCTCCGCGTAGTCGGTGAATCCCTTCTTTGCGCCGTACTTGGCAGCCACTTCATCCGCGATGTCCTGCTTGCTGTGGGCCACATACAAAATGTTGGCGTCAGCGATGTTCACCAAGCCATCCAAGTGCTTGATGCCGAAGGCGCCCAGGCCAACTACCGCAACGTTTACAGTCATTAGTCTTCCTTTGGGGTGAGAATCATGTGGCCAACAGCGGTGTTAGACGCCGGCACGTGATAGAAACGGTAAACCTCGTTCACTTTGTCGCCCAGTGCGCCACGCATAATGAGCCACATAATCAGCTCCACGCCTTCCGAGCCAGCTTCCACCATGTATTCGAGGTGCGGCTTCAGGGCTAGAGTCTCTGGGTCGTTCACGAGGTCGTCCATGAACTTGCGGTCCCAAGGTTCATTGATCAGGCCGGCACGCGCGCCCTGGATCTGGTGGCTCATTCCGCCGGTTCCCCAGATCTGAACATTTAGGTCGCCGTCAAACTGTTCAACCGCGCGCTTGATTGCCTTGCCCAGCGCCAGGCAACGTTCACCCGACGGCTGCGGATTCATGACCACATTCACCGGCAGCGGAATGACCTTGGTTGGCCACTTATCGGGGTTGCCAAACATCAGCGACATGGGAACGGTCAGGCCGTGGTCCACTTCAAGGACGTTGAGGATTGTCATGTCGAAGTCATCGGTGATCAGCGATGCGGCGATGTGGGTTGAAAGTTCCGCGTGGCCCTCAACGTCCGGGATTGGACGCTTGCCGTAGCCTTCGTCACAGATGCCATATTTTTCGGCGATGCCCATCGCGAAAGTAGGCATAATCTCCATGCCGAAGTAGCTGGCGTGGTCGTTGTAGACAATGATCGCTACATCCGGAATGTTCTCGGTCATCCACTTCTTGCTGAACTCATAGCCAGCGAACATTGGGGCCCAGTAAGCCTCGGCTTCCTTACCCATGTCCACAGCCATGCCAACTGCAGGTACGTGGCTGGTGGTAACACCAGCGGTGATCTTGGCCATTATGCCTCTCCTCGTTCCTTCTTAGAGCGCCAGCCTTCGATGTTGCGGCCACCGTCCAGCATCATCTGCTTGTACTGCTCCACGTCCATGTCAGTCATAGTGCTGACCGCCTGAACGTAGGACAAACCGTCGGATGCAAAAATCTTGGAGAGGAAGTAGACGTTGCCACCTAGGTCAAGCATCTTTTGGAAGTCCCGGTCCAGGACCGCCTGCTTCTGTTCCTCGGTCATCGGGAACTTGTCCACATACTTTCGCTCGTCGGCGTGGAACTCTTCGCGGTTCTCAGCCTTACGCAATGTCATGCAAAACTGGTTCAGCTCAAAGCCTTTACCCGCCAGCTCAATCGTGAAAATCGTGGTTCCAGGGATGTCGTCAAACTGCTCAAAATTAGGTTTCATCATTGCTCCTTAGGCGTTTTCAGGCCAGTAAAGGTTGTTGGGGTTTGCGACCAGGAGCTTCTTCTGCAGCTCCGGGGTCACGGCGATGGACGGGACGTAATCCACCAAAATTCCATCGTCCGGCATTTCTTTCTTCATGTTGGGGTGCGGCCAGTCAGTGCCCCAAAGTACTCGGTCACTGAATTCTTCAACAATCGCCTTTGCGAATGGCACAACATCGGCGTAAAGCGGCGACCCAGATACCGTTAGGCGGTCTGGGCAACTGACTTTGGCCCAGACATCGTTCTCTCGCATGAACTTCTGGAAAAGTGCGAAGTCGGGGTTATCCAGCGGCTTGGTTACATCTGGGCGGCCCATGTGGTCAACAACCACAGGCACGCCAAGCGAAGTGAAAAAGTCCCACTTTTCGCGCAGGTCGGCTGGCTCAAAGTAGAGCACAACGTGCCAGCCAAGCGGCTTGATTTTCTCGATGATGCCACGGTAGTAGTCATCTGGCTTTGGATCAACCAAACGCTTCACATAGTTGAAACGAACACCTCGGACGCCAAGTGCATGCATTCGGGCAAGTTCATCCTCTGAGACATCAGACTTCACGGTGACCACGCCGCGAGCCTTGCCGTTTGAGCGCGCCAGCACATCCAGAAGTGCCGAGTTATCGGAACCGTGACAGGTGGCCTGAACCACAACGTTCTTTTCAAAACCTAGGAAGTCACGCAGTGCGAATAGCTGCTCCCAGCTGGCATCGCAAGGTGTGTACTTGCGTTCAGGTGCGAATGGAAATTCATCGCCCGGTCCAAACACGTGACAGTGTGCGTCCACGGCGCCGGCCGGAACCTGGAAAGTCGGCTTGGTCGGGTTTTCGCACCAGTCCAGCCAGTCGGCATCTTTGGTGAAGTTCTTGCCCATTAGTCACGCTCCTTCAAAAGTGCATCAAGACGAGGGAACACCTTGCGCGCGTTCCCCTCAAAGATTGCTAGCTTCTCTTCCTGGGAGATGTTCGCGGCATCGATATAGCGCTTGGTGTCATCGAAGTATTGGCCGGCCTGAGGGTCAATACCGCGAACCGCACCGATCATTTCCGAACCGAACAGGATGTTCTTGTTGTCGATTACATCAACCAGAAGGTCAATTCCCGGCTGGTGGTAAACGCAGGTGTCAAAGAACACATTGTTCATCAGGTGAGTATCCAGCGATGGCTGCTTCAGCATGTCCGCAAGGCCTCGGTAACGCCCCCAGTGGTAAGGCACCGCTCCACCACCGTGAGGAATGATGAGCTTCAGGGTTGGGAAGTCCTTGAAAAGGTTGCCCTGGATCAGCTGCATGAAGGCGGTGGTGTCCGCATTCATGTAGTGCGCGCCTGTGGCGTGGAAGTTCGGGTTGCAGCTGGCCGATACGTGAATCATGGCCGGAACATCGAGTTCCACCATCTTCTCGTAAACCGGGTACCAGAACTTGTCGGTTAGCGGGACGGTCTGCCACAGACCACCCGATGGGTCCGGGTTCAGATTCACACCGATGAAGCCAAGTTCGTTTACCGCGCGATCCATCTCTGCCAGGGTGGCGGTGTGGTCTGAGCCAGGCGACTGCGGCAACTGGGCAACACCAACGAAGTAATCAGGGAAGAGGTCCACTACGCGCTTGATCATGTTGTTGCAGCGAATGGTCCATTCGGTGCTCACAGCTTGGTCGCCTTCGTGGTGGCCCATGTGCGAGGCACGCGGACTGAAGATGGTCAGGTCGCTTCCGCGTTCCTTGATCAGCTTGAGCTGGTTTTCTTCGATGGAGGCGATTACCTCTGCATCCGAAATTTCTGGGTACTCCGGCGCAGGCTGGCCGGCCTTGAACGCCGCCAGCTGGTCAACACGCCACTGGTTGTGTGGCTCCGGAACCGTTGTGTAGTGGCCGTGAATATCGATGATCATAGTTACTCCCAGGCTGAAGTTGGAACATACACTTGGCCCGACATCAGCATTCGGGCGGTGCGAAGAAGAGCGGACTTGGTGACTACCGGTTGGCCACTGGAGAGGTCTACTTCCATTTGAACCGTGAAGAAGCCGGTTGGGTGCTCAACCTCAATCTCCACGCTCGAGCCGGCATCGTTCAATCCCGCGATTTGGTTTGCTACACTGCCGGAAAGCATGCAGGCGGTGGCAACAGAAACTGCACCGAGCACGCCGATCGACTCATGCACGCGGTGAGGAATGAACGTCCGCGTGGTTACCAAACCGCCGTTTTTAGCAGGAGCTAACAAGCTCATTTTTGGGACGGTCTTATTGGTTACATCACCGAGGTTCATCAGGTGACCCGCGGCAAGTCGAACCGCCTCCACCTTCGCACGCAGTTCCGCGTTGGCCTCTAGTTCGGCCGGGGTCTCGTAGCCGGAAATGCCGAAGTCCGCCGCATTCAGGCAAACCACAGGCATCCCGTTATCTATGCAGGTCACCTCCACGCCGTTCTCGAGACCCGCTACCTTCACCAAGTCCACAACATTGCCGGTAGGTAGCAGCGAGCCGCAGCTCGAACCTGCCACGTCTTCGAAGTTGATGTTGATTGGAGCGTGAGTTCCCGGTACGCCATCTATGCGGGCCTCGCCTGCGTAGTTGACCACTCCCCCTGGCGTCTCCACGAAGGCGGTTGCGCGAGATTCGGTGTTGACCATGTAGATCGAAACCGGAGTGAGGTCGCTCTCTGCAGCGACCAAACCCCTCTCGATTGCAAACGGGCCAACGCCGGCAAGGATGTTGCCGCAGTTCTGCGAATCACTTACTTCGGCTCGGTCAGGCCAAACCTGCAGGAACAGATAGTCCACGTCAATGCCTGGTCGAGTCGACTTGCTTACAACAGCCACCTTGGAGGTTAGCGGGTGACCGCCGCCCATGCCGTCGATTTCACGGACGTCAGGGGAACCCATCGCGGCCAACAGGAAACGGTCGCGCGCGCTGGCTTCAGCCGGCAAATCGCTGGCCAAGAAATAGAGCCCCTTCGATGTGCCACCACGCATCACCGAACAAGGAACCGCAACCTGAGTGTTAGACATTGTTAGCCTTTGTAGTCCTCGTAAACCAGACCCTTGGCTTCCAGTGCTGGACGCATGTTGTAGATGTCCAAACCAAGTTCGCCGGCCTGAAGTCGGGCTCGCTTTGCGGTCTCATTCGCCTCGCGCTCGCGTGCCTTCACGAGCACAGCGGCAGCGTCTTCACGACGAACCACAACCACTCCATCAACGTCCGCAACGATCACATCGCCAGGGTTGACAGCCTGATTCGCAATCACGATCGGAACCTGAACGTCACCGACGGTGGCCTTCACAGTGCCCTGAGAACTAATGACCTTTGGCCAAACTGGGAAGCCCATCTCGGTGAGGGTTGCTACGTCTCGTACACCAGCATCGATGACCAAACCGCGAACACCGTGGGCCATGAGGCTGTCTGCAAGGAGGTCGCCAACATAGCCGTCGTCGCAAGGGCTGGTTGGAGTGACAACCAGAATGTCACCCTCCTGAGCCTGCTCAACCGCGACGTGGATGGTCCAGTTGTCGCCTGGGGCAACTGTGCAGGTCAGCGCGTTACCTGCAATCTTCGCTGGGAAGATTGGGCGCAGACGGTGGTCCAGCAGACCGATGCGACCCTGGGCTTCATGTACCGTGGCAACACCCAGTTCGGCCAGTCCATCAACAATGTCTAGTGGGGTGCGCGGCGTCCCGCGTACGACTCTTGGCATGTTTTTCCTTTCGGGATTCCCTAGCGGATTCCCACGTAGTTTTGCGCGAGGTTGGTCTGAAGCGCCTTGTTCTTGAATAGGTGGCGCAGCTGACTCAACTGCAGTTGGTTATCGAACTCGTTGCCGCTGGTGTGCAGCATGGTGGTCATCCACCAAGAGAAGTGGGTTACGCGCCACACAGTTTCCTTGGCGCGGTCGCTGTAGACAGCCAGACCGCTCTCATCGTTGTTCTTGAAGAACTTCACGATTCCCTCACCCAGGAAGCGAACGTCGTTGGCAGCCGAGTTCAGGCCCTTGGCGCCGGTCGGCGGCACGGTGTGTCCCGCATCGCCAACCAGGAATAGGCGTCCGTGCTGCAACTTTCCACTCACAAACGATCGCATGGCAAGGATGTTCTTCTCGGTGATTTCACCGGTCTTTAGCTCCCAGCCGGTCAGTTCCATGCGCTTGGCCAGGGCTTCCCAGATGCGGTCGTCGGACCAGTTCTTAATGTCGTCGGTAGGGTCTACCTGCAGATAAAGTCGGCTTACTTTGTCGGATCGCATTGAGTGCATTGCGAAGCCGTCCGGATGCCAGGCGTAGATAAGCTCATCGGTGGATGGCGCAACGTTGGCCATCACGCCAAGCCAGGAGTATGGGTAAACGCGCTCGAAGCTTCCGATTTCCGACCCCGGAATGGCCTTGCGGGAAGGACCCCAGAAGCCATCGCATCCGGCCACGATCGCTGCCTCAATTACCTGGCGGTTGCCGTCCTTATCGGTGAAGGCAACCCGCGGCGCATCAGTGTCGATGTCTGTGATGTCCACGTCGGATACTTCGTAGTAGATTGGCTGACCCGCGGCATCGCAGGCGGCGTCCAGGTCCTTCTGAATCTCGGTCTGGCCGTAAACCCACACCGTGTAGCCAATCAGCTCTTGGAAGTCGATGTGGTGGCGCTCGCCCGGAATCTGCAGGTAAATACCCTTGTGCTCCATGCCCTCGCGGTGCAGGCGCTCGCCCACGCCAATCTCGTCCAGAAGGTCTACGGCCTGGACTTCAAGCAAACCCGCTCGGATTCGAGCTTCGACATATTCGCGGGAGCGATCTTCAATAACGATCGACTCGATACCCTGCTTTGCAAGGTAACGGCTGAGCATGAGGCCTGATGGGCCAGCACCGATGATGGCAACTTGAGTCTTCATGAGTTAAGACAACATCACAGGATGCCACCGCCGGTAAATTACTTCCACTCAGTGGAAGGAAGTTACCAAATCGTTTCTTTCCTGAATCCGCTAACTGTTACGGGCGCAGTGTGGCGGAATCGGCAACGCCGCTGGCGACGAGCTTGCGACCCAGAGCCTCCGCCGTGACCTTGAGAACTTGCACAAGATGGATGGCATCTTTGCGCTTTGCGGGAACAATGACACCTAATGAGGCAACGACTTTACCGCCGTAGCCCTTGATAGGCACGGCAACGCTGATGGCCCCGCGCGCAAGCTCTTGCTTTGTGGATGCGAAAGCCTGCTGCTTAATCTGCTTCAACTGCTGGCGCATAACTGCGGGATCCGTGACAGTCTCCTCGGTGAAGCGCTCCAACGAACCCAGAACAGCTTCTTGAAGGTCGATGCCCCCATTTGCAAGCAGAACCTTTCCAATACCGCTAGCGTGCAGGGGCAGGCGCGCACCTGGCCGGCTAACCACCTCGATGCTCCGGGAGCCAGCAATGCGCTCGATTACGAGACAGCGGATGCCATCCAAAACACCGATTTGCACAGCGTCCACACCCAACTGGTATACGTCTTCCATGTACGGCAAGGCGATTTCGCGAAGGTCGGCGTGGACCGAAGCCAACAAGCCGAGGCGCCAGAGCTTGCTCCCGATTTCGTAGGAGCCATCGCTGCAGCGGATTAGGGCGTCGGCCTCAACCAACTGGCCCACAAATCGATGGGTGGTGCTCAACGGCAGGCCGGAGCGCCGAGAGATGCTGGCTAAGGTCTGGCGGCGGTGGGACGAATCAAATGCATCCAAAACGGCCAATACGCGCGCAGTTACAGATTTGTCGTCCGTCTGCGGTTTAGCCATGGTTCGATGCTAGCCGTTTGGCTTGCAACCGTGCCACCTGAGCTAGATTTGAGCTATGGACCTGCACGTAGCCAATCACCCGCTCATCACCCATAAACTCACCGTATTGCGCGAGAAGAGCACGCCATCGCCGATCTTCCGTCAGC
Organism: Actinomycetota bacterium; assembly: GCA_039800845.1. Taxonomy (GTDB): domain Bacteria; phylum Actinomycetota; class Actinomycetes; order Actinomycetales; family Microbacteriaceae; genus Rhodoluna. Next base: position 8,634 of record JBDLQA010000068.1, read on the forward strand.
TGGTTGAAGAGCTGGTCACGCTGTTGGCCTTCGAGGCCACCCGCGATGTCCGGGTGGACGAAATCACTATCGAAACCCCGGTGACCACCGCTAAGGGCGTGCGACTTTCGCACCCGCGTCCCATCATCGTGCCAATCCTCCGTGCCGGGCTCGGCATGCTGGAAGGAATCGTCAAACTGCTGCCAACCGCAGAAGTTGGCTTCTTGGGAATCAAGCGCGATGAAGAAACTCTGCAGCCATTCACATACGCCAATCGCCTGCCGGATGACCTAAGTGGCCGTCAGGTTTACATCATCGATCCGATGCTGGCCACCGGCGGAACCCTGATTGACTCCATCGACTACGTGCTCCAGCGCGGCGCAACCGAAGTCACTTGCATTTGCCTAATCGGTGCGCCGGAAGGCGTCGAAGCGGTGCGAGCACACGTTGGCGCCAAGCCGGTACGAATTGTTTTGGGCGCTCTCGATGAAAAGCTCAACGAGCACGGCTACATCGTGCCTGGTCTGGGCGATGCCGGCGACCGCCTCTACGGAACCGCTGCTAACTAGCCCTCGCGGTGGATTGACTTCATGCGAACGTAGGCGCCAATCGCCTCCGGGCCGTATTCCATACCCAGTCCGCTGTCCTTCCAGCCACCAAAAGGTGCGGCTAGGTTGGACCCATAGAAGTTAATGCCCACAGAACCGGTCTCGATTCGACGCGCCATCTGCTCAGCCGCATCGGGATTACTCGTGAATATTGAGCCTCCCAACCCGTATGGCGAGTCATTTGCTATGCGCACTGCGTGATCCTCGTCATCATAGGGAATGACCACCAGGACCGGGCCGAAAATCTCTTCCTGAGCTATCCGCATTCGATTGTCCACATCAGCAAACACAGTTGGTCGCACATAGAAGCCGCGGTCGATGCCGTCAGGCAAGCCTTCGCCACCAACAGTGACTCTCGCACCTTCATCGATGCCAATACGAATGTATTCGGCTACCCTGTCGCGCTGGGCAGCGCTTGCTGAAGGTCCGTACACCGTCGATGGATCAAAAGGGTCACCTATCGGAGTTTCGGCAACTGTAGTTGACACCGCATCCACTACGTCGTTGTAAATGGAACGCGGTGCCAAGATTCTGGTGGAGTTGTAGCAGGTTTGACCAGTATTTCGAAGGCAGGTCCGGTTCAAAATCTTTGCAAAGTCCTCAACATTGGCGTCTGGCAGGATGATGCTGGCAGACTTTCCCCCGAGTTCAAGCGTGACAGGACGAAGCAGTTGAGCACACTGCGTGGCGATGATTCGTCCGGCTCCGGTAGAACCGGTAAATGCGACCTTGGCAATGTCAGGATGCTTCACCATTAGTCCGCCAGCTTCACGCCCTCCGGTCAAGAGGTTGATGACTCCCGCAGGAACTCCAGCAGCGACCGCCGCGTCCAGGAGTACACGTAAATCCAATGGAGTTTCAGTTGCAGGTTTGATAACCACCGTATTTCCCGCTATCAGCGCTGGCGCAAGTTTAACCATCACTAATGTCAGCGGGAAGTTCCAAGGAGCAATGAGGAGGCAAACCCCTCGGGCTTCACGGTAAACCTGCGTGTACTTACCTGTGCCGCCAGGGAATGGACGCCTGTCATCCTGGTCCACGAAATCGGCTAAACCAGCGTAATAACGAAGTATCCCGGCCGAATGGGCGGCAGCCGCACCCGATTCTGAAATGGGGGTACCGTTTTCGCTCGTGATGGTACGGCCCATTTCCTCGCCTCGAGCCGCAAGTTCATCAGCGAAACGCAGCATCACTTCAGCACGTTTTGCAGCCCCGATTCGGCTCCAAGCACCACTTTCAAAAGTTTTCTTGGCTGCTAAAACAGCGGCATTGACGTCCTCGAGGTTTGCGTCTGGCACATGGCCCCAGATTTCCTCCGTGGCCGGGTTAACGACGTCAACCCTCAGATCGCTAAGCGACCGCACCCACTCACCGCCGATAAAGTGATCGTCGTAAAAAGCCTGAAGCCCCATTGCGTCTCCTAAAGTACGTCGAGTTTTAGCAGATGCACCGAGCGAGCGAGCTCGGCACTTGCAATAGCTCTAGCTGTGTCAGTAATTAGCTCCGGGTACGTACCGTTCTCAAGCTGAACTCGATATTGGCTTGGAGTCTTGCCAAACCATCCGCTGGCCAGAGCAATGCCCGTAGGCGTGAAACGCCACAGGCGATCAGCATCTCGCACCAAAGAGTCCTCAATGCTGTAGGACTCCATGCGAGTATCGTGACCATCGATAATATCGGTCACTTTCTTAATTACTGCATCCGAATAACCCAGGCCTGGAAGCACTTCCCGGGCGATGTTGCAACCTTCCTTTTCGTGAAGGATCCGGATATCGCTCTTGCGCCATTCCCCCTGGAAACCCTCGGTGAAAATCTTTGATTCGTCGCATCTCGACCAGCCTGTATCGTGCAAGAGGATAGCCAGGCGAACCACCAGCGCGTCAGCCTCTGGGTGTGCGTCAAGCAGGAACTCTGCGAAAGCGAAAGAGAGCGGAGTGTGAATATCGTTTCCGCGGGAACGCAGTGGCTGTTCGACAGCGCGCCACACATCATCCAGGTTGGACCAAATTCCCATAGGGTTTTTTCCTCCTGCGAGCGTATCCACGGTTTCAATTGTTTGATTCACGGCAAAACCTTTCGTTATGCGCCAATGAGAGTCTTTAGTGGCACCGATGAATCCGCTGCCGCGACAGCATCGATGGTGCCGCCCGCGCTTAGACAACGACGAGCAGCCATAAAGTCGGATGGTGAGTTGATGCAATCCATGGCAAGCAATCTGCCGTTTTTGTAATAGAGAACTGAGAACGAATCCAAATCAGGAGTACCGCGAACCACAGTTTGGTCGTAACCGGTGGAAAGCCCTGCGATTTGAAGCTTTATGTCTGCCTGATCGCTCCAAAACCAAGGCAACGCTGTGTACGCATCGCGCTTACCCATTAGTGACATTGCTGCAACTTTTGCCTGGTCAACCGCATTTTGAACCGATTCCAGCCGAACCAAGCCTTCCGCACCGGTTGGGTTTGGCAGCATGACGGCATCCCCTGCAGCCACCACTAGAGGGTTAGAGGTCTCCGCGAACTCATTGACTAAAATCGCGCCATTTGATAGCTCTAGACCAAGCGCAATGGCAACCTCAGTTCGAGCGAGAACACCGATTCCGACCATCACGATGTCCGCATGAATTACTGAGCCATCTTCTAGCTCGACACCTGCAACTTTGCCATTAGCGCCTGTAAATCCGGCAATGCGAGAGTTCAATATGATTCTTGATCCACGCCGTTCATGAGCCGCCCTGAAGTATTCGCTCGTGATTGGGCAAACAGCGCGGGCCATCAATCTGTCGCCGCCTTCTAGCACGGTAACGCATTTGCCAGCTTTTGCTGCAACCGCTGCAACTTCCAGCCCAATGAAACCACCACCGATAACGACAACGTTTTTAGACTGGCTCCAACGCGATTTGAGCCCCTGCGCATCTGCCAAATTGCGCATGTAGAGCACCCCATCCAATTCCGAACCGGGGATGTCGAGTTTGCGTGGTGTTGACCCAGGAGTGAGTGCCATCTTGTCAAAGGCAAGAGACTTGCCACTGGCCGTAGTTGCAACTCCGCCACTACCTGTCAAAGCAATTTGGGTTATTGCGTCACCCAAAATCAAATCGATATTGTTGTCCTCATAGAATTTTTCGTTGCGGAATTGCAGCGATTCTTCGTCGGCCTCGCCATACAAATACGCCTTGGAAAGTGGCGGACGCTGGTACGGAGCGACGCTCTCTTCTCCTACCATCGTGACGTTGCCTGCAAAGCCGTTTTCACGAAGGGAATCGGCGATCTGCATACCCGCTTGGCCAGCGCCAACAATAAGAATTCGCTCAGCCACGGTTAGACCTGCTTTGGCGCGATTTCCACACGCAGACCATCGAAGTCTGCACACATCTTTATCTGGCAACTCAGGCGGGAAGTTGGGCGGCGGTCACATGCCGCGCCGTCTAGCATGTCATCTTCAAGGTCGCTCGGCCGACCAACTACTTCAGCGAACGCTTCATCAACAAACACGTGGCAAGTTGCACAGCTGCACGCTCCGCCGCACTCGGCAACAATGCCCTTGATCCCGTTCTTCTTAGCGGTTTCCATGACCGAGTCGCCGTCACGGGCTTCAAGAGTGGTCTCGGTTCCGTCGGGCAGAATATAAGTGACCTGTGGCATTTCTACTGCTTTCTATTGCGTGTTTCTAGTTTCAAGAAAATTTAAATGAACTGCTTGCCACCGTCGACGACAATGGTCTGACCGGTAATGAAACCGGCTTTTTCAGAGGCAAGAAATATTGCGGTTCCGACGATGTCCTGCGGTTGGCTTGCACGCTTCAAAGAGCCGCGGTCGACCCCGTAGTTGGCTGCATCATCAATGAGAGACAGGCTCGCTTCAGTGAGCGTAAAGCCTGGTGCAATCGCGTTCACGGTGACGCCAGTAGCGCCTACTTCTTTTGCCATGACTCGGGTCATGCCTATCACCGCAGATTTAGATACCACGTAGTGCATCCACATTGGCGATCCGCTGAACACAGTAGCCGAGGCAATATTGATAATCGCACCGCCAGGCTGAGAAATCCGCGGGAATACAGATGCAGAGCAAAGCCAGGCGCCCTTTACATTCACATTCATGACTCGATCCCATTCTTCGGGGTCAATATCAGTGAACTTGGCACGCTTCAAAGTTGCATAAATTGCCGCGTTATTAACTAGAACATCGATGCGACCGAATGCGGCGATTGCCGCTTCTGCCATCGATTCTGTGGATGCGCGATTAGTGACGTCCACCTTCACGGCGAGCGCTTTGCTACCTGCAGCCTCAACCAGTGCGACAGTCTCAGCTAGACCCGCCTCTTGCACGTCTGCAGCGACGATTAAAGCTCCCTCAGCCGCGAAACCTAGGGCGAATTCACGGCCCAAACCACCAGCCGCGCCGGTGACGATGACTACCTTGCCTTCTAAGCCAAAGCCGATGCTCATTTTCGATTAGTCCTTTGGTCGGTAGGTTTGGGAAATTTGCGGAGTGTGATCAATCGAGGCAATCGCCGTGAGGACACGACTCATAGCCTTGCCTGGATCGGTGAAGAGTTCGTTGTAGCTCCTGAATGCGCACAATCGCAATGACTGTTCCGAGTTCAAGCCAAACCAGTCCATCACCACACGTCGACCGTGTGGAGTGACGCGCCATATCTTGTCCGCATCTTTAACCAACGCGTCATTGAGGCTTATCGGTTCCTGGCGCGAGTCATGGCCATCGATAATCGCGCATATTTCTTCAATGTGCTCGTCGGGAAGGCCAACCTGAATAAGGATTTGACGCGCAATTCTTGCGCCCTCTTTTTCATGCTGAATTACCAAGTGAGCCCTCGATCCGTCGCGGTCCGGGGCAATCGCCTCAAGATTTTCGCGCTCGTCTACCGTTGACCAGCCAATGTCGTGAATCAGGATTGCTGGCAGAACAATGTGTTCATCTGCCTCAGGTATTTGAGCTAGCAGCGCATTCGCGATGCCGTATGCGTAGAGGCAGTGTGCATCATTGTCGCGCGTTTTTAGGTAGTTCTTTGCCAATTCCCAAATGGCAGCATCCCGCTCGGTGAGAGCGAACAGACCAGGTACGGTCTTGGGCGCGGGCAACTTGCTCGTTACGTCACGGCCGAGGTAGTTGATCACTTCGCGGGATGCTGACATTGGAATGGGCTTTCTTCGGAACTAGCCGATGATCTCGACAGTACCGTTGGATCCGTCTACACGGATACGCATGCCGGTCTTGATCTTGGTGGAGGCCGATCCGGTTCCTGTCACAGCAGGCAGACCATACTCACGGCAGACGATGGCAGCGTGGCTCATCATTCCACCGATGTCAGTAACCGTAGCCTTAATCTTGCCGAAGACTGGACCCCACGATGGAGCGGTTACAGGTGCAACCAAGATTTCGCCGTCCTGCAACTGATCCAGGAATTCTGGACCAGTAATAATCCTCGCGATACCTTCTACGGCCCCTGGAGAGGCCGCCATGCCCTTCAGCTTGTTTGGATCATCGTCATCGCTTCCAAGCCACTGTGCAACCTGCTCGGTAGTGATACCCCAGAGCATGACTGTGAATGGCTCGTTGATTTCAGCTGGCGGCTCGTTGAAAGCTGGAGCTGGGCGTTCAGTTGCAAGAGCCGAAACAATCTTGCGGCGACGCTCAATTTCTTCAGGCCAGTAGCTAGGAGCGATGCAATCAGCACCAACACCCCAGCCAGTTGCCAAATCGAAGAGAACTGGACGCACTTCGTCGCGAGTTAGGTACAAAATGTCGTCTGGCTCATTCCAGAATCCATAGCTGTGAAGGACTCGGCTAAGCTGACGCACCTTGCGCCAGAAGACGCCCATGGTCCAGTGCTCGATGTAGAAGTTGTGGTCCTCAACGTAGGGGTACACAACGCGCGCAAGACCGAGCTTGCCCATGAAGGTTTCAGCAGCTTCAGTGTCAAGAGCCGATGCGTACTCTTCGGTGATGCGGTCGCGCTCACCGATGAGCTCGTCCTTCGGACGGTGCAGACGCTCGCCCTTGGCAGCGCGTGCAACGTAGTCCGAGATGTAGCCGATCGGCAGGTCGAGGTTGTCGCACCAGTAGACGTCGGTTCCATAGAAACCGTTACCTACGGTGTAGTTGAACCACGGGTCCTGAGCCTTCTCGAACGCAGCGATCCACTCGGCGCCGTTCGATGCAGCGGCAACCGCAGCGAGAACGGTCTTCGAGTCGTCACCAGTGAAGGCTGCGGTCAGACCAAGCTTGACAGCGAGGTCAGCAAGGGTCTTCAGTTCGTCGTCCGGACGGAAGAGAACCGAGTCCACACCCATAACCATCTTGGCGATAGCGAGGTCGGGGATACCGGGGAAAGCTTCCTTACAGAACATGAACAGGTCGAGGTACGCGACGTAGCCCAGGTTGAGGAACTCGAAGTGACGCTCCCAGTTCTTGTAGCAGAGCGAGATGAGACGGTCGAAGTCGTCGAACAGCTGAACGGAGGGGTCCATACCCTTGCCGCCCGTGATGTCCTCGAGGGGAACCATGTCAGGGAGCTTGGTGAAGTTGATCGAGTTGATCTCTTCGATGTTCTTGAGCACATCCTTGCGCCAGTTCTCGAGCAGGTCGCCCCAGTTTGCGAAGTAGTGGCCAGCGCGCTCGAGGAAGTGAG
>JBDLQA010000069.1:0-2949 GCA_039800845.1 Actinomycetota bacterium
CTGTGGTAAATCCAAACGTTCAAGGCAAGCAGTATCCGGCCACCGCACCATACCTGGTGGGCCGCGAGAAGATTCGCGAATTCGCGCACGCCGTCAAATCTGTCTCCCCGACCAACCTAGATCTCTTCGCTGCCCAGGCTGCGGGCTACACCGACCTAGTAGCACCTCCAACCTTCGCGGTTGTGATCCAGGAGCGCAGCTTGGCAACCGTGCTAGCCGACCCAGAGGCCGCCATCGATTTCTCTCGCGTTGTCCACGGCGACCAGCGCTTCGTCTACACCCGCCCGATTGTGGCCGGCGATGAACTCACCAGCGTCCTGGAGGTGGCATCGGTGAAATCACTTGGCGCCCACAGCATGGTGACTTTTGAAACCAAGATTTTTGACATCGATCAGCAGTTGGTTTGCACAGCTATCAGCACCCTGGTTGTACGAGGTGACGAGTAATGACTATCAAGTTTGAATCCCTTGAAGTGGGCCAGGCAATTGGCTCGCTTGAGTTCTTGCTGACCCGCGATTCTCTGGTTCGTTACGCCGGTGCTAGCGGCGATTTCAACCCGATTCACTACCGCGATGACGTGGCTCAGTCCGTTGGTTTGCCTGGCGTGCTGGCTCACGGCATGCTCACAATGGGCGCTGCGGTGCAGGTGGCTGTCAACTGGATTGGCGACAGCGGACGCATCGCTGACTACCAGGTTCGATTCACCAAGCCGGTGGTTGTTGACCCAACTGAAGGCGCAGTCCTTGTTGTTAGCGGCAAGATCGGCGCGTTGGATGCCGAAGCCCGTACCGCCCGCGTTGACATCTCGGCAATCTTCAACGAGACCGCCGTTCTGGGCAAGGCTCAGGCCGTAGTTCGTTTCTAGGCAAAAGCCAAGACCCCTCAGTAAATGACCGACAACCTCACACTGGCTTCGCTAACCACCATCGGCGTGGGTGGCGTACCTGAGAAACTGCGCACCGCATTCACGCGCGAGGAAGTTATTTCCGAGGCCCAGGCAATGTGGTCTGAGGCCGAAGACTGGCTGATCATCGGTGGCGGCAGCAACCTTGTAATCGCCGATGAAGTGCCCGACCTCGAGGTTCTCCACGTGCAGAGCCAGGGTGTTTCCAGCAGCCTCACGCCAGACGGACGCGTGCTCTTGCGGGTTCAGGCCGGTGAAACCTGGGATGACCTCGTTGCAGGAACCGTTCAGGCCGGCCTGGCCGGTTTGGAAGCCCTGAGCGGCATTCCGGGCAGTGTGGGTGCAGCTCCAATTCAGAACATCGGAGCATATGGTGCTGAAGCGGCCAGCACAATCACCCGTCTGGAATTCCTGGACTACCTGACCGGCGAAGTGCGGATCATGGATAAGTCCGAGCTTGGTTTTGCCTACCGCGACAGCGTTTTCAAGCAGGGTCTGCAGGGCGTGATCACCTGGGTGGAGTTTGAACTACAAAACTTCGATGGCAAGAGCCAGCCGATTGCTTTCGACCAACTGGCGAAGGCGCTAGGGGTTGACCTTGGTGCTCAGTTGCCGGTTGGACAGGTGCGCGATGCCGTGATGAAGTTGCGCGCATCCAAGGGCATGGTCCTAAACCCCGACGATGCCGATACGGCAAGCTGTGGCAGTTTCTTCACCAATCCGATTGTCAGCGACCGTTTGTCCCGAACGCTTCCAGAGAATGCGCCTCGCTGGGAGGTTGAAGGCAGCGATGGCCTGCAGGTGAAGTTGAGTGCGGCCTGGTTGATTGAGAATGCGGGCATTCCTAAGGGCTTCCAGATTCCCGGATCCGACGCGGCTGTAAGCAGCAAGCACACCTTGGCAATCACAAACCGAGGTTCGGCCACGGCCGCGGACGTGCTGCAGTTGGCGGAGTTCATCCAAGTGCGTGTGGCTAATACCTTTGGCGTGAACCTTCAGCCGGAACCCAACATCGTTGGTTTCTAAAATCCACTTATCCACAGGTATTGCGACCGCGTAGGTAACCGTTGAGCTCTCGGCGTTAGCCTTGGAGACCCACGTTCGGAGAAACGAACAGCGAACCCATTTCAGTTGGAACGCTAGTAGAGACTTAAGTACATGGATCAAAAGCCATTGCAACTGGAAAACAAATCCCTCACACGCGTGATCGCAATCGCCGCCGGCATTGTCGTGAGCCTCTTGATGGCCTCGGGCGCATTCACTCCGCCCGTGCGGGGGACATGGCTTCAGCCGATGGGTTTGTTTAGGACTCTATTAGGCGCGATTCTGGGGCTCCTGGCGGTATCGATAGTAGCCAACAGGTCCAAAAAGTCCAGCAAGAAAAGTAGTGTTCTGCCTTGGACAAAGCTACTTTTAGCAGGCGCTGGCATAGAACTGATGTGGCTAGGGCTGAACCTTTATTTTTACTGCGCTGATTTCGCCCAGGAGATCACGCTCACTGCCACCGCTATCACCTGGATTGCGGGCCTTGCGCTGATTTTTCTCAGCCTCAAGAGTCCTAAAAAGAGAAACTAGGCGAAGAGCTTCTGCAAGCGCTGGATGCCTTCCAGCAGCTGTGCGTCACCCAGTGCATAGGAGAGGCGCACGAAACCGGAAGGTCCGAAAGCTTCACCCGGAACTAAGGCAACCTCGGCGGCGTCAAGCATGTAGTCGCACAACTCAAGCGAAGTGTTGATCTGCTTGCCGCCCCATTCGCGACCCAATAGGCCGCTTACATCGGAGTAGACGTAGAAAGCGCCCTGCGGGGTTGGAGCAACCCAGCCCGAAATCTTGTTCAGCTCGGAAACCGCCAGCTTGCGGCGGCGGTCGAAAGCATCACGCATAGCCAGAACTTCGTCCTGAGGGCCGGTTAGAGCTGCCAAAGCTGCACGCTGCGAAATGTTCGAGACGTTGCTGGAGAGGTTGCTCTGCAGGTTGCCCGCAGCCTTCATGGCGTCTGCTGGGCCGGCCATCCAGCCAAGGCGCCAACCGGTCATCGCGTAGGT
>JBDLQA010000070.1:0-11339 GCA_039800845.1 Actinomycetota bacterium
GAACCCGCTCACAGATTAAACAAAAAACCCGCCCGATGAATAAATTCTCGGGGCGGGCATTTGTGCTTCAAGAAGCGAAGATTTACTTCTTATTGCGACGCTGGTGGCGAGTCTTGCGAAGAAGCTTACGGTGCTTCTTCTTGGACATGCGCTTGCGACGCTTCTTGATGATAGAACCCACGAAGACCTCACAAAGATTGGTTGGCTGAAAAACTTAGTCAGCCGGACAGTTGTTCCATTCTAGCCCAGAATAGGCGTACGCTCTAACCGTGAGCCAAGAGTTGCCCTATGAAGTACTGAAACAGTACCCGGGATTCGAGCTGAGAAACTACCCCGCGTACATTTTGGCGCAGGTAAAAATGGGCGGCGATTTCATCACGGCCGGCAACTTCGGCTTCAATCCCCTATTCCGCTACATCAGCGGTGGCAACCAAACGGCAACCAAGATCTCCATGACATCGCCGGTGATTCAGGCCACAGAGGACAGCGGCATGCACCTGGTTAGCTTTGTTCTACCAAAGGATATAAGCCCGGCCGATGCACCGGACCCATCGGATCCAAACGTGAACATTGTGACCAGGGAACCGCACCTGGCAGTTGCCAGGCGATTCAGCGGCCGATGGAGTTACGAGCGGTTCCTGGAGGAGGCCGCAAAATTATGGCGTGAGGTTGAGGCAACGATGACAGCCGGTAATCTGAGGGGCAGCCTGGCGGGCGAGCCCTATTTCGCCCGCTACAACTCACCTTTCAGCCCCGCCTTCCTGCGCCGCAACGAGGTTCTGATTCGGTGGATTCCTGCTCTGTAATCAAAAAGCAACTTTTCGGCCGATAATTTCTAGAAGATTTACTGGATTTATTTTAGAAATTCGGAATATAATTTTCGAATATGAGCACCAGTTCACTGCCGACACCAAAGCAAGCACGCGCCCGAGACACGGTTGAGCGCCTGCTGAGCGCCACCGACGCCGTTATGCGCGAAGGCGGTGAGAGTGCCGTCCGAATCCAGGACATCAGTGCAACCACCGGAGTCTCGGTTGGTTCCATTTATCACCACTTCAAAGACCGCGATGGTCTGATCCGTGCAACTTACGCGCACAACTACGCTCGCGTGGTGGAGGCCGACCTACCAATGGTCCGCAAGTTCTTCGAAAACCTTTCGGGCGTTGATGACTTCATCGAGCGCCAGCCGCGCATGCACGCATTCCTAAAGTACCACTTCGACACTCAGAGCGCATTGGACCGGGCCGCGATTGTGGGCACCTCGGCTGGCCGTCCGCTAATGCAGGCAGAACTGGCCCGGGTTCAGCACAGCCTAAATGAGGGTGCGACCGAGGTTATGAACATCGCTGCCGAACGCGGATTGGTGAAACCAAACGTCAGTCCTCGCGCAGCCGCGATGGTGGTGCTCGGCCTGCTTCTTGGCCGTGCGGTTGCTGAACTAGACACCGAGCCGGTTAACGACGACGACTGGGCAACCGCGGCACTGGCCGCTATCGACGGGCTGTTTATAGCTCCGGTTCAGCCTCAGTAGTAGGCGCTTCTGCCGCCTTGCGCTTGTTCAGCATGGCGGACTTAGCCTCAGTGAGCTTCTCCCCCACCTTGTCCTTGCCGTCCTCGATTAGCTGATCCAGCAGTCCACGGAGGTCTGCCGCCTGAACACCGAGGCGGGAACTTAGATCGCCGATTTCAGCACGAAGCGCAGACTCGGCATCGAATGCGGCATCGGTGGCCTGAAGCTTTGCGTCAGCAAGCTTACGGCCCAGGTCCTTGCCCAGACGCTCCGGGGTGAGCTCGTTTTCCGCGACTGTCTCCTGAACCTTTGCGTTCAGCCAGGTAGCGCCCTCATTGATCCAGCCAGCCAGCGTCACTGCGGCATCGGTGAGGGTCTTCTCAACAACATCGGTCGGCTCTTGCTTGGTGGCGGCATCCGCGGAAGGAGCCACCTGGTTCAAGAAGCTGGCGACATCGGCGAAAGAACTGCTATCGATGCTGTACACGCGAGCCTGACCCGCGGCGGTGACAGTCACCAAACCGGCATCGCGCAGAGTCTTGAGGTGCTTAGACACGGTTGGCTGACCTTCACCGGTAAGCGCCACCAACTCACCCACGGTCTGAGACTTAGAGGCCAATGCGATCAGCAAGGCGCGGCGGGTAGGGTCGGCAATAACAGTGAAGATGTCGCTCATGCCTACAGGTTAGCCCAAAAAGGTTAACTACTGAATGGGCTATTTGCCCGCTGCCAGCTCCTTGGAGCGCGCGAGCGCTGCCTTCAATGCCGCCAGGAAAAGGTCCTCGAGGTTTCCGTTTTCCAACTGCGCGATCGCACGTTCGGTGGTTCCGTTCGGGCTGGTCACTTGGCGGCGAAGTTCCGCAGGCGTCTTATCGCTGTCCGCGAGCAGTTGGCTGGCGCCAAGGAAAGTTTCCGAAACCAGAAGGTGGGCGGTGACTTCATCGAAGCCCAGCTGCACGGCGGCGGCGGTCAACTTTTCCACAAGGTAGAAAACGTAGGCCGGACCGGAACCGCTGACGGTGCCCAGCTCATCGATCTGAGATTCGTCGAGCACAACTACCTTGCCAACGGTCTCAAACATGCTGACAGCCTTGGTGAGTTGAGCTTCTGTGGCACGGCTACCCTTGGCGATACCGGTGACCGCGCGGCCCACGATTGCAGGGGTGTTGGGCATGCTGCGGATAACACCCACCGATGCCGGAACGGCGGCCTCCATCGATGCGGTGGTTACGCCGGCTGCCACCGAAATGACCAGCGAGCCAGCGGCAAGATTTGGCGACACTTGGCGCAGGACTTCGGTGACATACATTGGCTTGACTGCAACCAAGATGACGTCCGCGCCCTGGACTGCGTGCAGGTTTGCTTCCGCATTGGCTTCATTCGGGAATCCGGTTACGCCAAACTGGCTGGCCAGGCGGTCTGCACTGGCAACAGTCTTGGTGGTGACGGCCACGTTGGAACCATCGAAGCCAGCCTTCAGCAGGCCGCTTAGGATGGCCGTGCCCATAGAGCCCGAACCCAGAATCGCAATCTTTTTAATGTCCACACTGCAAGTTTAAGGCGCTGGGCTTTGGGTTGACCAAGATGTCTTAGGCGCACATTAGGTTTGAAGCATGGCCTCTGCAAAAAATAAGAACGACTTCGCCTGCACCGAGTGCGGCTGGACCGCCGTCAAGTGGGTTGGCCGCTGCGGTGAATGTCAGGCCTGGGGCACCGTGCAGGAAGTTGGCGCACAGACCGGATTGGTGAAAAAGGCGAAGCCGGCGGTCATTCTCGAGACAGCGGTGGCTCGGCCGATCACCGAGATTTCCTCGGGTGGAGTATCGGCAGTGCCCACCGGCGTGAGCGAGTTCGACCGCGTTCTGGGTGGTGGCCTAGTTGCAGGAGCCGTCATTCTGCTCAGCGGTGAGCCAGGCGTGGGTAAAAGCACGCTCCTTCTGGAGGTTGCTGCCCGTGCCGCCCGAAACGGTACCAAGGTTTTGTATGTAAGCGGAGAGGAATCCGTTGGCCAGATTCGCCTCCGAGCCGAGCGCACCGGCGCATTAGCCGACAACCTGTTGTTGGCTACCGAGAACGATCTTTCGTCCGTCCTGGGGCAGATAGAGGCCGTTCAGCCCGGTTTGATTTTGGTTGACTCGGTTCAGACCATCGCTAGCGCGGAAATCGATGGGGCCGCCGGCATGCCCAGCCAGATTCGCGAGGTTGCCGCCAGCTTGATTTCTGTGGCCAAGGAGCGCGGAATCCCGACCATCCTGGTAGGCCACGTGACCAAGGACGGCTCCATCGCGGGTCCGCGAGTTTTGGAGCACTTGGTTGATGTTGTTTGCCACTTTGAAGGCGACCGCCAGACCTCGCTGCGATTCGTCCGCAGCCTGAAAAACCGATTCGGCCCTACCGACGAAGTTGGCTGTTTCGAAATGACCGGCGATGGCATTGCCGAAGTAACCGACCCCTCGGGGCTTTTCTTGAGCCGCGGAAACCAGCCGATTTCTGGGACCTGCGTTACCGTCACTATGGAGGGCAAGCGCCCTCTGATAGCTGAGATTCAGGCCTTGGTTGTGAAGTCGGGGGCTCCTCAGCCACGACGAGTTACCAACGGACTCGACACCAGCCGCGTGAACATGCTTTTGGCCGTTCTGGAGCGCCGCGCCGGCCTGAAAGTCGGCGACCACGATGTGTTCGTCTCCACAGTGGGTGGCGTAAAAATCACCGAGCCAGCAGCGGACCTAGCGATTGCCCTAGCCATCGCATCGGCCATTCAGGACAAACCAATCGCTCACAATCTGGTTGCCTTTGGCGAGATCTCGCTGGCGGGAGAAGTGCGAGCGGTTTCAAACTCGAAGCAGCGTGCGGCCGAGGCAAATCGACTCGGCTTCATTCGCTCGGTGGATTCCGAAGTTGGAGACCTCAAGGCCGCACTGAGCCTGGGCTTGAACTGGTAGCTAGCCTTAGGGCCGATCGGTTACGACCCTCGGGTGAGGCGCGAGGTTGGCTGGCTTAGTTCAGGATGAACTGAACGTCGTTGCTGGCCACACCATTCAGGGTTACCTGCAGGTGATACGAGGCGCCACCGCCAGTTGCAATGCCCTGACCTGAGGCGCGGTCGCAGCCCGTGGCCGAAGAGTGAACGCGATCCCAGGTGATGGCAGGCGAAGTAGTTGAGACGCCAGGCTGCAGGAGCATGCGGTAGTTGCTAACCGCAGCCTTGCAGTCTGCGTTGCTCCAAATAGTTTCACTGCCGCTGGTCACCTTGTAAACCTGGGCCTTGGTGCCCACGTTGTAATAGCAAGGCTTGTCGCTGGTGTTGGTAACCACGAACCAGAACTTAGGGCTGGTAGCCGCGGCGAAACTGCTCTGCGGCTTGCTGCCATCGCCCACAACCGCCATTAGGTCGATGCCCTTCGGCATGCAGGTAGTGTACTTGGCCGAAGCCGCGTTGGCGCTGTCGTTACCGGCAGAAGTGCCAGCGGAAGCAGTTACGGCTGGCTTTGAGCCACCGAACAGGCCACCGACCCAACCGACCACGGCAGTCACACCTGCCACAACAGCCCAGATTAGGCCGACCACCACCGCGAGCGCGACGAGTCGACGAATCAAGAATGTACGCTTCGAAGGAGTCTCTGGTGCTGCCATAGTTCAAAGATAACTAGAGGAGGCAGAGCATGCGGGTATTGCCGAGTGTGTTCTGCTTTACACGAGCCAAATCCAAGAATTCCGCAACACCATCATCGGTTGAACGAACCATCTCCTGGTAGGTGGCTTCGTCAACCGGAACGTCCGAAATCGGCTCAAATCCGTGCTTGCGGAAGAAGTCAACTTCGAAGGTCAAACAGAAAACGCGCTTGATGCCCAGCGAACGCGCGTGGTCCAACAGTGCAGCCACAATCCCGTGACCAACACCCTTGCCGCGAGCCGCTTCATTCACCACAAGCGAACGAACCTCGGCAAGGTCCTCCCACATCACATGCAGTGCGCCAGCACCGATGACGTTGCCGTTCGGATCCACAGCTACCAGGAACTCCTGCACTTTCTCGAACAAAGCTACGAGGTCGTGGTGAAGAAGCTTCTGACCGTCACCCTCCAGAGGTGTGCGCATCGCCTGGATGGCGCGCACGTCATCGGTGTGCGCTGGGCGAATGGTGAACTGCGGATTGGTCATGCTCAAATGCTAGCGGAGGCTGCCCGATCGAACGGGCAGCCTCCAGCTGTGGGAAACGTATAGCTTTGGGGTCTAGGCCTGCTGACCCGAGGTAACCGACTCGTGCACGCGTGGCTTTGCGGTGAAGACAAACTCGCCTGCAACCACATCCACGTCCACGTGAGTGGCAGAAGCCAGCTCGCCGTGCAGGATCTTCTCGGACAGCTTGTCCTCGACCTCGCGCTGAACTGCACGACGCAGCGGACGCGCACCCAGGGCTGGGTCGAAGCCGATTTCGATCAGCTTGTCCTTGGCCTCCTGGCTTAGCGAGATGGTCATGTCGCGGTCTTCCAGACGTTCTGCAAGGCGCTTGATGAACAGCTCCACAATCTCGCGCAGCTCTTCTTTCGAAAGCTGAGGGAACACGATGGTCTCGTCCACGCGGTTCAGGAACTCAGGCTTGAAATGCTTCTTTAGCTCCTCGTTGACCTTGCCCTTCATGAGGTCGTAGTCGTTCTGACTGTTGCCCTCAAGCGAGAATCCGAGCGCACCGCGAGCGATGTCGCGGGTGCCCAGGTTGGTGGTCATGATGATCACGGTGTTCTTGAAGTCAACAACGCGACCCTGGCCATCGGTGAGGCGACCCTCTTCCAGAATCTGCAGCAAGCTGTTGAAGATATCTGGGTGAGCCTTTTCGATCTCATCGAAGAGAACGACGCTGAACGGCTTACGGCGAACCTTCTCGGTCAGCTGTCCACCTTCCTCGAAACCGACGAAGCCCGGAGGGGCGCCGAAGAGACGGCTCACGGTGTGCTTCTCGCTGTATTCGCTCATGTCCAGGCTGATTAGCGCGCCTTCGTCGTCGAACAGGAACTCGGCGAGCGCCTTTGCGAGCTCGGTCTTACCAACACCGGTTGGACCGGCGAAGATGAACGAACCGGATGGACGTTTTGGATCCTTCAGACCCGCGCGCTGACGACGGATGGTCTTGGAAAGCGCCGCAATGGCGTCTTCCTGACCGATTACACGGCGGTGCAGTTCCTGCTCCATGAACAGCAAACGCGAGGACTCTTCCTCGGTGAGTTTGAACACAGGGATGCCGGTTGACTGCGCCAGAACCTCGGCGATCATGCCTTCGTCAACCACGCCCTGGTCGCGCGAGTTGCCCTTGCGGAGGTCCTTCTCCAGCTGGGCACGCTGACCGTTCAGGGTCTTCTCTTCGTCGCGCTTTGCAGCAGCGAGTTCGAAGTCCTGGTTTTCGATTGCCTTTTCCTTGTCCACGCGGACGGCAACGATCTTCTCCTCGATCTCGCGCAGTTCTGGTGGCGAGGACAGGATGGATAGGCGGACACGTGCGCCGGCTTCGTCGATTAGGTCGATTGCCTTGTCTGGAAGCTGGCGGTCCTGAATGTAGCGGTCGGCCAGGTTGACTGCAGCAACCAGCGCGCCATCGGTGATGGAAACCTTGTGGTGCGCCTCGTAGCGGTCGCGAAGACCCTTGAGGATGTTGATTGCGTGCGGAATCGATGGCTCATTGACCAGCACCGACTGGAAGCGGCGCTCAAGCGCGGCATCCTTCTCGAAGTACTTACGGAACTCGTCTAGGGTGGTGGCACCGATGGTCTGCAGCTCGCCACGTGCAAGCAGCGGCTTCAGGATGCTCGCGGCATCGATAGCGCCTTCGGCAGCACCGGCACCCACCAGCGAGTGAATCTCATCGATGAAGGTGATGATGTCTCCGCGAGTGCGAATTTCCTTGGTTACCTTCTTTAGGCGCTCTTCGAAGTCTCCGCGGTAGCGGCTACCGGCGATCAGCGCGCCGAGGTCCAGGGTGTAAAGCTGCTTACCCTTTAGGGTCTCTGGCACGTTGCCGGCCACGATCGCCTGGGCCAAGCCCTCAACGACTGCTGTCTTACCAACACCCGGCTCACCGATTAGAACAGGGTTGTTCTTGCTGCGGCGGGAAAGGATCTGCATTACGCGTTCAATCTCGCGCTCGCGACCGATTACCGGGTCGAGCTTGCCTTCTGCCGCGGCCTGGGTGAGGTTGCGACCGAACTGGTCCAGAATCTGTGAGCCCTTCTGAGGGGCTGCATCGTTGTTGGCGCCAACGCCGACGGTCTCCTTACCCTGGAAGCCCGAGAGCAGCTGGATGACCTGCTGACGAACGCGGTTGGTGTCCGCTCCCAGCTTGGTCAAGACCTGGGCGGCAACGCCTTCGCCCTCACGGATCAGACCGAGCAGCAGGTGCTCGGTGCCGATGTAGGAGTGGCCCAGCTGAAGCGCTTCACGAAGCGAAAGCTCAAGTACCTTCTTGGCACGAGGGGTGAATGGAATGTGACCGGTTGGAGCCTGCTGGCCCTGACCGATGATCTCCTGGACCTGCTCACGCACGGACTCCAGCGAAATACCCAGCGACTCAAGGGCCTTGGCTGCTACGCCTTCGCCCTCGTGGATTAGGCCGAGCAGGATGTGCTCGGTGCCGATGTAGTTGTGGTTGAGCAGCTTGGCTTCTTCTTGAGCCAAGACAACTACGCGACGGGCCTTGTCGGTGAACTTTTCAAACATTGCTACTCCTCGGATACCGCCCATTCGGGCAGGGTATCTAATGGAATGGTAGCTACCGAAAGGTGTGGAAAATAGGCTTGTTCGCCCTAGGGTGAAAAGCTCTCGTTTTGTTACTTAGCCGAGTCGGCTTTCTTAGCCGGAAGGCCCGCCTTCAGGCGCTCTTCAGCCTCGATTTCGTTCCATACTTTGCGCTCTTTCGAGTCGGCGCGAAGGATCGATCGCATCACTAAATAGAACACCGCACCCACCAGCAGTGGGGGGATGAAACCCAGCAACGTGGCGATTAGTTCTGCCTGGAACTTTGCGTCCATTACTTCACCAGCGGGAACATGATGGTCTCGCGGATGCCGAGGCCGGTAAGTGACATGAGTAGGCGGTCGATGCCCATACCCATTCCGCCCGATGGTGGCATACCGAACTCGAGCGCCTTCAGGAAGTCCTCGTCCAGTTTCATCGCCTCTGGGTCACCGGCAGCAGCCAGCTTCATCTGCTCCACGAAACGCTCGCGCTGAATGACAGGGTCAACCAGCTCCGAATAGCCGGTTGCCTGCTCGTAGCCGCGGATGTAAAGGTCCCACTTCTCCACGACGCCAGACTTGCTGCGGTGGTTACGGGTAAGCGGGCTGGTGTCCACTGGGAAGTCCATGACGAAAGTCGGGTTCACCAGCTTGCTCTTTACGAAGTGCTCCCAGAGCTCCTCCACGTACTTGCCGTGCAGCGGGTGGTCAATCTCCAGGCCTTCGCGGTCAGCCAGCTTCTTTAGCTCTGCGATCGGGGTTTCCGGGGTGATGGTCTGGCCACAGGCCTCGGAAAGGCTTTCAAACATGCTGATTCGCGCCCACTGTCCACCGAGGTCGTTGATGGAGCCGTCCTCCAGAACCACCTGGTGGGTGCCGAAGACATCCATCGCTGCGTTCTGAATAAGGGCCTGAGTTAGGTCGGCGATGGAGTTGTAGTCTCCGTAAGCCTCATAGGCCTCCAGCATCGCGAACTCTGGAGAGTGGGTGCGGTCGGCGCCTTCGTTGCGGAAGTTACGGTTGATTTCGAACACGCGATCGATGCCACCGACCACTGCACGCTTCAGGAATAACTCAGGGGCAATTCGCAGGAAGAGCTCGGTGTCGAATGCGTTGGAGTGAGTCTTGAACGGACGCGCAGATGCTCCACCGTGGATGGTCTGCAGCATCGGGGTTTCAACCTCTAGGAACGAGCGCTCCATGAAGGTCTTGCGCATGCTCTGCATAACCTTGGCGCGGATCTGCACTACCTCGCGGGCACGGTCGCGGACGATTAGGTCGATGTAGCGGTGACGCACACGGAACTCTTCGCCAAGTTCGTTGTGAAGGTTAGGAAGCGGGCGGATGGTCTTGGCGGCCATCTTCCATTCGCTGACCATCACGGAGAGCTCTCCGCGCTTTGAAGTGATTACCTCACCGATGACAAAAAGGTGGTCGCCCAGGTCGACGAGCTCCTTGTAAAGCTCCAGCTGCTCCTCGCCAACTTTGTCCAAGGAGAGCATCGCCTGGATGCGCTCGCCAGAACCTGCCTGCAGGGTGGCGAAGCAAAGCTTTCCGGTGTTGCGTTGGAACATCACGCGGCCTGTAAGAGCGACGGTTTCGCCAGTTGCGTGGTCTATTGGAAGCTCAGGGTAGGCGGCGCGCACCTGCTCGATGGTGTGGGTGATTGGCAGCGAAACCGGGTAGGCGTCGTTCAGCTGGTTCAGGCGCTCGCGCTTGGCAAGACGAATAGCAATCTGCTCCGGAAGGTCCTGGCCTTCTTCTTCAATCAAGTTCTGCTCGTCGCTCATTGCGGCTCCTGCGGTCAATCGTTTAAATCTCGAAAATGTGGTTGTCAATCAGGCGGACTCCACCGACCTTCGCGGCAACAATCAATAGCGCGCTTCCGGTGTATCCGTTGCCCACCCGCTCAAAGGTTTGAGGGTCAACCAGGGCTAGGTAATCAAGTTTAGTCTCGGGCTCGCCGCTAATCATTTCGGCGCCTAGTGCCAGAGCCGCATCGATGGCCATGCCCTCGTGCATCAACTGGCTGACCGTGGCCAAGGTGATGGCCAGAATCTCTGCGATGTCTGCCTGTTCGGTGTTCAGGTAGCGGTTGCGACTGGACATTGCCAGGCCGCTGGCTTCGCGCACAATATCCGCAGCGATGATGGTCATATGCGGGTATTCGGCATCGACCATTTTCTGAATCAGGAACAGCTGCTGGGCATCTTTCTGTCCGAATACGGCAACGTTCGGCTTAACGAGGTCGAAGAGCCTTGCCACAACGGTGAGCATGCCATCGAAGTGGCCCGGCCTGGCAGCGCCTTCAAACTGGGAGGCAACCGGACCGCCGTGTTTCTGGGCAACCTCAACTCCGGCTGGGTAAACATCTTCTACGGCTGGCGCGAAGACAATGTCCGCAATCCCGTCCAGCTTTTCACAGTCGGCTTCGAGCGTGCGCGGGTAGCGGTCGAAGTCTTCTCCTTCGCCAAACTGCTTCGGGTTGACGAAAATGCTTACCACCACAACGTCGGCATAGGTGTGCGCCAGGTTGACCAGCGAGACGTGCCCTTCGTGCAGGGCTCCCATGGTTGGCACGAAGCCCACCTTGCTGCCGGCGGCGCGGGCCGGGGCGAGAGCAGCGTCAAGTTCTGCGACAGTGTGTACTAACTGCACGTTATCCTCTGAGGTCTTCCGGTTCGATTGGCTGGTAGCCTTCGGCAAGTGCGCCATCCACACTGCTGTGCAGAAGCGTGGAAAGCAGTTCGCGGCCCTCCGCCACGTTTATCTGATTCAGCAGCCCGATGGCCTGGTTCACAATGAGTCCACTGAAAGTGGTCGCAACCGAAATGGCCTCGAAGTATTTGGCTCGATCGTCTTCGGCAATCACAACCGGTTCTGCACCCATCTCGATCACCAGCGCCAGAGCAATTGGAACTGCGATGGCGGGAGCGGTAACCGCGAAGTGGCTGTCTCGCACTCGCGCGATGTCCAGGCTGGTTCCGGAGAATCTCATTGCGGGATGAATAGCCAACGGGATTGCTCCTGCAGCGGCAGCCGGCTGCAAAACTCCGATGCCAAACTCGGCGGCGGTGTGCACTACTAACTGCCCGGCTCGGAATAG
>JBDLQA010000071.1:0-4664 GCA_039800845.1 Actinomycetota bacterium
GCGTCCCTGGTTAGGAGCGGGATTCGCTTCGATTCCAAGCCCAGCTTGTCGACGAATCGCTTTGTATTTTCTGATGCACTTGAAAAGTAGACGATGTCAAACATGATGTCCTTCACTCGTCTGTTGCTGGTGGAGCTTTTGGGCTTCCTTTGGCTATTGCCTTCAGACGCCCCGAGGTTTCCCTGAAGTCTTAAGAAGCCAGCGCCAGGATGTTGTCCATCTTGAAGCCCGACCAGTGCTTGTCACCGGAGACTACAACTGGAGCTGCGCTGTAACCCAGGGAACGAACCATGTTCATGGCCTCTTCGTCCTGGCTTAGGTCAATCTCGTTGAACGGGATGTTCTCGCGCTTCAGCAGGCGCTTGGTGCTGTCGCACTGAACGCAGGATGGCAGGGTGTAAACGGTGGTTTCTGCACTCATCTTCAAACTCTTTCTAACTTCATTGACCTGGCTACCGAAGACCGCTAATCATCACTGATTTGTGGTCTTGGAGGTATGTGCCGAAAATCAACTATACCCCCAGTTCTAGGTCTATTTATTTGTATGACCACTATATCTAGTGTTTTTTTGAATTTTCTACCCCATCGGCGTGTCTAGATAAATTCGTTACAAATTCACCTGATTAAACGGAAAAGGGCCCGATAAATCGGGCCCTTTTCTAATGCGTGTTACGCCAGGTCTAGATCTTCCAGACCAACGGCGCTCAAGTACTTGTAGCCCTTTGCCTCAATAACCTGCTGCGCGCCGGTGTTGCGGTCCACAACGGTGGCAACCGCAACGATGATTGCACCCGCGGCCTCCAAGGCCTCGGCGGCGGTAAGTGGCGATCCACCGGTGGTGCTGGTGTCCTCAACTACAACCACGCGCTTGCCCTTTACATCCGGGCCTTCCACCTGGCGGCCCATGCCGTGGGCCTTGGCCTGCTTGCGCACAACGAATGCATCGATGCTGCGGCCTCGGGCAGCGCCCTGGTGCAGCACGGCGGTGGCTACAGGGTCGGCACCCATGGTGAGACCGCCGATGGCGTCGAACTCGGTGACGCCGTTCTGGTCCAGCAGGTCCAGGATTACCTGGCCGATGAGCGGAGCGGCTTCGTGGTGCAGGGTGGCGCGGCGAAGGTCAACGTAGTAGTCGGCTTCGATACCGCTGGAAAGAGTTACGCGGCCGTGAACCACAGCTAGCTGCTTGATGAGTTCAACGAGACGTGGCTTGGCAGGCGAGTTAAAGGTCATGGCTTAAGTTTAAGGAATGCGCATAGCCACCTGGAACGTAAACAGCATCAGAACCCGAGTCGGGCGAGTAATTGATTACATTCAACGAGCCGACCTTGACGTTTTGGCTATGCAGGAAATCAAGTGCAAGCCCGAGCAGTTCCCGGTTGCCGCCTTCGAGGAGGCCGGCTACCAGATCACGATGCACGGATTGAACCAGTGGAATGGTGTTGCTTTCGCTCACCGAATCCCAGCCGAGGACGTAGAAATCGGCTTCGCGGACATGCCTGGCTTCGGCAAGGACATGGCGCAAGAAGCACGGGCCATCGGTGCTACCTTCAACGGCGTGCGCCTCTGGAGCCTTTACATCCCTAATGGCCGCACCCTGGAAGACCCCCACTACACCTATAAGTTGGAGTGGCTGGACCGCCTGGCCGCTGCGACCGCGGAGTGGCTGGAACACGAGCCGGACCTTCCGCTGGCGCTCATGGGCGATTTCAACATCGCTCCTCTGGACACCGATGTCTGGGACATCAACGACTTCGCGGGGTCAACCCACGTTTCCGCGCCTGAGCGCGAGGCCTTTGACGTGTTTGAGCAGATTGGCCTCACCGATGTGGTGCGCCCGCGCATCCCAACCGGCTACACCTACTGGGACTACCAGCAGCTGCGCTTCCCGAAGGACGAGGGTATGCGAATCGACTTCATTTTGGGGTCGGAGGCATTTGCCGAGCGCGTTCAGCAGGTGGCGATTGTGCGCGACGAGCGCAAGGGCGAGGGTCCGAGTGACCACGTGCCTGTGGCCGCAATCATCGCTGACTAAACGCGGCTCTGACTAGCCACGTCTATTACTAGTTAGAGCAGGTGGTTGCGGAGCCCTTGGTTCCGCGAACCCAGGTTGGCAGGGTGGATGCGGTTGGGCTTGCGCTGGCCGCAGGTTTGGCCGAAGCCGATGCGCTGGCAGCCGGAGTTGGGGTTGCGCTCTGAGCGCCAATTTCCGGGTTGCTTCCAGCTAGCAGCAACGGTTCGTCGGCCTTCAGTTTGTCGAAGATAACCTGAGCCTGGTCCGGGATCAGTTGCACACGACCCTGGTTTGGCGCTGGGAGTCCGCCCTGGGTTGGCACCTGCAGGAAGGTCATGCTGTCTGGCGATACGTGACGGAAAGCTCCCGCCATGCCAACCAAAACGTTTAGGTCGGTCAGGTTGCTGCTCAGGGTCATGTTGCGGGCAGCCGCGTTAGCCAAGCTGTAGAGGTAAACGGGGTTGGTCAAGACACCGTTGCTCTTCACCTTGCGGAACAGCGAGCTCATGTACACCTGCTGGTTGCTGATTCGGCTTAGGTCTGAGCCGTCACCGATGCCGTGGCGGGTGCGCAGGAACTGCAGCGCCTGCAAGCCCTGCAAAGTGTGGGTGCCCGCGGTCAGGTCCAGGTGGGTGTAGGTGTCGTGAATCGGGTTTGCAACACATACAGTCACGCCACCGATGGCGTTCGACATCTCGATTACGCCCTTGAAGTTGATCATCGCGAGGTACGGGATGTCCAGACCGGTGATGGATTCAACTGTCAGCAGAGTGCACCCAGGGCCGCCGTTGGCGATGGTTGCGTTGATCTGCCCAAGGCTCTGCGCCAGGTAGCCGGAGCCGCCGCTGGTGCTCGGGCAGGCCGGCCACGGAACCATTAGGTCACGTGGGAAGCTCATCGCCACTGCGTTTTTGCGGTCGGCGGAAATGTGCAAAAGAATGATCACGTCCGCGAGGTTGCTGGTGATGCCGGTGCCGAAGCCGCCGCCCTGTCCCGCTCGGGTATCGGAGCCCACCAACAGCATGTTGATTGGACCCTTGAGGTTTGCGGGAGTGGTGATGGCCTTGCCGTTGGCATCGGTCAGCTGGATGCCGCCGTTCTTCAACTGGCTTCCGATGGAAACCACCGAATAGCCGACAATCATCAGTGTGGATGCAAGCACCACTGCGAGCCCACGCCAAATCAGGCTGAGCAGGTTACGGCGCCCCGAGCGGGTGGTGAGCACGGCGTGGCGCGGTTGGGCACGACGCTTAGTGGGCTCAGTGTTGCTCAAGGGCATTCCTTAAAAAGACTGGCGGAGGCCGTGGGATTCGAACCCACGAAGCATTGCTGCTCACTGGTTTTCAAGACCAGCTCCATCGGCCGCTCGGACAGGCCTCCGTGTATAAGTCTAGCCGAGGGCTCTGCTGAAGAGTATGCCTTCGAATCCTGAGAGAACTCTGGCCACGCCATCATCCTCCACCGATGAAGTGACCTCGAGCGCAGCAGCGCGGACATCGTCAGGGCCCTGGCCCATTGCGAAGGAAAGCCCGCCGCCAGCAGCCGCCCATTCAAACATGGCGATGTCGTTGCGGCCGTCGCCAACCGCGATGGTCTGATGCGGCGCTATTCCGTGGCGGTCGCGAAGCTTCTCCAGGGCACTGCCCTTGGTGATTCCCTCTGGGCTGATGTCCAGCCACGCGGTGTAGCCGATTGCGTAGGTAACCGAGTGCAAGCCGATGCCCGCGATTAGATCCACGAAATCATCGGCGTCGTGCTCGGGCGAAAGCACAACCACGCGGCTAACCGGGTGCGCCATGAGCTCCTCGAGCGGGGTCTCAACGTTCTTTTCACCTAGCGCGTAAGCGGGGAATGGCTTGTGGAAACGATAGGAACCGTCCACGTCTTCAACGGCGAAATGCGCGTTTGGCAGCGTATCGATCAGCTTGGCCAAAACCTCACGCGGCTCAAAGGTGATGACCTCGTGCGGGCGGAAGCCCTGCGCGTCTTCTGGGTCGACTTCAACCGTCACGGCTCCGTTGGAACAGACGACGAAACCGGATTCGATGCCCAATTCGCGCACCACCGGAATGGCGTTGGTTGCGGAGCGGCCGGTGGCCACCACAACCTCGTGGCCGAGAGCGCGGACTCGCTGGACTTCGCGGACTACTTCCGGCGACAAGAACCCATCATCGTGCACCAAAGTTCCGTCGATGTCCAGAGCGACCATCCATCGCTCTTCACCGACGGCCGTGGTGCCGCTTTCGGGGTTGGTCATTTATGCCTTCGGTCGAATGAATTCCTGGCCACCGAGGTATGGGCGCAGTGCTGCAGGAATTCGCACCGAACCATCGGCCTGCTGGTGGGTTTCGAGGATTGCTACCAGCCAGCGGGTGGTTGCCAGGGTGCCGTTCAAGGTTGCAACCGGAGCGGTCTTGCCATCTTCACGACGGTAACGAACGTTCAGGCGACGAGCCTGGAAGGTGGTGCAGTTGCTTGTCGAGGTTAGCTCGCGGAAGGTGTTCTGCGAAGGCACCCACGCCTCGGCATCAAACTTTCGTGCGGCGCTGGAACCGAGGTCGCCGGCAGCGGTGTCGATTACGCGGTAGTGCAGCTCACACTTCTGCAGCATCTGCTCCTGCCAAGCCAGCAGGCGCTCGTGCTCCTGCTC
>JBDLQA010000072.1:0-3480 GCA_039800845.1 Actinomycetota bacterium
CTGCTGGGATCCGGCGAATACAAGCTGGTCTAGCCGAAGCTGCCTGCCGCCGGAGACAGCGAAATGAGAAGGATTCCAGTCCAGTGGCAAAGGAATGCGGCTACGGTGAATGCGTGGAAGACCTCGTGGAATCCAAAGTTTTTGGCATCTTTGCCCGGCCACTTGAAGGCATAAGCGGCGGCACCGATTGAATACATCAGGCCACCAGCAAGAATCAGAATCATCATCGGTGCATTGGCGTTCATGAAATCAACCACGAAGGCCAGCGCCACCCAGCCCATCCCGATGTAAATGGGCACGTAAAGCCAGCGCGGGGCGTGAATCCAGAAGACGCGGAAGCCGATGCCCAGAATCGCCGTTCCCCAAATGATGCACATCAGCATCAGAGCCTTGCTCTGCGGCAACGCCAGCCAGGTAATCGGGGTGTAGGAACCGGCGATCAGCAACAGGATGTTGGCGTGGTCGATTCGCTTCAGGATTACCTTGGTTTTTGGCTTCCAGTTGAAGCGGTGATAGAGCGCGGAGTTGCCGAAAAGCAGGATGCTGCTGGCGAAGAAGATGGAGTCGACTATCTTGGCCGGGATTCCGTTGGCCAGGACCACCAAGACGATGCCGGCCGCGATGACGATTGGAAGCACGCCGGTGTGGATCCAGCCGCGCCACGATGGCTTGCGCTCCGGAACTATGGCAATCGGACGCGTGGTGAAGTCATTAAACGCCAGGTTTGGAAGGTCAGTTCCAGGGTCTTTGCTCACGGTTCAAGCCTAGCGAAGGCCGCGGGGTAGTACCATTTTGCGTATGCGCAACCTGATCTACAGTCTGTACGAGAAACGACTCTCGTCCAAGATTCTGGACCGCGAGGTGCGCAACGATCTTCCTAAGCACGTGGCCGTAATGCTGGATGGAAACCGACGCTGGGCCAAGAGCCGCCAGCTTTCCAAGGCCGCGGAAGGCCACGCTGCGGGCGCGCAAAAGACCCTGGAATTCCTGGGCTGGTGTGACGACCTAGGCATCAAGGTTGTGACCCTTTACTTGCTCAGCACCGACAACGTGAAGAATCGCGCCAGCGATGAACTTGCCGACCTCCTGCAGATCATCGGTTCCCTGGCCACCGATCTAGCTACCGCCGGTAAGTGGCGCGTTCGCCTTATGGGTGTGCGAGACCTGCTGCCAGCCGAACTCCTGGGTCAGCTTGAAGCGGCGGAGGCGGCTACCGCCCACATCGAGGGCACGCAAGTTAACTTGGCTGTTGGCTACGGTGGTCGCAATGAGATAGTCGACGCAGTGCGTGACATTCTGGTGGATCACGCGGCCAAGGGGGAGACCATCCAGGGGTTGGCTCAGAAGCTGAGCCCGGAGTTGATTGGGGAGCACCTTTACACCGGTGGCCTGCCCGACCCCGACCTGATTATTCGTACCAGCGGCGAGCAGCGCCTGAGCGGCTTCCTGCTCTGGCAGTCGGCCAGCAGCGAACTGTACTTCGAGGAAGCACTCTGGCCAGACTTCCGTAAGGTGGACTTCCTGCGTGCGCTTCGTGCGTTCGAAACTCGCCACCGTCGCTTCGGCGCTTAGAGATTTTCTGGTCTTCGGCGGCCCTAGTTGCCTTAATTGACGGGCTTCTCGCCCAATTTCCGCGCGGAATCTTTCCCAATTGTTAACAAAAGGGAATTGGGGCGTGTCGCTGCAAATAGTTAGAAATCGCAGGTCTACTTTGTAGTCAAAGGTCACCTTCGATACGAGGATAACTAAATGGCAAAAGCACTGGCGTCCAGCTCCAAGTCCACCAAGCCAGAGACGAAAGTCAAAACATTTGTGCTGGATACCTCGGTGCTTTTGAGTGACCCAAAGGCGATGTTCCGATTCTCGGAACACGAAGTTGTAATTCCAATCACGGTCATCAACGAGCTTGAGAAGAAGCGTCACGACCCTGAGATTGGCTACTTTGCGCGTCAGGCGCT
Organism: Actinomycetota bacterium; assembly: GCA_039800845.1. Taxonomy (GTDB): domain Bacteria; phylum Actinomycetota; class Actinomycetes; order Actinomycetales; family Microbacteriaceae; genus Rhodoluna. The sequence goes on from JBDLQA010000072.1 coordinate 1,959, forward strand.
GCGCCACTTAGACGACCTCCGCCGCGACCACGAGCGCCTGGATTTCCCAATCTCAGTTGGCGATGGCGGCTCCCTTCGCGTCGAGCTGAACCACACCGATCAGAGCGTTCTGCCATCGGGCTTCCAGCTTGGTGACAACGACAGCCGCATCATCGCCTGCGCATTCAACCTGCGCAATGAGGGCTGCGATGTCACCGTGGTTTCCAAGGATATGCCGATGCGCCTGAAGGCGGCTGCACTCGGCATGGGGTCTGAGGAATATCGCGCGGAGCTTGCTCGCGATGCCGGCTACACCGGGGTTGCTGAGATTGGCCTGAGCCCGGAGGAAATGGGCGACCTTTACGATGCCGAAATCCTTTCGCACCCGGAGGCCGCGAACTTCCCGGTCAACACCGGTCTGATTCTGACCTCGGCACGCGGGGGCGCGCTTGGTCGCATCACAAGCGACAAGCAGATTCGCTTGGTGAAGGGTTACAGCGAGCTATTCGGCGTGCACGGCCGCAGCGCAGAGCAGCGCCTGGCAATCGACCTGTTGCTGGACCCTGAAGTGGGAATCGTTTCGCTCGGTGGTCGTGCAGGTACCGGTAAGAGCGCTCTGGCTTTGGCCGCGGCGCTGGAATCGGTGATGGAACGCCGTCAGCAGAAGAAGATCCTCGTCTTCCGTCCGCTGTATGCGGTTGGCGGCCAGGAACTCGGCTACCTGCCGGGTTCCGAAAACGAGAAGATGAACCCGTGGGGTCAGGCGGTGTTCGACACCCTCAGCGCCATCTGCTCGAAGGAAGTCATCGAGCACATACAGGATCGCGGAATCTTGGAGATTTTGCCGCTGACTCACATCCGTGGCCGAAGCTTGCATGACTCCTTCGTGATCGTTGATGAGGCACAGAGCCTGGAGCGCAATGTGCTGCTGAGCATGCTTAGCCGCATCGGCCAAAACAGTCGCGTTGTGCTCACCCACGATGTTGCCCAGCGCGACAACCTTCGGGTTGGCCGCCACGATGGAATCGCCGCTGTGGTGGAAGCACTCAAGGGTCACTCGCTGTTCGGGCACGTCACGCTCACTCGTTCGGAGCGTTCAGCCATCGCAGCATTGGTTACGGACATCCTGGACATCTAAAGCGTTCTAGACTGAAGGCATGACCAGAAGCGACTTAGTTCAGATCACCGATGAGGGCATTGCCACCCTCATGGACAACTATTTTGAGGCCCTTTGGACTCAGGACATGTCCATTTTTGACAAGGTTTTCCACAAGGATTGCGTCCTCTATGGTGTTGTGAATGGCGAGCTAAACATACGTCCGCATGATGCCTACCGCGAAGCCGTAGCTAACCGCGTTTCGCCTGCCAACACCCCTGGCGATGTCCGCCGCGACGCCGTATTGGCGTTTGACCAGATTTCGCCCACCTTGGCCCTGGTCAAGGCGCAGCTGCAGATGTTCGGTGGTTTGATGAACGACTACTTGAACCTGGTTTACCTGGATGGACAGTGGTGGATCGCCGCCAAGATGTGGGAGCGCATCGG
>JBDLQA010000073.1:0-5861 GCA_039800845.1 Actinomycetota bacterium
TCGGGTACCGTAATCGGCCCTAAGCACCACCAGAAGATCGTCAACATCAACGGATACGACGTTGAGCTGGCGCTGGCAGAGCACTTTGTTCTCATGGTCTACACCGACCGCCCTGGAATCGTTGCCGTTTACGGCAAGGCATTCGCAGACGCAGGCATCAACATCGCAGCGATGCAGATTGCCCGCGAACAGAAGGGTGGCAAGGCTCTCTCGGTCATCACCGTAGACAGCAAGGTCGATGCAGCAATCCTCGAAGGCGTCCGTAAGGAAATCCAGGCCGAAGAGATGCGCGCCATCGACGTAAACCTCTAAGAGACTCCGCCTCGAAAGAGGTAACGGCAGGGTCGGTTTAGCCACGTGCGAAGCCGACCCTTTGTCGTTAGCGTTAAGTTATGGACCTTCGCAAAGACATCAGTGATTTTCTCACTAGCCGGCGGGCGCGCATTTCGCCAGAGTCGGTGGGCTTGCCTTCATACAGTCCAAATCGCCGAGTGGCTGGGCTTCGTCGTGAGGAAGTGGCCATGCTGGCCGGCGTCAGCGTTGACTACTACACGAGAATCGAACGCGGGCAGTTGAAGGGCGTATCGGAAAGTGTGGTGGCCGGTCTTGCTCGTGTCCTGAACTTGGATGATGCCGAGCGCAAGTACTTGGACAACTTGGTTTCGCTATCTAACCCTGGAATTAGGCTTCCTTCGAAGCCACGACCAATGGTAGTGAAGAGCAGCCTGCTGCGATTGTTGGAATCCGTTGAGGACGTGCCGATGTATGTGCGGAACGGCCGAATGGACATTCTTGCCATGAACGCTATGGCAAAGCAGTTCCTGAGTCCTGTGATCGCGTCCCAGGGTCCCCAACCAAACATGGCTAGGTTCTGCATTCTGGACCCTAGTGCCCAGGACTATTTCGTGGACTGGGAGAAAGTTGCGACAGATACCGTAGGTATTCTCAGAGCTCAGGCCAGCCGAGATCCATACGACAAGCAACTCACCGACTTGATCGGCGAACTCTGCACCCTTAGCGAGTTTTTCCGGGTGCACTGGGCTGCTCACAACGTTCACGAACATAAAGGCGGAACCAAACGCTTTAACCACCCAGAGGTTGGCCAAATGGAGCTCATGTTCGAAGCTTTTGATGTGCCCAATGAGGAATCGCTGCGCCTAAACACTTACTTTGCGCCTGCTGGCTCGGCTTCAGAGAACGCTCTGAAACTGCTTCGAATCAGTGCGTACGAAAGCCGCACCCAGACGGATGCGGCTCTCGAAAGTTAGGCTCGCAAGTTAGACCCTGGCGTTAGGCCCCTTTAGGCCCGGTTCGGCCAGTTGCGGCAAGCTATGGGCGCACTAAGACCTTCAGGTGGGTGCGGGTGGACATAGCTTCGTATGCTTTGGCAACGTCATCCAGCGAAACCTCGAGGTCGAATACTTTGCCCGGGTTAATCGATCCGTTCATCACGTCGACGAGCAGCTCTTCGATGTATGCACGTGCCGGCGCTACGCCACCAGTGATGGTGACGTTGCGCATCAGCGGCCCAAATCCGAAGTCGATTTTCGCGTATTGAGCGGCTCCAACGCGACCAATCACGCCAAAGTCTGCCACCACGCCGAGCGCAGTATCAATCGCGTCCTGAGTGCCGACACATTCCAGGACTCGCAGAGCGCCGTCGCCGTTGGTGATTTCCTTGACCTGAGCAATGGCGTCTGCGCCTCGGGCGGCAACCACATCGGTGGCTCCAAATTCGCGACCAAGATCGGTTCTGGCCTGGTGGCGACCCAGCAAAATAATTCGTGCAGCGCCAAGACGCTTCGCTGCGATAACGGCACAGAGGCCAACCGCGCCATCACCGATCACAACGACAGTGTCGCCAGCCTCAACACCCGCAGTTACTGCTGCGTGGTGACCGGTGCACATAACGTCGCTCAACGCAAGAATTGAAGGCAGCAAAGGCGAATCGGCAGGCACATCAATCTTCACCAGGGTGCCATCAGCATTTGGCACACGTACTGCCTCGGATTGGCCACCGGCCTCACCGCCGTGTCCAAAGAAGCCGATGGAGCGGCAACTGGTGAACTGGCCCTTGGTGCAGCGGTCGCAGTGGCCGCAGGAAGCAACAAACGGTGCAACAACGAAGTCGCCAGGCTTCAGGTTTTTGACATCGGAGCCGACAGATTCAACCACGCCAAGGAATTCGTGTCCGCGAGGGCGGCCAACCTCGAGCTTTTCAGAGTCGTTGAAGTCCCATAGGTCGCTGCCACAAACGCAAGCCAGGGTCACCTTGACTACGGCATCAGTAGGAACTGAGATGGTCGGATATTCAAGCTGTTCCACGCGAACGTCGCCTGGGCCGTACAGCAGTGTTGCCTTCATTTTTACCCCTTTATTGGTGTGTAGATCGAAACTAATTGCGCTTGGGTAGCACCCAGGCAAGCACTGAAACTAGTGCGAGCAGCACTAGACCGGCTCCCCAATGCAGTGCCACGGTTAGGTTTGCTTCAGCCAACTTTGGCGCCGTAAGGTGTAGCGAATTGTTGGTTGATGCGATGGCAACAAGAAGACTCAGCCCGAGCGCGCTGCCCAGTTGAACGGCAGTGCTGACGATGCCAGATGCTGCGCCCGAATCGGCCGAAGGTACATCTGACATGCCTGCTGACGTGAGGCGAATAGTGGACGCACCCTGGCCCAACCCAATCAACATGAGCGGCAAGGCCAAAGTCAGTAGGTAGTTTCCGCTGGCCGTCGCATTTCCCAAGAGGTATGTGCCAATCATCACAACTGCCAAACCACCGGCCAAGAAAGGAGCATCACCGAAGCGACGCGATAGGCGTGGAACAAAGAATGCGATGGCGAAACTGGCCAATGTCATCGGTAAGAATGCGAGCCCAGTTTCAAATGGACTCAAGCCTCGCGAGTTCTGAAGGAACTGAGACCCGAAGAACCAGAAGCCTGCCATAGATCCGACAAACAATGCGCGGGCGCCATTGGCGCCATTGCGTTTGGCATTTGAGAATAAGCGGAGTGGAAGCAGAGGGTTTTCGAGTTTCGATTCGATGTAAACGAAAAGCGCCATGACGGCTAGACCACCCAGAAGCGAAATCAGAGTGACGGGGTCGGTCCATCCAGCCTCTGCGGAATGAATCAATCCGAAGACCAAACCTGACATTCCAAGGGTTGAAGTGATGGCACCCAAAATGTCTAGTTTTCCGCTGTGCTTGGCGGTTTCTGGCAGCGCCTGCTTAGCCAGCAAAAGAAGAAGTATTCCTAGCGGTACGTTCACCAGGAAAGCCCACCGCCAGCCAATAGTTCCAGCGATGAAGCCTCCAAGAACTAGGCCCAAGGTGGTGCCACTACCGGTGATTGATCCATAGATGGCTAGTGCGCGGCCTCGGGCCGGCTCGACGGGGAAGCTAGTGGACAAAAGCGCCAGGGTGGAGGGGGCAAGAATTGCCGCTGACAACCCCTGGAGGATGCGACCCAAAATGATCATTTCGGCTGACGAAGAGAGTCCAACGAAAAGTGAGGCGACCACAAATGCTGCAAGCCCCAGCATGAACATCTTGCGGCGGCCATTTAGATCTCCCAACCTGGCGCCCAGCATGAGAAAACCGCCGAAAATCAGCGTGTAAGCATTTTGAATCCAAGCCAGGTTGGCGGTGCTGAACCCCAAGTCCTTCTGGATAAGTGGCAGGGCTGTTACCGCAACCGAGAGATCCATAACCAGCATCAGGTAGCTGAGTGAGATTACGGTTAGGGCTAACTTAGGCTTGACGGCCGATTCTGGAGCGAGTGCAGTGGTCACACTCTAAGGCTATGCGTGTGGCAGCCACAGAATGCCAGTTTTGGTAGGTAGCGCCTATCAAGGCACTGTCACTACCTGTCTCGACAGCTGCGAGCAGAGATTATTCGACGGCGCGGCCGGACTCGATCCAGCCCATTGTGCCACCGGCAACCGAAACGGCATCGATGCCGTTGTTGAAGAGGATGTCTGCACCTTTCTGGCTGCGCACGCCGGAGCGGCAGATTACGAAGACGCGAGCGCCATCCTCCACCTCATCGATTCGCGATTCAAGGTCACCCAGCGGAATGTGGTGTGCGCTTGGAACGTGGCCAGCAGCCCACTCGTCGTCTTCACGCACGTCCAGAACGTAGGAGCCATTCTCGATTTCGCGGGCTAGGTCTTCGATCGATACTTCGATGGCCATTGTCAATCCTTTGGGTTTTCAATCTGGGCTTGGAAAAGTCTTCCCCTCTAATTTACGCTAGGCCGCCGCAAGCCACTGTCGCTGCAACACACTGTCCCTGCCCATCGCCACCGCCACCCATCGAGGTCGAGAGGATAGGCTACCCACATGGACCCAACCTCGTGGATCAAAAAGTACGACACAGAAGAGTACGTCTACACCAAAGACGTTAATCAGTTTGTGGTTGAGTTCTGTGCAGGCTTGAAGCCGGGTACCGCCATCGATGTTGCGGGTGGCGAAGGCCGCAACGCAGTTTGGTTGGCTGAGAAGGGCTGGCTGGTTGAGGACATCGACTTCGCGGCGAATGCCTTGGATAAGGCGCGAAAGTTTGCCGAAGAACGCGGTGTTTCCGACCGGCTTTTGACCACCTGTCAGAGCGCGCTGGAGTTTGAGGCGCAGCTGGCACCGGTTGACCTAGCCGTAGTCGCCTACCTGCACATTTATTCGCATCAGTTTGCTCAGGCGATGGCCCGCACTGTTGCAGCTCTTAAACCCGGCGGCCACCTGTTTGGTGTGTGGCACGCGCTTGAAAACCTGCAGTTCAACAGCCACGGACCGCAGAATCCGGATTCGCTGCCATCGGTGGATTCTCTGAAGCGCCTTTGCCTTGATCTGGGACTAGAAGTCCTGACCCTGGAGAACCGCGATGGAAAGGTACGCACGGCTGAAGGCCCGAAGCCATCGGTCACCGTGGTGTTGTTTGCGCGCAAGCCCGACTAACAAAAACTTTTGATTCACAGGTATTAAGGTCTGGTTACGACGCCAATCTGGCGGGTGAGCGCAGGGTAAAGTTGTTCTAAACAACGTGCGCAGGAGCAGTTCAATTGACTCGTGAATACAAGCTGGCCATCATCGGTGGCGACGGCATTGGCCCAGAAGTAACTAAGTATGCCCTTGAGGCCATCGAGCTAGTGACGCGCGGCTCCGGCGTGACTTTCGCGACCACCGAGTTTGACCTGGGTGCCCGCCGCTATCTTGCAAACGGTGAGACCATCACCGATGCCGACATGGCAGAGCTCAAGAAGCACGACGCAATCCTGCTTGGCGCCATCGGTGACCCACGCGTGCCAAGTGGCGTGCTGGAGCGCGGCCTGCTTTTGAAGCTTCGTTTTGCTTTCAACCACTACATCAACCTGCGCCCGAGCCGCCTCTTCCCAGGTGTTATCAGTCCGCTGGCAGACCCGGGCAAGATCGACTTCGTGGTTGTTCGCGAAGGCACCGAGGGTCCGTATGTTGGAAACGGTGGAGCAATCCGCGTGGGCACAGAGCACGAAGTTGCTAACGAGGTTTCTGTAAACACCGCGTTCGGCGTTGAGCGTACCGTTCGCTACGCCTTCGAACTGGCGAGCACTCGCGACCGCAAGAAGGTCACGCTCGTGCACAAGCACAACGTGCTGGTTCACGCTGGCTCGATGTGGCAGAAGATCGTAAACCGCGTTGCCGAGGAATACCCAGGCATCACTCACGACTACCTGCACATTGATGCAGCCACAATCTTTATGGTCACCGACCCGGAACGCTTCGACGTCATTGTGACCGACAACCTATTTGGTGACATCCTCACCGACTTAGCCGCCGCAATCACCGGCGGCATCGGCTTGGCAGCCAGCGGAAACATCAATCCTG
>JBDLQA010000074.1:0-3755 GCA_039800845.1 Actinomycetota bacterium
CGTCTTGGGCTTCCAGGGAATCCCGCATGGAGACTCACTCTGGATTCTTTCGTTCGCCCACCTGTTCGACATCAACGGCAACATCGCCTACCTAAACGGCCACACCGCCATCAAGCGTGGCTTCAGCTACCCGCTGTTACTTTCGCTAGGCCCATCGGGTCAGTTCCTTAGCGGCATCACGCCGTTCATCTTTGGCGCACTGGGTTGCTTGGTGCTTTGGGCAATCGGTCAGCTGGTTGGCAACCAGTCGCGCAAACGCGTGTGGTGGATAGTGGGCACGCTGCTGCTCATCACCTTCAGCACGGTCATGCCGCTGCGAGCAATCTTCTATGTGAATGGTCACACTCTCACCGCAGTGGGCATGCTGGCGGCGACCGTAGCAGTGGTGGTTGCCGTGCGCGATTACCACCTAACCCGCGAACTGTTCCTGGTGATCTGCCTGGGAGTATTCACCGCCAGCACATCCCGCGTTGAGGGAATCGTTCTATCGGCACTCATTGTGCTGCCACTGCTGGGTCAACCTTGGATCCGCAGGCGTGAAATCATCTGGATTATCTCCAGTGGAACCCTGGGCCTGAGCATCTGGCTGAGCACCTACCACTCCTACATCATTCACGCCACGCACCTTCCTTGGTACGTATTTATGGCTCTCTTTGTAGGCGCCGGCTTCCTGCCAGCAATCAAGTGGTTCGATGCCATTCGCACCCGAATCATGCCTATTGCGCTTATCGCGATGGTTGTGGTTTTCGTGGCTGCCGAAGTTGTGTTCCACTCCGCCCTGCGCAAGGGAAACCAGGCGCTTTACGACAACCTAATTGCAGGCAGTGGTCGCTGGGGCTGGTTCTTTGTCGGGCTGGTTTTGTTGGTAGTTATGGGTCTGCGCAAAATCAAGGACCTGTCACCGGAACACAAAACTCTGCTTTGGATTTCAACTGCTCTGGTCCTTGGCTCGTTACTAGCCAAGATGGTCGATGGCGGTCAATTCGGTCACCCAACTCTGGGGCGCACCGGCTGGTCGGACAGTCTAAACCGGATGTGGCTGCAGTCGTTTGCTATCTTCTTAGTAACGGCCCTTGTTGGCCTAGTCCAGAATGACAAGCTCTGGGGCGCAGACGTCAACAGCAAAGGCTAAAACCGCGTGAAAGTTTTCATCCAGATTCCGTGCCTGAACGAGGCCGAGTTTCTGCCAGCAACCTTGGCCGAGCTGCCACGCGAACTGCCTGGCGCAACCGAGGTCAAGTGGCTTGTAATCGATGACGGTTCCAGCGACAACACCACCGAAGTGGCCCTGGCCAACGGTGTTGACTACGTAGTTCGGTTCACCCAGAACCAGGGTCTAGCCAGCGCATTCCAAGCCGGCATCGATGCCGCATTGAAGCTAGGTGCGGACATCGTTGTAAACACCGATGCCGACAACCAGTACGACGCCTCAGCTATCCCTGCTCTTATCAAGCCAATCGTCGAAGGCACCGCGGACGTTGTTGTGGGCGACCGCGACACCGCATCCGTCAACGAATTCAGCAGCCTCAAGCGCTACCTTCAGAGCCTGGGCACCAGCGTGGTTCAGCGCTTCAGCGGAACCAATGTTCACGACGCCACCAGTGGCTTCCGCGCATTCAGCCGCGATGCCGCCCTGCAGATCAACCTGGTGACCAAGTTCACCTATACAATCGAGTCTTTGATTCAGGTCGCCGATGCCTCGCTGGCGCTGACCAACGTGCACGTGAAGCGCAACGACAGCGTGCGTCCAAGCCGCCTCTTCGGCAGCACCTGGAAGTACGTGCGTCGCAACGCCTGGACCATGATTCGCATCTACGTTCAGTACCGCCCGATGCGCCTATTCGTTCCACTGAGCGTGGCGCTCTTCATCCTAGGTGGACTGGCCTGGCTGCCGTTCCTCATCGACTCCGCAAACGGCAACAACAACGGCCACCTGCAGTCCATCATCCTTGGCGCGGTCCTGGTTATCAGTGCGGTTCAGGTGCTGCTCTTCGGTATCATCGCCGACAGCATCATGAGCGTGCGCTCGCTCACCACTAAGGCCCTGCACCGAGTGCGCGACATCGAACTGAGCGTAGGCGTGCCGCCAAAGATTTTCCGAAAGCGCTAAACGTGGAAAAACCCTGGATCGTCATTCCCGCGCGCGGTGGTTCCACCGGTGTTCCGCGCAAGAATGTTCGACTCCTGCAGGGTGAACCGCTAATCGCTCGCACCATCAAAACTGCCCTGAGCGGCACCGATGCTGGCCGCGTCATTGTCATCACCGATGACGATGAAATCGCCGAGATCTCCGAGCGCTTTGGTGCCGTGGTGACCCGTGAGCAGAAGACCACCGGCAAGGCCACACTGGACGAAGTTATGGTGCGAACCATTCCGTTCCTGCGCGAACTCGGCGCCGTGGACAACGACATTCTGCTGACCATGCAGCCAACCTGCCCGTTCATCAAACCGGCCCGCATCAAGGACGCCCTGGAGCGATTCGAGAACGGCGCCGGCTCAGTCATCACAGTCGTTGATGACCGCCACCTCGGCTGGGTATTGGATGAAAACGGCCAGCCCAAGCCCGACTACGCAGCGCGCGTGAACCGCCAGCAGCTGCCGCCAAAGTTCAAGGAATCCGGCGCCATCATCGGTGCCCGCATTGCCGACATCGTGCGCACCGGCACCCGCATTGTGCAGCCGATCAACCTGGTTGAGGTGCCCGAAGGCGAGAGCCTCGACATTGACACCTTTAGCGACTGGGCCGTGGCGGAACACCTAGCCAGCCGCAAGAAGATTTTGATTCGCACCGATGCCGCCAAGGAACTCGGCATGGGGCACGTCTATCGCTCGCTGGCAATGGCCTATGCGCTGGCTCGCCACGACCTCACCATCGTGTTGAGCGAGGACAAGCCGCTGGGCAAGGAGTTCTTCGCGGACTATCCGTTCGCCGTGGACACAATCAAGAGCGACCTCGAGTTCCTGGGCTACGCGCGCAAACACAAGGCCGATCTAGTGGTTCTGGACCGCCTGGATAACGTGGCCGAGTTTGTGACCCTGCTGGGCGGCTTCTGCAAGGTGGTTACTTTCGAGGACCTGGGCGATGGCGCCGAGGTAGCAGACATGCACATTGCGGACATGTACGAGAACCCTCGCGTGGCCGCGGAAAAGCAGTTGACCGGCATGGAAAACACCATCCTGGCACCGAGCTTTGAATCCATCAACCGGGCCATCGACTTCCGTGAAAGCGTTGAAGAAGTGCTGGTTTTGTTCGGTGGAACCGACCCCGCGAATCTGGCACTTAAAGCTCTGGACGCGTTGGAAAAGCTTCACTTCAAGGGTCGCGTGACTCTGGTGCGCGGTTTGGGTGCGGATCTAATCGACCCGAGCATCTACAACCTGCGGCTAAAGGTTCTGAGCAACGTGAAGAACATGCCCGCCGTGATGGAACGCGCGGATATTGCGCTTTCTTCTGCCGGCCGCACCATCACCGAACTGGCTTCTCTAGGGATCCCGACCATCTGCATGGCGCAGAATGAGAAGGAGCTCACCCACACCCACGTCACCACCTCAAACGGTGTCCTGATGATTGGTCTGGGCCGCCTAGTTTCGGTGGATACCCTGAGCGCACACCTGAATGAGTTGATCACCAACTCCGAGCTGCGCTTCAAGCTTCATGAGCGCGGATTGGCCGCCACCAAGGGTCGCAGCAACGACCGCATCGTGCGGCGAATCCTGAAGCAGATCGGCTTCTAGGCAGGCTATTGCTATGCCAG
>JBDLQA010000075.1:0-5114 GCA_039800845.1 Actinomycetota bacterium
CGAGACCAACACGATTCTCAAACTTCACTAAATGCCATAAGTTGCGCGGGCCCCTGGCGGGTTGGTGTTGATGGTGGTCGATACTGGGATCGAACCAGTGACCCCTTCCATGTCAAGGAAGTGCGCTACCGCTGCGCCAATCGACCATTTTTGTTTAGTTTTTGTGGATTGTCTTTGAAGACTTTGAGGTGGAGACGGGATTTGAACCCGTGGGTTTACAGCTTTGCAGGCTGTTGCTTTGGGCCGCTCAGCCACTCCACCGTGTTTTGAGGCTTGCGCCCACTAGACGTAAATCTAGGTTCACAGCGAGCGGATGACGAGATTCGAACTCGCGACCCTCACCTTGGCAAGGTGATGCTCTACCACTGAGCCACATCCGCGTTGTGTTCTTTCGAACACTCGTTATACATTACCCAACTTCGGACAGTTTCGCAAACTGAGTCGATGTCGTGTGTCGCGATTTAGACTGATAAGTGTTGGCGAGGTTCTTCGCTAGGAATGGCAGATTCGCAGATGGATTTCAACGTAGGACATGGTTCACTGCTGTCCTACGTTTTGGCATATGGTTGGGGAATTCTGCTCTTCTTGGCGCTTGCCGCCTCGCTCGGAGTAGGTCTTTATTGGATCGTGGTGACCCTCGCCGAAAAAATCCGCCGCGATGAAGGTGTCCAACGAATCAAGACCATTGCCTGGACGGTAGCAATTACCGGTGCTATTGGACTCTGCGCATTGGGTCTGCTCATTCCGCTTCACCAGCAGTGACAACTCAGTCCCCGCCAATTGAAAATCGGCAGACCGTTTAGCCTGCCGTTCTCCGAAGTAAGCGCTTAGTCGCGTCCGCTTCTGCCCCAGGACCAGCGTGGGTCAGCTTCCTGGTAAGCCAGCTCGCCGTGGACTGTGTTGTCAACGCCGGCAATCTCATCGGTGGTGGTGATGCGGAAACCAACGGTCTTCTGAATGGCCATGCCCACCAGCCAAGAAACAGCGAATGCGTATAGACCAACCACTACGACGCCGATTGCCTGCTTGCCTAGCTGTTCAGCACCGAAGCCAAGCAGCAGACCGCAGTCGCGACCGAATAGACCGATCCAGAGGGTACCGATGATGCCGGCAACCAAGTGCACGCCAACAACGTCAAGCGAGTCATCGAAGCCAAGCTTCCACTTCAGCTCCACGGCAAGGCCACATACAACGCCAACTACTACGCCCAGCGCCAGAGCCCACCACGGGTCAAGGAAGGCGCAGGAAGGGGTGATGGCAACCATGCCAGCAACTGCACCCGATGCCGCACCAACCGCGGTTGGCTTGCCAAGGTGAATGCGGTCCAGGATTGACCATCCCAGCAGACCACCGAAGCCGGCAATTCCGGTGTTTACGAATGCGATGGCTGAGATGCCATTGGCAACGATTTCTGAACCAGCGTTGAAGCCGAACCAACCGAACCAAAGAATAGCCGCACCGATCAGCACCAGCGGGATGCTGTGAGGTGCGTGCATGCCCTTTGCAAAGCCGAAGCGCTTTCCGACCACCAGTGCCAGCGCCAGCGCCGATGCGCCAGATGCGATCTCCACAACGGTTCCACCGGCGAAGTCTTTCAGGCCAACGTTGTAAACCAACCAGCCGCCATCGATGATTTTGCCGGTCTTGTCTACCGTGAAGTTGAATACCCAGTTAGCTACTGGGAAGTAAACCAGAGTGGCCCAGACGCCAGCGAAAATCATCCAGGAGCCGAACTTGGCGCGGTCGGCGATAGCACCGGAAATAAGTGCAACGGTGATGATGGCGAAGGTTCCCTGGAAGCCAGCAAAGGCCAGCTGCGAGCCGTCCCCCGGCGCACCGTGACCCAGTGCGGTTGCCACTATGTCGTTCATAAACAGTTTGTTGGTATCTATGCCAACCACGCCATCAATGCCAACAAAGTGACCGGTGCCCGCATTGCCAAAGCTCATCGCGTAGCCGTAAATGACCCAGATGACACCGATTAGGCCTAGCGACCCAAAGGACATCATCATCATGGACACCACACTGGTGGCGCGCACTAGGCCGCCATAGAAGAATGCTAGGCCAGGGGTCATGAACAGCACTAGTGCGCTGCAGATGATCAAGAACATCGTGGAGTCGTTGTTCATCATTACCTTTCAAACGTACGAAAATGACGCCCCGAAGAACGCCATGAAACGCACCAAAAGTGGGGCCCTTTCGGACCCCACCTTCGGTGTTGTTGCTTTTAAGTTTTAGCGGTCAGCGCCGAATGCGTATGCCTCTTCACCGTGAACTACGGTGTCGATGCCTGCAATCTCGTCCTCAGCCTTTACGCGGAATCCGATGGTCTTCTCAATGATCCAACCAATGATTAGGGCTCCAACGAAGCTGTAGACCAGAACAGCGCCGGCACCGAGTGCCTGCATTGCCAGCTGGTGCCAGCCGTGGCCGAAGAACAGGCCTACACCGCGGCCGAAGAGACCGATGTATAGAGTTCCAAAGATACCGCCAACCAGGTGGATACCTACAACGTCCAGCGAGTCATCGAAGCCAAGTGCGAACTTGAGGTCGATTGCCAGGGCACAGATTGCACCGGCGAGCAGGCCGAGCAGCATTCCCCACATTGGGTCGAGGATCTGACATGCAGGGGTGATTGCAACTAGACCAGCTACTGCACCGGAAGCCGCACCAATCGAGGTGGCCTTGCCGTGCTTGATCTTCTCGATGATGATCCAACCGATCATTGCGGCAGCAGGAGCGCTCAGGGTGTTGATGAAGGCGATGGATGCCCAGCCGTCTGCAGCCACCTCGGAGCCAGCGTTGAAGCCGAACCAGCCGAACCACAGAAGTGCGGTACCCAGCAGGGTCAGTGGAACGTTGTGAGGCTGGCTCATGCCCTTAGCGAAGCCGAAACGCTTGCCCAGAACGATTGCCAGTGCCAGACCTGCAGCACCTGCGTTGATGTGAACCGCGGTACCACCAGCGAAGTCGATTACGCCCAGGTTGTATACGATCCAACCGCCGTCGACGATCTTGCCGCTGGAGTCCAGGGTGAAGTTGAAGACCCAGTTAGCTACTGGGAAGTAGATGAGGGTTGCCCAAACACCTGCGAAGACCATCCAGGCACCGAACTTGGCGCGGTCAGCAATTGCGCCCGAAATAAGTGCAACGGTGATGATGGCGAAGGTTGCCTGTAAGGCGACGAAGGCCAGGGTTGGGTACCCGGATGCGTTGGTGCCGGCGCCTAAGGCTTCCTTTACCTGAGCGTCAAGGCCGATGAATGAGGTGTCGATACCGAAAACACCGTCAATACCGAGGAAGGTCTTGGTTCCTCCGTTGCTGAAGGCAACTGCGTATCCGTAGATAACCCACAGAACGCCGATGAGTCCGAGCGATCCGAAGGAGAGCATCATCATGCTCACAACTGATTTTGCCTTGACCATTCCGCCGTAGAAGAATGCAAGACCCGGGGTCATCAGCAGCACGAGGGCGGAGCTGATGAGCACAAATGCGGTATGTCCTTGATCCAGGTGCATTTGTTTACCTCTCTCTAAATAAACAAAGGTTGAAGATTCAACTCCCCCAGTTTCCCCAATCGTTATTTCAGCAACTGACCGCAAATGTTTCGTGTTTGTAAACAAATCAACGATTCGGGCTGGAATGCTTATGTTGTGTTTATGAAGCTCAAGGCCAATCTGGCGCCATTCCTGCTGGTTGCTGGAGTTCTTATTGGCCTTATATGGACCAACTTGAGCCCCCATGGCGTTTATCCGCGGGAGTTTTTCAACACTGTTATTCAGCAGTTCCAGGTTGGAAGCGCAATGACCGGAATCTCGCTTGGAACGCTAGTGGGTACTATCGGCATTCCCGCATTTTTCTTCCTGGTCGGATTAGAGCTCAAACGCGAATTCAATGGCGGCACACTTTGGCCAGTCAAAAATGCGATCCCTCCGGTGTTAGCCGCGGTACTCGGCGTTGCACTGCCCGCAGCCTGGTACCTAGTGCTCAACGCAGGCTTGCCATCGGTGCGTGGCTGGGCAATCCCCACCGCTACCGATGTGACTTTCGCGCTAGCGGTGTTTGTGGTGTTTGGCCGCCGCTTGCCAAAAGCCGCAAGGACCTTCCTGCTAACTTTCGCTGTCATCGATGACCTAATAGCGGTCATTGTGATTGCGCTGGCGTTCCCTGGATTCACCCGACTGGGCTTCCCTTTCGGCTTTGTTCCTGTGGTCGTATCTGCGGTGGTTTTTATCGCTGTCGTGAGGCTCAGACTGCCTCGTTATTGGCAGGGATTGCTTCTTGTTGCCGCGGTCATTAGCTGGGTGCTCGCGGCCTATTTCACCGCGATGGCCGGCATTGAACCTGGTTTGTTGGCGGTTCTGCTGGCATTTGCCGTGCGCACCGACTCGATTCACCATATCGAGGCCAGACTAGCCAACCTTGTGAACTACATTGCCCTGCCTCTGTTTGGAATCTATGCGGCATCGGTAGTGCTTCCCGGTGCTGAGGTAACGGCAAATCCGGTTTTTTGGGGCGTTGTTGCAAGGCCCGTCTGGAAATTCCTCGGAGTGTTCCTCGGTGGCTGGCTCGGAATGATATTGGTCGGCGGCGACAAAGCGCTAACAACCAAGGACTTGGCTCGGGTTTCCGTGCTTGGCGGAATCGGCTTTACGGTGTCCTTGCTGGTTGCCGATGTGGCATTTGGTGAAGGACTCAGCCCGCAAAATCAGGCGGCGGCTGTCCTGGCTACATTTATTGCCAGTGCGATCTCTGCGATCTTTGGCGCGATAGTTCTAACGCGAGGTCATCGCGCCGAGGCGACTCACAGCGCGTAGGTACTTCTTGCGGTAGGCGCCTCCGCGCATTTCCTCGCTGAAAACGCTTGTAAGCGAGTGGCCCGTGTTTCGGATTGCCAACTGGCTCTCGTACATGCGGTCTACCAGCGCCACAAAGCGCAAAGCGGCTACCTGGTCATGAAGTTCGGTCACGTTATCCAGAGCGAGGGCTTCAAAGTTCTTCACCAGGTTCAGGTACTTGCTCGGGTGAAGAGTTGCCAGGTGAGCCAACAGTTTGGCGAAGTCATCGTGAGCCACTCGTGCGCCTGCCTTGGTCTGTTCCGTGGCCCAGGCCTC
>JBDLQA010000076.1:0-3767 GCA_039800845.1 Actinomycetota bacterium
GAACCATATCAAGCTCGAAGTTACTAACAAGGGCCCTGCAGCTCACGACCTAAAGGCCTACCGGGCGTCAATATCTAAACTCAACACGAGTCAGTACTCGGCTTTGAATCAAAAGTTCTCAAGCCTGTTTGACTCCGGCAGTGCACGTCTAACCGCGTACGCTCCGGAGAGGATAACTGCCTAAATGCTCTCGCTGAAGTTGTTCTCCATGGAGGAAGCCTTAGCTGCCTTTGGGAACTCCTTGTAACTCAAGAAAGTCGAATCACCCTCCACCGAGTAGATTGCGAAGGCTCGACCGGTAAATGAGGAGTTGACCTCCTGGGAGAGGAATCGACCATCCCAGGTGGCTAGAGCTACAGGTTCGCCATCTTTCGTTAAATAGCCCAGCTCAATGTAGTCGGGAGCATTGCCGCCGATGCTGAAACCTCCGGGGCGTTCCTTGAAGTCGATGTAGAGGTCTACTTGGTTTGCATCTGGGAAATCGACTTCGGAGGCAATCTCGTGCACAACCGTATTTACGGCGAAGCGAGCTACAACCCGTCCAGGTTGCGCCTCAATGTCGTAGTGGAAAGCCTCGTTGTACCTGATGGAAAGCCCCGCCACCCCATTGGTAGTCAAGGAAAGTTGTGCGCGGCCGCTCAGGAAGGTCTGGCGTCGGCAAAGCGCGTCTGGTTCCAGGTGGGACATGGTTCGTCCGGAGGCCGGCAGTGTTAGTCCACTAGAGGAGAAAACCGCCAATTCTTCGGGATAGCGCCTCATGCCAATCCACTCGAGCGGCACACCTTCAGTCTCAAGGCTGCGGAAATCAGCAAGGTAGTGCTTGGGCGCCTGCACTTCGTTGACTTCGATGCGCTCACAAACGGGCCACCCGTCAACCCAGGTCACGGCACTGATGAAGGTTTCTCGTCCCAGCGGGCTAAATCCGTTTGACGTACCGAAACTTCTAACGCCCAAAGCGACCATCGCCCAACCGCCATCGGGCGTCTCGACTAGGTCTGCGTGCCCAACGTTCTGCACACTGTGGAACTCGCTGCGGGCGGTCAACACGGGATTAGTGGGAGCAGATTCCCAAGGACCAAGTATGTTGTGGCTGCGTGCCACGGTTACTGCGTGCCCTCTGTCAGTGCCACCCTCCGCTGCCAGAAGGTACCAGTATTCGCCCACTTTGTAGAGGTGAGGCCCTTCCGGGAACATAAGCCCAGCGCCTTCCCACAAATCGATGACTTCACCCAAAACTTGCCCAGTCTCGGGATTTACCTTTGCTACCTGGATGCCGTGGTGAACAGGCTTGCCTGTGCTGAAGTTCAAACCGCTGAATGCCATCCAGCAGTCGCCATTTTCATCCCAGGCTAGGTCGGGGTCAATGCCGTGCAGGCCTTCAATGAATGTGCCGTCTGACCATGGACCAGCCGGAGTGGTGGCCGTGAATACGTGCATGCCGGCGGGACCCCCGAGTTTGCCCGCTACCTTGACTGTCACATAGAACAGCCCATTGTGTTTGCGGATGGTTGGGGCCCATACGCCCCCGTTAGTGAAGATGCCTTCTAGCGATAGCTGCGAGGGGCGCGTTATCACGTGACCGATAAGACTCCAATGGACCAAATCAGTCGAATGGTGAATCGGTAAGCCCGGCAGAAACTCGAAACTGGAGTTGACCAAGTAATAGTCGTTGCCATCCTTGACGATGGATGGATCTGGGTGGAATCCAGGAATCAGCGGGTTTGGAAGGCTCATTCAATCAAAGTATCGGGGTAGATGAATCCCAGTCACGCTGTTGCCCTAATGGGTGGATTCGGAACGGCGATACCTAGAGCAAGCGGGTGTTGGCTAAAGCCACCTGAGGGCTTTGAACAGCCCACGAGTGATGAAAGTCGCAATGGACATCACGATTGCACCAAGGATTGACCAGCCAAGAGCCTCCCACGAAAGACCGCCATCGGTGAAGCCACTGATGACGAGTCCGCCGCCGTGGATGAGTCCCGATAGGTAAGACACGAAGATGAGCAGGGCGCCGTTGATGAAGAACGAGATCAAGCCGAAAGTCAGGATGTAGATAGGCAGGCTCAGTACCTTGATGACCGGCGCGATAATGCCGTTTACCAGGCCGAAAATCGCTCCAATCAGCAGGAACGAGCCGATCAGCTGCCAGATTCCGTCACCGCCGTAAGGGTGCATGACGATTGCGGGTACCACCAGAGTGGTGAGCCAAAGGCCGGCGGCATTGATAACAGTTCCTAGAACAAAACGCTTCATGCTTCGATTGTGCCAGTTTGCCAACTAAATTGGTTTTGATGAGTGAGCAATACTCCGGCGAATATCCGATGGTTCAGTTCCTTTCCCCAGAGGGAGAGTTTGCTGTGCCTGCGGAATACGCGGAATACGGCGAGTACCTGAAGCGCCTGACCGAAGCCGACTACTTGAAGTTCTACCGCGACATGGCGCGCATCCGCCGCTTCGACAACGAAGCCACCGCACTGCAGCGTCAGGGCCAGCTGGGCCTTTGGATTCCGGCCATCGGCCAGGAAGGCGCGCAGGTAGGCTCCGGCTACGGAGTTGGCCACAACGACCACATTTTCCCTAGCTACCGCGAACACGGCGTGGCCATCACCCACGGAATCGACCTCATGTCGATCCTCAAGATGCTTCGTGGTGTTAACCACGGTGGCTGGAACCCAGACGCCACCCGCTTCCACCTGTACGCAATCGTTTTGGGTTCGCAGGTTTTGCACGCTACCGGCTACGCAATGGGCATCAAGTTCGATGGCGAGATGGCCACCGGCAACCCTGAAGTGGACAAGGCCGTAATCACCTATGTGGGCGATGGCGCTACCGCGGAAGGCGATGTCTCCGAAGGTCTATTGTTTGCCGGTGTACACAAGGCGCCTCAGGTCTTCTTCATCCAGAACAACCAGTGGGCAATCAGCAGCCCCGCGGCCAAGATGATTCCTGCTCCGTTGTTCACCCGAGGCCAGGGCTTCGGTGTTCCTGGTGTTCGCATCGATGGAAATGACGTTTTGGCTGCCTACGCAGTCACAGCAAAGCACATGGATGACGCCCGAAACGGCCTGGGCCCATCGCTGATTGAAGCGATGACCTACCGAATTGGTGCGCACACCACCAGCGATGACCCGACCAAGTACCGCACCAACGAAGAAACCGAGAGTTGGAAGGCACGCGACCCGATCATTCGCCTGGAGAAGTTCCTGCGGAGCAAGGGCGTTGGCCAGCAGTTCTTCGATGA
This sequence comes from Actinomycetota bacterium, assembly GCA_039800845.1. Lineage (GTDB taxonomy): Bacteria > Actinomycetota > Actinomycetes > Actinomycetales > Microbacteriaceae > Rhodoluna. The sequence goes on from JBDLQA010000076.1 coordinate 3,242, forward strand.
CTGCGCTGCGGACGGCGACAAACTGGCCGAGGAAATCCGTGCGGCAACATTCGCCCTGCCAATCCCGCCGTTCGAGAACATGTTCAAGTACGTCTACAACGACCCACACCCGTTGATCGAGGAGCAGCTGGCCTGGCTCACCGAGTATGAGGCAAGCTTCGAGGCAGAGGCGCACCCTTCCACTCAGCTCCACAACGTAGTGAACGAAGACGCGCTCGCCGACCACTCTGGCTCCTACTACGGCGGAATTGCGCAAGCGGGAGGAACCAATGAGTAACTTCCAAGAGCTGGCAATCGCCCGCGCCATCAATGCCGGTCTACGCAAGAAAATGCTCGAAAACCCAAAGGTTTTGATGTTTGGCGAGGACGTTGCCGAACTCGGTGGCGTATTCCGAGTTACCGAAGGCCTGCACAAGGAATTCGGCGACAAGCAGATCTTCAACACCCCGATTGCTGAATCCGGAATCGTCGGTACCGCCATCGGTTTGGCCATGCGCGGCTACCGTTCGGTCGTGGAGATGCAGTT
>JBDLQA010000077.1:0-3361 GCA_039800845.1 Actinomycetota bacterium
GGCTACTGAGCAGCGCGGCTGATCTGAATCTGCTCATTGCGGTCAACAACCTTGACGCGCTCGCGAGGAACCTCCACAACTCCGCCGTTTACCGACTTGTCTGCGTTGTGCGGACGGCTAGGGACAACTCCGTACTTCTCACCCATCGAAAGCTCGTGAGCGTTCAGCGCGTTCCAGCCCTGCCAGGTGGTGTACTCCACGCCACGGGCATCCAGCTCGGCCAGCAGTTCATCGGTGCTGTCAACTTCTGGGTCAACCAGGTTAGGAACGTCTGCAACTAGGTTCTCGATGGTCTCCATTGCGTCGCTCTTGGTGTGACCAATCAGGCCGATAGGGCCACGCTTGATCCAACCGGTTGCGTAAAGACCAGCCACCTGAGTTCCCTCGGCGGTTACTACGCGGCCACCCTCGTTGCGGATAACACCGGACTCGTAGTTGTAAGGAACCTCTGGGAGTTCGCTGCCCCAGTAACCAATGGCGCGGTACACGGCCTGGAGGTCGTAGTTACGGATGTCTCCGGTACCAACCACGGAGCCATTGATGCAGTTCTCACCGGCAGCACCAGGTGCCGGGGCGGTGCGCTCAAACTGCATTCCGCTGACCTTGCCATCGGTGCCGGTGATGGCAACTGGCTTGCTCCAGAAGTGCAGGTGCAGGCGGCGCTTGGCTCCGGTCTGCTCGCGGTCACGCCAGCTCTGAAGCACGCGTGCCATCACGCGGTGCTGGTTGGTTACACCCTCGTGCTCCTCGTTGAACCAGCCTTCTGGGAAGTCCTCGTCGTAGAGAACGATGTCTAGATCGTTGACCTCGCCCAACTCGCGCAGTTCGATCGGCGAGAACTTGATGGCGGCCGGACCGCGGCGACCGAACACGTGTACGTCGGTGACGGGCGAGGCCTTGAGGCCCTCGTAAACGTTGGCCGGGACATCGGTGGTTAGAAGGTCATCCGCCTGCTTTGCCAGCATGCGGGCTACGTCCAGAGCAACGTTTCCGTTACCCAGAACCGCAACCTTTTCAGCGGTCAGCGGCCAGGTGCGAGGCACGTCCGGGTGGCCGTCGTACCAGCTTACAAAGTCAGCCGCACCGAAGGAACCATCGAGGTCGATGCCCTGAATGTTCAACTGAGCGTCCTTGATGGCACCGGTTGCGAAGATGACCGCGTGGTAGTGCTTGCGGACGTCTGCCAGGGTGATGTCCTTGCCAAACTCCACGTTGCCGAAGAAGCGGATGTTTCCGGAATCCAGCATCTCGTGCAGGCTGTTCACGATGCCCTTGATACGAGGGTGGTCGGGTGCAACACCGTAGCGAATCAGACCGTATGGAGCCGGCAAAAGGTCGAAGAGGTCGATTGTGACTTCAGGGTAGGAGTTGGCAAGAATGTTGCCAGCGTAAATACCCGCAGGGCCCGCGCCAAAGATGGCCACACGAATGGCTTTGCTCATTTAGTTGTCTTCCTTATTTTCCAAGTTCAATTGCACTCGCAAGGTGCTCCGTAGCCAAATTGCCGCGCAAAACTACGTCACCAACCACGATGACCGCCGGCGAGGCCACCGATCGTTCTTCCGCGATGTTGGCGATGTTTCCAAGGGTTCCGTAGGTCACGCGCTGGTTCACGCCGTAACCGTCTTCGATGATTGCCACCGGGCAGTCGGCTCCGCGCTCACCGAACGAAAGTGCGGCCGCGCTCTCGCGAAGTGCACTTACGCCCATCAGGATAATGACGGTGTGGTCGCGTCCGCCGCTGATTTCGCGCACGCCCTCGTGGCCGGTGACCACGGTGAAGCCGGCTGCGGTGCCGCGGTGAGTGACTGGGATGCCCACGACGGCCGGAACCGAAATGGCGCTGGTGATGCCGGAAATGACCTCAACCTGAATGCCGTTCTCCACGCAGTAGTCGAGCTCCTCGCCGCCGCGACCCAGCACGTATGGGTCTCCGCCCTTGAGGCGAACCACGCGGTTTCCCGCCTGAGCCTGCTCAACCAGAATTCGGTTGATTTCGTCCTGCGGAATCGGATGGTGGTCCGGCAACTTACCCACGTTGATTACGAGTGCGGTTGGAACCAAATCATCCAGCAGGTCGGTCGGGCCTAGGCGATCGGTCACCACTACGTCGGCAGCCTTTAGAAGTGCGAGGCCCCTTGCGGAGATGAGCCCGATGTGGCCCGGTCCGCCGCCAACTAGCGCCACGGTTCCGGGCTGCTGTGGTGCGCCGATTAGCGAGTTCGATGATGGTGCCGCGAGCTTGGAGTCGCGGGAACGATCAGCAGCCAACTCGCCGGATTCAAAGAGTGCAGCGATGGAATCGCGCAAGCTGATTGAGCGCTTCGGGTCTCCGCCGCCGAATGATGCAACGGTGATGCCGTCGTGTCTGGCCACCGCTGGCACCCATGCGGAGGACTGTTCGGCATCGGCCGCATTCACGCAAAGAATTCGCGACTCATCACATTCGGCTGTCACCTGGGCGTCCACCGCTGCAACACCTGTCGCGGTGTGCACCAGCCAGGCGCCTCGGGTGTCTCCGGCTTCAAAGCCACGCAGTAGAACCGTGATCTGACCGGTCTGAGCAAGAGCAGCAATATCGGCGCTAACCACAGGCGAAATCACGACAACCTCGGCTTTACCGGCAAGCAATCCCTTGACGCGACGAGTACCCACTGCGCCACCGCCGACGACAAACACGCGCTTGCCTTCGAGGCGCAATCCGAGCGGGTAGATGGTCATGATTTTTGTGATTAACCTAGATGGCGAATTCTTTTTGAGCCGTGTGAATACCCGCTGCCAAAGTGGCGCCCTCCTGAGGGTGGATCAGCAAGAAAGCCCCCGAGCGACGGTTCTGCGCGTAGTCATCGATTGGGACGGCGGTGGCAAGCCTCAGGCTCGCGTGACCGATGTCGTTTACCTCGAGCTTGTCCGCTGGGTCAATTGCCAGGGTGTCGAGGTTGCGGCGACCTTCGATGGCGCGGACGATTACCTGAGTGGTGACAGTGCCGGTCTTCAACAGCAAACGCTGACCCGCTACTAGCGGGCGTGGATCTAGCCAGAAGAGTTCACCGCTGATGTTGTTGGACGGCTCGGCCAGGGTTCCGGCAGCAGCGACGACAGCACCGCGAGCTAGGTCGAACTGGTCAGCGATTTCGAGCGCAATCGACTGCGGAGCAACCGCGGTCTGAACCTTGCGGTCGGCAATGGAAATGCCGGTGACAGCGGTCTTGAAACCGCCAGGGAATACCTCGACGGCATCGCCAACGCTGATCGATCCGCTGCTGATCTGGCCCAGGTATCCGCGGTAATCGCGGTACTCATCGGCGCTGTCGGCAAGCTCTGGCGAAAGGCCGCCCTGCGGACGCAGCACGTACTGAAC
>JBDLQA010000078.1:0-15792 GCA_039800845.1 Actinomycetota bacterium
GTCGTTGTTCTGTTCACCCACCCGATGCTTCAGATTCTTGCGACCAACCGCTTCTTCGCGAGTGGTCACAAGATGAGCGGCTTCGATGTAAAGACCATGTCCGACATCGCTTACGCGGGTCGCGGCCAGTTCCGCATCGCAGAAAACATCGGTGCGACCAAGGCTGCGAAGGCATCCAAGGAAGCAGCAAAGCGTCAGACCATCGCCGAGCGCAAGTCTGCTGAGAACAAGGGAGAGGCCAACTAATGTCTCGTTTCACTGATTTTGGTAACGCCCTCTACTCGGGCGAGCGCTCCTTCGACTTCATCGGTCGTCGCAAGTATGGTTTCATCGCGTCCATCGTGGTGGCTCTTCTTGCGGTTGGCATCACTTTCGTTGGAAACCACGGCTTCAACTTCGGCATTGAGTTCAAGGGTGGTTCGCAGTTCCAGATCACCACTACCGCTGCTAACAGCGAAGCAACCGCTGAGACTGCTGTTCACTCGGTTCTCGGTGCTAAGGCCCAGGTAAACGTGGCCCACATTGGCACCGATGGCCTGCGAATCCAGACCGAGAAGCTGGACGCTAACACTTCCGAGCAGGTTCGCCAGGCAATTGCCACCGGCTTCAACGTGAAGGGCAACCAGGTTGCATCTTCGTTCGTTGGTGCTAACTGGGGTGCGGACGTAACCAGCAAGGCCCTCAGCGGTCTTCTCTGGTTCCTGGTCCTTGCAGCCGCAGCTATGGCACTTTACTTCCGTACCTTGAAGATGTCGGCTGCGGCCATCATCGCCCTTGTACACGACCTGGTGATTACCGCTGGTGTTTACGGGGCCTTTGGCTTCGAGGTGACCCCTGCAGCCGTTATCGGATTCCTGACCATCCTCGGTTACTCGTTGTACGACACCGTTGTTGTGTTCGACAAGATCCGTGAAAACACCATCGAGGTTGAGCACTCCGAGACCGCAACCTTTGCCGAGCGCGTGAACCTGGCTGTAAACCAGACCCTGGTTCGCTCGATCAACACCTCGATTGTTGCCGTTCTGCCAATCGCAGCGATTCTCTTCATCGGAACCCTGCTGCTTGGCGCCGGAACCCTGCGCGACATCTCGCTGGCCTTGTTCATCGGTGTGATTGTCAGTACTTACTCCACCATCTTCATTGCAGCTCCGCTTTACTCGCAGTTCCGCGAGAAGGAGCCAAAGTTCGTAAAGGCAGCCGCTAAGGTTGCAGCCAACCGCTAAGCGGTAGGTTCCAGAGGCCGGCATCGTGAGCGACGCAACACCAACAGGAAGCATTAGCTCCCTGCGCTCACGACTGCAAGGCATCTTCGGCGCTAAGGGTGGCCCTTATGCCGATGAGCTTGGAGAAATCCTGCGCATCGCTAAGGCAAACCACCCTCGCGCCGATTTGGCAATTTTGGAGCGTGCCTTCGAGGTGGCCGAGGAGGCTCACCGCGGGCAGACCCGTAAGAGCGGCGAGCCTTACATCACCCACCCGCTCGCGGTAACCAAGATCCTGGCGGACCTGGGTATTGGTGTTACCAGCCTGGCCGCTGCGTTGCTGCACGACACCGTAGAAGACACTCCGTACACGCTGGAGCAACTCACCAAAGACTTCGGCAGCGAAATCGCCATGCTCGTGGATGGCGTAACCAAGCTGGACAAGGTGAAGTACGGCGACAACGCCCAGGCGGAAACCGTCCGCAAGATGGTCGTTGCTATGTCCAAGGACATCCGCGTTCTGGTGATCAAGCTTGCCGACCGCATGCACAACGCACGTACCTGGAAGTTTGTACCGGAGGAAAAGGCCCGTAAAAAGGCTCAGGAAACCCTCGAGATTTACGCCCCGCTGGCTCACCGCCTGGGCATCAGCGCCATCAAGAGCGAGCTCGAGGACATTTCGTTCTCGGTTCTGTACCCGAAGGTCTACGAGGAGATCGTAAACCTGGTGCGCCAGCGCAGCCCGAAGCGCGAAGAGTTTATCGACCAGGTCATTTCATCCATCGATGGCGATCTGCGAGAGAACCGCATCCGTGGACGTGTTGCCGGACGCCCGAAGCAGTATTACAGCATCTACCAGAAGATGGTTCTGCGCGGCCGCGAGTTCGACGACATCTACGACCTGGTGGGAATCCGCGTAATCGTTCAGGAAGTGCGCGACTGCTACGCCATCCTCGGTGCCATTCACGCGCGTTGGTCGCCGGTTCCAGGGCGTTTCAAAGACTACATCGCCATGCCTAAGTTCAACCTCTACCAGTCGCTGCACACCACAGTGATTGGTCCGGCGGGTCGTCCTATCGAGATCCAGATCCGCACTCAGGAGATGCACCAGCGCGCCGAATACGGTGTGGCAGCACACTGGAAGTACAAGGAGATCATTCGCGGCGGCAGCAGCACCGAGGAAGACCTAGCCTGGTTGAAGCACCTGAGCGACTGGCAGGCCGAAACCCAGGACCCTTCGGAGTTCCTGGATGCACTTCGCTTCGAAATCGGCGCTAAAGACGTTTACGTATTCACGCCTAAGGGCCGCGTTATCGGTCTTCCTACCGGGGCAACGCCGGTTGACTTCGCCTACGCGGTTCACACCGAGGTTGGTCACCGCACCATGGGCGCTAAGGTCAACGGACGCCTAGTACCGCTTGAGAGTGTCCTGCAGTCGGGCGATGTGGTGGAGATCTTCACCTCCAAGAGTCCGGATGCCAGCCCGAGCCAGGATTGGCTGAACTTCGTCAAGAGCGCCCGCGCTAAGTCGAAGATCAAGCAGTGGGTCGCCGCGGGTCGCCGCGAGGATGCCATCGAACAGGGTCGTGAAGCGCTGGCTAAGGCTCTGCGCAAGGCCAACCTGCCGCTGAAGAGTTTGCTCGGGGGAGACCTGCTTGTGCAGCTGGCTTCGGAGCTTCACTACAGCGATGTGGAAGCCCTGTATGCCGCCGTGGGGGAGAACCACGTCTCCGCGCAGTCCATCGTTGAAAAACTGGCCGCAGCAGTAAATGTGGAGCAGGAATCTGACGAAGCGATTTTCGAGGTCCCTACCAAGCCAGCAACAGTAAACCCAACCCGCAACAATGCCGGTGTTTTGGTTCGTGGCGATGCCGATGTAATGGTGAAGCTGGCCCGTTGCTGCACCCCGGTTCCAGGCGATCAGATTGTGGGTTGGATTACCCGCGGATCTGGTGTTTCTGTCCACCGCGCCGACTGCAACAACGTGACCGATCTAAAGGCACAGCCAGAGCGCATGATTGACGTCAGCTGGGCACAGTCGGCTCGCGGCCAGTTCCTGGTTCAGATTCAGATTGAGGCGCTAGACCGCAACGGCTTGCTCTCCGACGTAACCCGCGTGCTTTCCGAGCATCACGTGAACATCTTGAGCGCCTCTGTTTCCACCCGCACCGACCGCGTTGCCCTCAGCCGCTTCGTGTTTGAGATTGGCGACCCGGCCATCCTGGATCACCTGCTGAGCGCAGTGCGCCGCATCGATGCCGTTTACGACGTCTACCGCGTAAACTCCTAAACCAGAAAAGCTAAAGGGCGGAAACCGAAGTGGTTTCCGCCCTTTAGCGTTTGCTCAAACTTAGAGCGACTTCTTGACAACCTCGAGCCATGCCTTGCGAGCAGCTAGTGCTTCCTCGGCGGCCTTGGTAGCCTTTGCGTCCTTCTTGGCCTTCGCGGCAGCGAGTTCTTCTTCAAGCTTGGTGATGGAGTCTTCCAGCTGTCCTAGAACGCTGTTGGTGCGCTCCTGGGTTGCTGGGTCGGTCTTGCGCCAGTGCTCCTGCTCGGCCTCGCGGACCTTTGCTTCAACCGCGCGCATGCGGTCTTCGATCTCGCGAACCTTGTCCTTGCCAACGCGGCCAATCTGCTCCCAGCGCTGCTGGATGGACTGCAGTGCCTTCTTAGCTGCTGCTAGGTCCTTGGCAGGGTCTACGGTCTTCTCAGCTTCCTTGATGAGCTCAAGCTTCGCAGCCAAGTTTGCGGCGTAGTCGGCGCTCTCGGCAGCGATTACCTCACCCTTAGCGGCGTAGATTGCGTCACCGATTGCCTTGAAGCGAGCCCACAGCTCGTCATCAAACTTGCTCTTGGAGTGACCGGCAGCCTTCCATGCGTCCAGAAGCTTGCGGTACTCAACAACGCCGTCAGCACCCTTGGCCTGCAGTGCCTCAGCAGCAGCAACGATTTCGGTCTTCTTAGCCTTGATTGCCTTGTTGGTTGCATCCAGCGATGCGAAGTACTGACGCTTGTTGGCGTCGAACTTGGTGCGTGCGGAGGAGAAGCGCTTCCAGATGACATCGGCTTCCGCCTTTGGCAGCTTAGGGCCGTTCTTCTGCGATGCCTGCCACTGCTCGAAAAGCTTGGTGAGTTCGGCGGTGCCGTTCTTCCACTGAGTCTTTGCAGGGTCCTGGTTGGCAATTGCCTCGGCGGCATCGGCGATCTTTGCGCGCTCTGCAAGAGCCGCACCGATCTGCTCCTTGTTGACTTCGTTCTTAGCTGCAACCGCGAGGCTGATCTTCTCGGTGATCTGTGCAACGCGAGTGCGCAGGTCTGCGAGGTCGCCAACAGCGGCTGGCTCAACCAGTTCAGCGGTGATGGTCTGCAGGCTCTTCTTGAGCGAGCCGGCGTCCGCGCCAGCAGCAACACGCTGCTCCAGCAGGCGAACCTGAGCTGCGAGGTCACCGAACTTACGCTCGAAGAAGGCAAGTGCCTCTTCAGGAGTCACGTTTGGGTACTGACCAACCTGACGCTCGACGCCGTTCTCGGTGACGAAAACGTTGTTCTCTGCGTCTACACGACCAAAGCTCTTGCCAGCGCTTGCGGCAGGCTTTGCAGCGATTACTGCTGCAGGGCTAGGAACTGCCGCTGGGGTTGGCACTGCTGCAGGAGTTGGAACAGCAGCAGCTGCCTCCGGCTTGGTGGTCTGGTCTGCTTTTTCGTTGGCTGCCACGATTGTGCTCCTGTGCTTGTTGGCGCGCTAAACGCCCTTGTAAAGACGCTTCTAGTCTAGTTTGCCTAGTTGACCGAAATTGCACCGAGAGTGGCAGCCACCTTCGGCTTGCCATCGCCCGAACCATCGGCGGTTCCGGCGGCTGCAATCTGATCGATGACGCTCATTCCATTCAAGATCTTGCCGAATACGGTGTAACCACCGGCAGAGTCGCTCGGGATGGTGCTGTCCTTGTAGACAATGAAGAACTGCGAACCCATCGAGGAACCGTTTCCGCCCTGGCGTGCCATCGCCAGGTAAGCGGTCTTGTAAACGTTGGTTGCCGGCGCGTTCTCGATTGGACCCCAGCTGTAGCCTGGACCACCGGTGCCGTCACCCTTAGGGTCGCCACACTGCAGAACGTAGATGCCCTGAGTGGTCAGGCGGTGGCAGGAAACGCCGTTGTAGAAGCCCTTCTTTGCCAGGCTGATGAAGTTGGCAACAGCCTGAGGTGCTCGCTGGCCGTCTAGAGAGATCTTCAGGTTGTGGCCGTTGACGTTCATGTGACCCAGCCAGACGCGGTTTTCTGCCAACGATGGGCTTGGAACGGCGGCCGAGTTGGTAACCGCTGGCGACGGAGTCGGGGTGGCGGACGCAGAAGCCGCGGCGGTGGCCGCTGGGGTTGCGGTTGCGGTGGCGTTCACAACTGCCTGGTGACCGTAGGTTGCACCGAGTGCCAGCAATACAGCGCCTGCGGTGGCGATGATGGCGAAGCGGTTGTCATTCTTACGACGCTTTGCCTGAATTCCCACCGAAGCCAGCTTCGCCTCATAAGCGCGCTTACGTGCCTCGGCCTGTGCCTTGATTTCTTTGTTGGTTGCCACTGCTTCTCCCGTTTAAAGAATCACATCGCTATAGCGACGTTCCCTTGCGATTTTATGGCATTCTGGGCAGGTGACCTTGGACTCCAGCCTGTTTGCGCAAAGCGTGCCGCTTGCGGCTCGAATGCGCCCGCGCGGATTGGCGGAGGTAGTCGGTCAGCAGCACCTGCTAAAGCCTGGCTCTCCGCTGCAGCGTCTTGCCACCCCGGTCACCGATGCCGGCACCGCGGCCACAACATCGGTGCTGCTCTGGGGCCCTCCTGGCACCGGTAAGACAACCTTGGCTCAGGCGATTGCCCGAGACTCCGGCCGCAGGTTTGTCGAACTAAGCGCCATCACCGCGGGCGTGAAAGACGTGCGCGAGGTCATGATTGACGCTCAGAAGCAGCGCGACGCCTATGGCACGGGGACTTTGCTGTTCCTGGATGAGATCCATCGCTTCAGCAAGGCACAGCAGGACGCCCTGCTTCCGGGTGTTGAGGCCGGCTGGGTCACCCTCATCGCTGCCACCACCGAAAACCCTTCCTTCAGCGTTATCGCGCCGCTCCTAAGCCGTTCTTTGCTGCTAACCCTCGAGCCGCTGAGCGAGGAAGACATCGCATTGCTGCTGGACCGCGCCGTAGCCGATTCGCGCGGGCTCCAGGGCCAGGTGGAGCTGCCAACTGAGGCTCGTGACCAGATTGTTTTGCTGGCCCAAGGCGACGCACGCCGGGCACTCACCGTGCTGGAGGCCTCCGCGGCCCACGCTGTGTCGCTGGGCCAGACCGTCATCCAGCGCTCCAACATCGAAGAGTCGTTGGATCACGCCTTGGTTCGGTACGACCGCGACGGTGACCAGCACTACGACATCATCAGCGCATTCATCAAGAGCGTTCGCGGCAGCGATGCCGATGCCGCCATCCACTGGTTGGCGCGAATGATTGAAGGTGGCGAGGACCCTCGGTTTATTGCCCGCCGCCTGATGATTTTGGCCGCCGAAGACATCGGTCTGGCGGATCCACAGGCTCTGCCTCTGGCCGTTGCCGCCTTCGAAACCGTGCAGCAGATTGGCATGCCAGAGGGCAGAATCCCGCTGGCTGAGGCCACAATCTACTTGGCTTTGGCCCCGAAGAGCAACGCCGCCTACAACGCCATCAATACAGCGTTAGACGACGTGCGGGCTGGGTTGCAGCCATCGGTGCCGAAGCCGATGCGGTCCAGCAACTACGCCGGCGCCAAAGCCCGTGGCAACGGGGTCGGCTATTCCTACCCGCACGACGACGCCAAAGCGGTGATTCAGCAGGAATACGTCGGTGGCAAAGTGGCGAAACGCCGGTACTACCTTCCTAAGGAAGTGGGTTTCGAGCGCGAGCTGGGGGAGCGCTGGGCAAAACTGCGCGCCATCATCCGCGGTCTGGGCAAGTAAGCGGCTCCTAACGAGGTCTGCACGCCGCTCTAAATCCCTCGTCATCCTTGGCTTCTTGCCCTAGTGCTGATAGGCTTGAGAGGTTGCCGACTGGAGTGATTGCACGCGGCTGTAGCAATCCTCAACGGAGCGACCATTGAAATAGCCCAATGGTCCGTGGCGATTAGAACGAATCCAAGCTCTACGGATTTGATCTTTTTTGTGAACAAACCGCTATTCGATTCCATTTGGAATCCATGAAAGGAATGTACGTGTCAAAGACTTCGCGTACCCGCAGTACCACCCGTAAGTCGCGTGCTCTCGGTCTGGCCCTTACCCCTAAGGCAGCCAAGTACCTAGAGAAGCGCCCATATGCACCTGGCCAGCACGGCCGTACCCGCAAGAAGGCTGACAGCGACTTCGCCGTCCGTCTGCGCGAGAAGCAGCGTCTACGCGCTCAGTACGGTATCCGCGAGGCACAGCTGCGCAAGACCTTCGCTGAGGCAAAGCGTGCCGAAGGCCTGACCGGTGAGAACCTGGTTGAGCTTCTGGAAATGCGCCTCGACGCCCTGGTGCTCCGTGCAGGTTTCGCACGTACCATCGCTCAGGCTCGTCAGATGGTTGTACACCGTCACATCCTCGTCAACGGCGAGCGTGTTGACCGCCCATCGTTCCGCGTAAAGCCAGGACAGCAGATCCACGTCCACGCTAAGTCGGAAGGCACCGAGCCATTCCAGGTTGCAGCAGCAGGTGGCCACGTAGCCGTTCTGCCTCCAGTACCTGGTTACCTTGACGTCCAGCTGGACAAGCTGACCGCTGTTTTGGTCCGCCGTCCAAAGCGCGCTGAAGTACCAATCACCTGTGAAGTACAGCTTGTGGTTGAGTACTACGCAGCTCGCTAGTAGTTTCTAACTACAACTAGTTAGGAGTTCGGATGAGCGGCGGAGACATCGCAGGAATCATCGCGGCCAGTGGATTTGTTCTACTGGTGCTATTCGTGGGTGTGCCGCTAATCAAGTTGGGCCGAGTGCTCGACGAGACCCGGGATTCGCTTCGCAACATTAGTGAAGAAGTGACTCCGCTGCTCTCCGAACTTACTGACACCGTCCAGGCCACCAATAAGCAGCTGGCCAAGGTAGACGTAATTACCGAAAACGTATCTGAGGTAACCGGCAACGTAAGTGCCCTGGTATCCCTGTTCACTTCTGCCGTTGGATCGCCGCTAATGAAGATTGCTGGCCTGACCTCGGGTATTAGATCTCTTCTAAAGAACAAGAAGTAGGGGACCTCATGAAGAAGTTGCTTTGGTTTATCACTGGTGTAAGCATCGGCGTTCTTGCCGTCAACCAGTTGAAGGAAAATCCTAAGGCCCAGGAGCTGGCCAACGACCTAACCCGTCGCGCCAAGGAGTTCGGTGCCGCCGTAGCCGATGGCTACCGTGAGCGTGAAGCCGAAATCGCTTCCGAGCAGTCCACCGCTAACAACTAGGAATCACTTAGTGCTTACCGCCGAAATTCGCCGGCGCTGGCTCGACTTTTTCGAGCGCAACGGCCACACCGTAGTCCCTTCCGCATCGCTAATCAGTGAAGACCCTTCGCTGCTTTTCGTAGTTGCCGGAATGGTTCCATTCATTCCATACATGAGCGGTGTGGTGCCTGCACCATTCCCACGCGCCACCAGCGTGCAGAAATGTATCCGCACACTGGACATCGATGAGGTGGGCAAGACCACGCGTCACGGCACCTTCTTCCAGATGAACGGTAACTTCTCGTTCGGCGATTACTTCAAGCGCGAGGCAATCACCTTTGCCTGGAAGTTCCTTACCGGAAGCCGCGATGAAGGCTGCCTGGGAATTGACCCTCAGCTCCTCTGGGTGACCGTCTACCAGGATGACGACGAAGCCATCAGCATCTGGCGTGAGGTTGCAGACGTGCCGATGGAGCGAATTCAGCGCCGCGGCATGAAGGACAACTTCTGGTCCACTGGCCAGCCTGGTCCATCGGGCCCATGTTCCGAGATTTACTACGACCGTGGCCCTGCTTACGGTCGCGAGGGCGGCCCAGAGGCCGACGAAGACCGTTACATCGAGATCTGGAACCTCGTGTTCATGCAGTACGAGCGCGGTCAGGGCACCGGCAAAGACAGCTTCGAGATTCTAGGCGAACTGCCTAAGAAGAATATCGACACCGGTATGGGTCTGGAACGCGTTGCGTTCCTGCTTCAGGGTGTTGAAAACATGTACGAAATCGACCAGGTTCGCCCTGTTCTGGACCTCGCTGCGAAGCTGAGTGGCCGAACCTATGGCGCAAAGACCGAGGACGATGTCCGTATGCGTGTGGTAGCCGACCACGTTCGTTCGGCACTGATGCTGATCGCCGATGGCGTTACCCCTGGCAACGACGGCCGTGGCTACGTGCTTCGCCGTCTGCTTCGTCGCACTGTTCGCGCTATGCGCCTTCTCGGTGTGGACAAGCCAGTATTCACCGAGCTCTTCACCGCATCGCGCGACGCGATGAAGGATGCCTACCCTGAGGTAGAGACCGACTTCAAGCGAATCCTCACCACCGCCGTGAACGAGGAAGAGGCCTTCCTCCGCACGCTGGTTTCGGGCACCGTTTACCTGGAAGATGCCATCAGCAGCGTAAAGGCGGCCGGTGGAAAGCAGCTTCAGGGCGACGCAGCGTTCTTGCTGCACGACACCTACGGCTTCCCAATCGATTTGACCCTTGAAATGGCCGAGGAACACGGTTTGACCGTGGACCGCGATGGCTTCAAGGCCCTCATGGCCGAACAGAAGGACCGCGCCAAGGCGGACGCACGCTCTAAGAAGGGCGGAGCCGATCTTTCGGTTTACGGAGAGTTCCGCGCCAAGGGCGTCACCAAGTTCACTGGCTACGAAGAGCTGGAGACCGACGCCAAGGTAATCGGTCTGATCTCCGATGGCACCAGCGCTAACCGCGTTTCCGAAGGTGCAATCGCCGAGATCATCCTGGATCAGACTTCGCTTTATGCGGAATCTGGTGGTCAGGAAGCAGACAGCGGCTTTATCCGCGGCGATGGCTTCGAACTTGAGGTTTTGGACGTCCAGAAGCCGGTCAAGGGACTGGTTTCGCACAAGGTACTGGTTCGCTCGGGCGAAGTTTCGGTCGGAGCCAAGGCAGTTACCGCGGTTGACGCAGACTGGCGTTTAGGAGCCTGCCAGGCTCACTCCGGCACCCACGTTGTTCACGCAGCACTTCGTCAGGTACTGGGCCCAACCGCCCTGCAGAGCGGCTCGTACAACAAGCCTGGCTATCTGCGCCTCGACTTCAGCTGGCAGCAAGCCCTATCGGCCGAGACCCGCAGCGAGATCGAAGAAGTAACCAACCTGGCAATCCGCCAAGACCTAGCCGTCAGCGCCCAGTTCATGAGCCTGCCAGATGCGAAGGCTTGGGGTGCTGTGGCTCTGTTCGGTGAAACCTATGACGAAGAAGTTCGCGTAGTTCAGGTAGGCGGTCCATGGTCGCGCGAGCTTTGCGGTGGAACTCACGTTTCCCGCTCTGCGCAGATCGGCCTCGTCTCTCTCATCAACGAGTCCTCGGTTGGCAGCGGTAGCCGCCGCCTAGAGGCACTCGTTGGCATGGACGCATTCCGCGCCTTTGCAACCGAGCGCGCGCTCGTAAACCGCCTCTACGACCTCACCAAGGCGCCAAAGGGTGCACTAGAAGAGCGTCTAATCCAGACCCTTGAAGACCTGAAGGCAGCTCAGCGTAAGCTCGCCGGCTTCCAGGCTGCAGAGCTAGCCGCCAAGGTACCAAACATGGTCTCCAACGCGGTTACCGTCGGTGCGCACAAGCTGGTTGCCGAGAACATCGGAACCGTCGAAAGCGTGGACGACCTTCGTTCGCTCGCAACCCAGGTTCGCGATCGCTTTGGCGAGACCGCTGGTGTTGCAGCCATCTTCGGTGTGGTTTCCGACAAGCCGATGATCGTTGTCGCAACCAGCAAGGCCGCTCAGGCTGCTGGTGCAAAGGCGGGTCTCCTGGTTCGCGCGGCATCCACGATTCTCGGTGGCGGCGGTGGCGGCAAGGATGACATCGCTCAGGGTGGTGGCACAGACGCTAGCAAGATTGGCGAGGCCATCGCTGCTGTGAAGGCTGCGCTCTAGGCGTTATGCGCAAGGGTCGTCGGTTGGCGGTCGATGTGGGTAAAGCCCGCATCGGTCTAGCAATCAGCGACCAAGATGGCATTTTGGCCACGCCTTTTGAGACAGTAGCGCGTCAAGCCTCGGACACCGATTCCGCGGACGCCATTCGACTAGCGGTAGACGACTACAGCTTCATCGAGGTGTATGTGGGGCTACCACTTTCACTTAGTGGCAGCCCGACACCTTCAACCTCCGATGCCGTTCGGCTGGCACACGCAATCTCAGACACTATTGGCGTTGAAGTTCGGTTTGTAGACGAGCGTTTGACTACGGTCTCCGCTAGTTCGAACCTGAGACTTGCCGGAAAGAACGCTAAAAACTCGCGTTCAATCATCGACCAAGAAGCGGCGGCGATTATCTTGGAACAAGCGCTAGCGGGGGAGCGAGCCACCGGCTCGGCCCCGGGCACCGCACTTGAGACATACCCGCTTCAAGACCACCAACCATCCGAATAGAAACCGCGAAGGAGAACCACATGGACCGCAAGTTCATCCGACGCCGCATTTCGATGGTGGTAGTTCTGCTGCTGATCGCCCTCATCGGTGTGGCCTTCATGAACCGTGCTCGCCTACATGGCGTCTACGACCAACTCCTCGGCCGCGACTTTGCCGGTCCTGGCACTGGCAGCGTGACATTGGTGATCAACAGCGGCGAAAGCGGCGTGGGTGTCGCCTCCGATCTGGAAAAGCTCGGTGTGGTCAAGAACAGCGACATCGCGTACCGCCTGATTGTGGCCGAGAACGTGATTTTTTACCCAGGCAGCTACCGCTTGAAGCTTCAGATGAGCTCGCAGCAGGCCATCGATGCCATTCAGAATCCAGCCAGCCTGTTGGTGGACAAAGTCACCGTCAAGGAAGGCCTGCGCCTGAGCAACACCTTGAAGGTACTGGCTGACGCCACCGGCAAGCCACTCAGCGACTTCGAGGCCGCCGCGAAGGATCTGGCGGGACTCGGAATCCCTTCATCCGCGCCTAACGCGGACGGCTACCTCTTCCCGGCCACCTATAGCTTCGATCCGAGCCTTTCCGCTCACCAGATTCTCAAGCAGATGGTGGACCGCACCTATCAGGAGCTGGATCGCTACGGAGTGGCCGTGGCCAACCGCCACAAGGTGCTGACTCTCGCATCGATGATTCAGAAGGAAGCACGCCAAACCCAGGACTTCTACAAGGTTTCTCGCGTCTTCACGAACCGCCTGAACATCGGCATGAAGCTGCAGTCGGACGCAACGGTTAGCTACGGCAGCGGCGGCACCACCGTGACAACGACCAACGCGGAACGCGCCTCGCAGAACGGTTACAACACCTACGTGCACAGCGGTCTGCCAATCGGTCCAATTGGTGGCGCGGGTTCGCTGGCCATCGATGCAGCACTGCACCCGGCGTCCGGTTCCTGGCTCTACTTCTGCGCTATCAACCTGAAAACTGGCGAGACCGTATTCAGCACCACCGAGGCTGAACACGCGGCTGCAGTAGCAAAATGGCGCGCTTGGATGCAGGCGAACCCGGGCTGGAACGGAAACTAATGGAGCAAAAACTCGCAGTTTTGGGCTCTCCGATTTCGCACTCCAAGAGCCCGCTGATTCACTCTGCGGCTTACCGCGTACTTGGCCTGAACTGGCAGTATGAAAAACTCGAGGTGCGCAAGGGCGGCCTACGACCATTCATGGATGGTCTAGATAGCTCTTGGCGCGGCCTGAGCCTGACCATGCCCCTAAAGGAAGAAGCGGCGAAGTTCGCTGAGTCCTTGGACGAAGCGGCTCAAATCACGCAGGCTGTAAACACGCTATCCCGCACCGGAAGTGGTTGGGCTGGCTACAACACCGATGTCTTCGGCATCTGCCAGGCAGTACGCTTGGCGAGCCTCGGGCAAATCAAGACCGTGCTGATCATCGGTTCTGGTGCCACCGCAACGAGCGCCATGGTGGCCGTAAGCCGAGTAGCACCCGACGCGCAGGTGAAGGTTCTTGCCCGCAATCCAAAAACCCGCGCCGAGCTAATTTCTTTAGCAAAGAGCCTGGGGCTGAACGCCGGCAAGACCGCCGGCCTCACCAGAGCGGCCAAGTGGGCGGACCTAACCATTGCCACGCTTCCAGGCGGAGCGCTGAATGATGCGGCAGCCAAGCTGGCCAAAAAGAACTCATTCCTGCCTGGTGGGGCGATCCTTGATGTCGCCTACCAGCCGTGGCCGAGCAGCATTGCATCGGTGTGGCATCAGGCTGGAAAGCCGATTATCAGCGGTCTTGAGATGCTACTTTGGCAGGCGGTGGCTCAGATTCGAATCTTCACAAACGGAGACGCCAACGAACCTTTGGCAAATGAGGTTGCAGTAGTCGAGGCTATGCGCCATTCACTGGACTAAAATTGACCTCATGTTACGTTGGATCACCGCCGGAGAATCGCACGGCCCAGAACTAGTCGCCGTCCTTGAGGGACTCCCTGCTGGCGTGCCTGTAACCACGGGCGAAGTTCAGGATGCCCTGGCTCGTCGCCGTCTGGGTTACGGCCGCGGTGCCCGTATGAAGTTTGAACAGGACGAAGTCACGCTTTCCGGTGGCGTTCGTCACGGATTCTCGCAGGGTGGCCCGGTCGCCATCTGCATCGCTAACACCGAATGGCCAAAGTGGCAGGACGTCATGAGCGCCGACCCAGTGGATCCAGAGGCCCTAACCGGTGCTCGTGCAGCAGCGCTAACTCGTCCACGCCCAGGCCACGCAGATTTCACCGGCATGCAGAAGTACGGCTTCCTTGACAGCCGTCCGGTTCTGGAACGCGCAAGTGCGCGTGAAACCGCGGCACGAGTTGCCCTGGGTGCCGTTGCCTCGAAGTTCCTAAATGAACTTGGCATCGAACTCGTTACCCACACTGTTGGCATCGGCCCGGTTGAAAGCCCACGCGATTCAGCCATTCCAGTTCCAGCCGACCTCGAATACTTGGACAACGATCCAATGCGTTGCTTCGACCCAGCGGTTTCGGCCGCCATGGTGGCCGAAGTTGACTCGGCTCACGAGGATGGAGACACCCTCGGTGGCGTGGTTGAGACTCTGGTCTACAACTTGCCTCCAGGCCTTGGAACTTACGTTCACTGGGACCGTCGACTCGACTCGCAGCTGGCTGCAGCACTTATGGGCATTCAGGCGATCAAGGGCGTTGAGGTTGGCGACGGCTTCGAGACCGCACGCCGTCGCGGTTCTGTGGCGCACGATGAGATAGAGCGCGATTCCAACGGAATCGTTCGTCGCTTGACCGACCGCGCGGGAGGCATCGAAGGTGGAATGACCAACGGTGAAGTTCTGCGCGTACGTGCAGCAATGAAGCCGATTTCAACGGTTCCACGCGCGCTTTCCACCATCGATGTTGCCAGCGGCGACCCTGCCAAGGCGCACCACCAGCGCAGCGACGTTTGCGCGGTTCCGGCTGCGGGTGTTGTTGCCGAGGCCATGGTTGCACTCGTGATTGCAAACTCGGTCCTGGAGAAGTTCGGTGGCGACAGCGTTGCCGAAACCAAGCGCAACCTGGATTCTTACTTGGCTAGCATCCCGGCCGTCCTGAAGTCTTTCGACGCCTAGGCGATGGCTGAGGCCGCGGACGAAACCATGACCGAAAAGTCGCAAGTTATCGTGCTGGTCGGGCCGATGGGTGTTGGAAAAACCACCGTTGGTAAGAAACTCGCGCGCGCTCTGAAGCTGCCTTTCATAGACACCGATGCTCTGATTGTTGCCGAGCATGGCGAAATCTCGACCATCTTTGAGACTGAAGGCGAACCGGCTTTCCGACGCTACGAAGAGGACGCGATGGCTCACGCCATTTCCGCTCCAGCCGTGGTTGCCACCGGTGGTGGGGCAGTGCTCTCGGCCCTCACCCAGGAGCGTCTGCAAGAGCAGGCGACCGTGGTTTACCTCAGCACCGATGGCCGCCACATCAAGAGCCGATTGGTCGGTGGCAAGCGACCACTGGTTAAAAATGGCTTCGATGACTGGATCCGCATCTATGACGAGCGGAAGCCGGTCTATAACGCGGTTGCCGATTACACCGTGAACACTTCCGGTCAGTCACTTTCGACGACCATCAACGAGATCAAGCAGAAGTTAGGCGTGGAATGAGCGACATCACCCGCATCAATGTCTCGGGCGACAGCCCTTACGACGTCCTAGTTGGCCGCGCGTTGCTAGGCGAGGTAGGTGCAGCGCTTGGCGGGGGAGTCAAGAAGGTTTTGATTATTCACCCGGAGGCACTTGGCGTCAGCGCCGATGCCCTGCGTGAAACCCTGGTTGCCGAAGGCTTCGACGTGCTTCTGGCAGGTGTTCCAAACAGCGAGGACGCCAAGCGCGTCGAGGTTGCGGCTTTCTGCTGGGGAATCCTGGGCCAGGCCGACTTCACTCGCTCTGATGCAATCATCGGCTTCGGTGGCGGCTCCACCACCGACCTCGCCGGCTTCGTGGCGGC
>JBDLQA010000079.1:0-20465 GCA_039800845.1 Actinomycetota bacterium
GCTGAATCGTTCTTCTTGAGCAGCTGCTTCAAGCGGTTGCGGTCGGTTTCGGCTATCCAAAGCAGGGCGTTCAGCGCCTGATCAGGATTGCCTGCGCGCGAAAGCGAAGATAGCGCAATTCGCCCACCATCGCCGGCTGCCTTGACCAACTGGTCTAGCTTGGGAATCGTGCCCTCGAGGTCGGTGAACCCAAGCCTCGCAAGCTCGGTTAGCGAGCCACCAGGACGCGCAGTAGCCATTTACGGTTCCTACAGAGTGCCGAGGTTTTGCTGCAACTCGTAGCTGGTTACCTGGCGGCGGAATTCGCTCCACTCACGACGCTTGTTTGCAAGCACGTAAGAGAAGACTTCCTCACCGAGGGTCTCAGCAGCTAGTTCGCTCTCCTCAAGCTTGCGCACAGCGTGGTCCAGACTCTGTGGCAGAGGCTGAATTCCCATTGCGCGGCGCTCGGCTTCGCTCAGGTCCCAAACGTTGTCCTCGGTCTCCGGAGGAAGAACGTACTCTTCCTCGATGCCCTTGAGCCCGGCCGCCAGAAGCAGCGAATAAGCCAGGTATGGGTTAGCTGCCGAGTCAATGGCGCGGTACTCGATGCGAGTGGACTGGCCCTTGTTCGGCTTGTGCAGAGGAACGCGAATCAAGGCCGAACGGTTGTTGTGACCCCAGCATACGAAGGACGGAGCTTCGCCGCCGCCCCACAGGCGCTTGTAGGAGTTCACGTACTGGTTTGTAACCGCGGTGATCTCCGATGCGTGACGCAAAATACCAGCGATGAAGTGCTTACCGGTCTTGCTCAGGTGGTAAGGGTCGCTGGCGTTGAAGAACGCGTTGGTGTCGCCCTCGAAGAGGCTCATGTGGGTGTGCATTCCCGAACCAGGGTGCTCGGTGAATGGCTTGGGCATGAAGGTTGCGTAAACGCCCTGCTCAATGGCAACTTCCTTGATTACCGTGCGGAAGGTCATGATGTTGTCGGCCATGGTCAGGGCATCGGCATAGCGAAGGTCGATTTCGTTCTGGCCTGGACCACCCTCGTGGTGGCTGAACTCAACCGAAATGCCCAACTGCTCCAGCATCGAAACGGCACGACGACGGAAGTCGTGAGCGGTTCCACCAGGCACATTGTCGAAGTATCCGGCGTTGTCTACCGGCACAGGGCCACCGTTGCTGAAATCGGCGCTCTTCATCAGATAGAACTCGATCTCGGGGTGGATGTAGAACGAGAAGCCCATGTCGCTTGCCTTGTTCAAGGTGCGGCGAAGAACATTTCGCGGGTCTGCTGCTGCCGGCTGACCGTCTGGAGTCAGGATGTCGCAGAACATGCGGGCGGTCGGGTCGATCTCGCCGCGCCATGGAAGGATCTGGAAAGTTGAAGGATCTGGCATAGCAAGCATGTCAGCCTCGTAGGTACGGGCAAGACCCTCGATGGACGAACCATCGAAGCCTAGGCCCTCGGCAAATGCTCCCTCTGCCTCGGCAGGGGCGATAGCCACAGACTTGAGTGTGCCGGCCACATCGGTGAACCATAGGCGGATGAATTTGACTCCGCGTTCCTCGATTGTACGGAGGACGAAATCACGTTGCTTGTCCATCGAAAACCTCTCTCAAAAGCCTCTCTATTAGGCTAGTGGTTATGGCTCCCATTCGGTTGGCGATGGCTCAGACAAATCCTGTTGTTGGAGCAATTCACGCGAATATTGATAACTGCTTCGAGCAGGTGCGCCTTGCCGCGGCTGAAGGCGCGCAACTCGTGCTTTTCGGCGAGATGGTTGTTACCGGCTACCCCATCGAGGATTTGGCTCAGCGACGCTCGTTCGTGATCGAGGCCGAACAAGCGGTTCAAGGCTTTGCTGAACGCCTGGCTTCATCTGGCTTGGGCCACATGCACGTTGTCATCGGCCATCCTGCGCTGGCCCCTGAGGGTAATGGCTGGGCGATCGCACAGAACTGTGCGAGCGTTTTGTTTGAGGGCAAGGTTGTTGGCCGCTACGCGAAACATCATCTGCCGAACTATTCAGTTTTTGACGAATACCGCATTTTTGTACCGGGTTCCGAGGCGCTCACCTTTGAGGTGGACGGAACCAAGTTTGGTGTCTTGATTTGCGAAGACATCTGGCAATCAGGCGGCACTGTCGCCGCGCTTAAGCCGGCAAACATCGATGTTGCACTTGTCTTGAATGGTTCGCCTTTTGAGATCGGCAAACGCGCTGCGCGCTTGTCGCTGGTCTCCAACCTGGCCATGGAACTTGATGCTTCCGTGATTTACGTAAATCTGACCGGAGGTCAGGACGATCTGGTATTCGATGGCGCAAGCATTGCGGTTGATGCATCAGGCACTCTTGTTGCTAGCGCCTTGGACTTCGCGGAGGATCGCCTTCTTGTTACAGCTGCGGGCAAGAGTTTGACCTTGAACTCCCCCGCCCGCCAGATTCTTGAATTCGACTTGGCATCCGTTTGGCAGGCACTAGTTGTCGGGCTGCGCGACTATGTGGAGAAGAACCGTTTCAAGTCGGTCGTTCTCGGTTTATCCGGAGGCATCGACTCTGCGGTTTGTGCCGCCATCGCTACGGATGCGATCGGTGCAGACCGGGTCTTCGGTGTTTCGCTGCCTAGTAAGTACTCCTCTGACCACTCCAAATCCGATGCTTTCGATCTAGCCGAGCGCCTAGGTGTGCACATTCGAACCGAGGGAATCGCTGAGATTGTTGCTGTCGCGGAAACTCAGTTGGGGCTGCAAGATTTGTCCGCCGAGAACCTGCAGGCTCGAGTTCGTGGCTTGATACTCATGGCGCTCTCCAACGCCGAGGGGCATTTGACTCTCACGACTGGCAACAAGACTGAGCTTGCCGTGGGTTACAGCACCATTTACGGCGACTCTGTGGGTGGCTATGCCCCAATTAAGGACGTTCCTAAGACCATGGTTTGGGAGTTGGCTCGTTGGCGAAACGAGCAAAGCCCCGAAAACCCACCGATTCCTGAAAACTCCATAAGTAAGCCTCCATCGGCCGAACTTCGACCCGGCCAGGTGGACCAAGATTCACTGCCCGAGTACGACGAGCTGGATGCCATCCTGGAGCTTTACATCGACCAGCGGCTTGGGCGTGCCGAGATAGTTGCCTCCGGTTTTGAAGCGGCCACAGTTAATCGCGTTATCGGACTGGTGGATAGAGCGGAGTGGAAGCGCCGCCAGGGAGCAATCGGTCCGAAGATTTCCGGCATGGCATTTGGACGAGACCGCCGCCTACCCATCACAAACGCCTACAAGCAGTAGTTGTTAGCCTTGTACCGATGGATTCCGCGGTGAATCCCAACCAGACTTTATAAAACTAGCTTCGAAACAAAGGAATAAACCATGGCAGCAGACCGTCTAATCAGCAGCGGCTCCCCTTACGAGCCAATCATCGGCTACTCTCGCGCAACCGTATGCGGCGATTACGTTCACGTTTCTGGCAGCACCGCCACCGTTGGCGGCGTTCTTCAGCACGAAGGCGATGCCTACGGTCAGGCCAAGGTCGCACTCGAGACCGTCATTGCCGGTGCGCTTGCTGAGGTTGGCTACACTCTCGCTGATGTGGTACGTACTCGCGTTTACTGCACCACCAGCGAAGCCGCTGACGGTGCAGCAAAGGCTCACGGCGAGGTGTTTGGCGAAATCCGCCCGGCAACCGTCCTGCTTGCCGGTCTGCAGTTCGTAAACCCAGCCATGCTGGTTGAGATCGAAGTGGACGCCTGGAAGCGCTCCTAATGGAACTCACTCCGAAGCTGATTCGCACTTCAACCCTGGCCGCGTTCAAGGCTGAGGGTCGAAAGTTCGCTTGCCTTACGTCCTACGATCACCTAACGGCTGGGATCTTCGACGAGGCCGGCATCGAAGTGCTGCTGGTGGGAGATTCTGCCGCCGATAACTCGTTGGGTTACAAAAGCACGCTTCCGGTTACTGTCGACGAAATGATCACTTTTGCCCGAGCCGTGAGTTCCGCAACCAAGCGCGCTCTGGTGGTTGTGGACATGCCGTTTGGGTCTTACGAGCCGGGTGCTGAGACAGCTCTGGCGACTGGAATCCGCTTTATGAAGGAGTCTGGCGCCGCAGCGGTGAAGCTCGAGGGTGGAGAACGCTCGGCAGCTCAGATCAGGGCTCTCACCGAGGCTGGAATCCCTGTAATGGGGCACATCGGCTTCACGCCACAGAGTGTAAACAACCTTGGCGGATTCAAGGTTCAAGGCCGCGGGGACGGTGCCGAGCAGCTTCGCAAGGATGCCCTGGCGGTTCAAGCCGCGGGTGCGTTCGCAGTTGTACTAGAGATGGTCCCCGCCGAAATCGCCGCCCAGATTTCAACTGAACTGAGTATTCCTACGATTGGTATCGGTGCTGGGCACGACTGCGATGGTCAGATTCTGGTTTGGACCGACTTTGCGGGCCTGAGTGCGCGCAAACCGGCAAAGTTCGTGAAGCAGTTTGCAAACATTCGTCAGACCCTTTTCGACGCCGCGGTTACTTACCGTGCCGAGGTGGCCGACGGTGCATTTCCATCCGCCATACACGAATTCGAGTAAGTCTAGTTATCCTCGGCGTCTTGCTGACGCCATGCTTCGGCCCTTGCGCGAACGACTTCCAGCGCCTGACTCGCTTCAGCTTCTGAAGCAAATGGACCGATGCGATCTTTTGCCGGCGACTTCAAGCCGTATTCAACAGCCCCGGTAGCCAGGCTGTACCACCAGAACAAATCCTGATTTTCCGGATTTGCCTCAGGTGTCGGACCAGTTGTTTCGTTCACAGGATTTAGACTAGACCCATGCCTAGAAACGCCGCGACCGGTCACCTTTATGCGGGTCGAATTTCGGCGATGCGTGAGGTTCCATCAAACATTCCGCGCCCGGAATACGTTGGCAAGAAAGCACCGGCTAAGTTCACCGGCAGCTATGTTCAAAGCCCCGAGGCTATCGAGAAAATCCGTGCCGCCGGCAAGATTGCCGCTGAAGCTATTCAGCTCGTTGGGTCACATGCAAAACCTGGCATAACCACCGATGAACTCGACAGAATCGGCCACGAGTTTCTGGTTGCAAACGGTGCATACCCGAGCACTCTCGGCTACCGCGGTTACCCAAAATCGCTTTGTTCATCGCTCAACGAAGTGATTTGTCATGGAATTCCGGATGACACCGTTTTGCAGGATGGAGACATCCTCAACATCGACATAACCGCGTTCAAGGATGGTTACCACGGCGACTCCAACTTCACTTTCCTAGTGGGCGACGTGAAGCAGGAAGTGGCGGATTTAGTTGACCGCACCCGCATCGCCTTGGAGCGCGGTATTGCTGCCGTTGCGCCAGGCCGCGAGGTCAACATCATCGGCCGCACGATTGAGGCATACGCAAAGCGATTCGGCTATGGAGTGGTTCGCGACTTCACCGGGCACGGTATCGGTGAGGCATTCCACTCGGGCCTGATCATTCCCCACTACGACTCCGCACCGATGTACTCGGATGTCATGGAAGTGGGCATGGTCTTCACCATTGAACCGATGCTTACGCTGGGCACTCACAAATGGGAAATGTGGAACGACGGTTGGACCGTGACCACAGCGGATAAGAGCATTACCGCCCAGTTTGAGCACACCCTAGTTGTCACCGAAACCGGTGCAGAGATTTTGACCCTTCCCTAGGATCGGAGACACAGTTGGCGCGTAAAGCAATCGGAATTGACATCGGTGGTACCGGTATCAAGGGGGCGATAGTTGACACCCGCAAGGGCGAGCTCGTCTCTGAGCGCATCAAGTACGCAACTCCAGCTGGAGGAAGCCCTAAGGACATCGCCGATGTTGTTGCCCGAATCATTAGCGAGCTGGGTGGTTCGCGTCACCTAGCGGTCGGTATCTGTTTCCCTGCCGTGGTTCAGCATGGCCGAACCATGTCCGCTGCCAACGTTTCCCAGGAATGGATCGGATTCGACGCGGATGAGCACTTCCAGACCGTGCTCGGTCGCAAGGTTCACGTTCTCAACGATGCCGATGCTGCTGGTGTAGCAGAGCTTAAGTTCGGTGCGGGTCGTAAGCGCAAGGGCCTCGTCATGATGACAACTCTTGGCACAGGTATTGGCACCGCCATTTTCATGGATGGTCGCCTCGTGCCAAATGCGGAACTTGGACACCTTGAAATCGATGGTGTCGACTACGAGACCAAGGCGAGCTTCGCAGCCAAGGAACGCGAGAATCTGGACTGGACCGCTTGGGCTCAGCGCCTGCAGACTTATTACGGCACTCTAGAGCGTCTCTTCTCCCCCGACGTGATCATTGTGGGAGGCGGCGTAAGCAAGAACCACGCCGAGTTCCTGCCGAAGTTGGATTTGCGCGCGGAGATCGTTCCAGCTCAGAAGCGCAATAACGCGGGAATCCTGGGCGCAGCTTGGATTGCCGCTGACAAGCACTACGACCAGTAGGCTCATCGGATTAAGTCTGGTTGGGTCGGCCGATACGCCGGGTTCTGTCGTGGACGATCATCTATCTAGGACCGGTGTCTCCACCGGCCTCAAGCAACCTACCCGAGAGCTCAGCTAGCCGCCTCAACGCTCTCTATCTGGTCTTGCTCCAAGCGAGGTTTACATAGCCGATGCTGTTGCCAGCATCGCTGGTGGTCTCTTACACCACCGTTTCACCCTTACCGCCCGAAGGCGGCGGTCTGCTTTCTGTTGCACTATCTTGCGAGTTTCCTCGAGTGGGTATTACCCACCGCTTCGCTATATGGAGCCCGGACGTTCCTCGTCGGCTTGCGCCGCCGCGATCGTCTAGTCGACCCAACCAGGCTTATAAGCCTAGCCAACAGCCGTAATAAGGGCTAGCCCAGGCAGTCCCCTCAGCCACAAATGATGGCGACTATGCCAAGTGATGTGTGGCGTTTACGGTGGTGATTTCGGCCGCTTCCCCGCCCCAAGCACGGATGATGCTGATGGAGCACGGTGAGATCTGAGGGCGCCAATAGCCTGCGATGTCCGCGTCGAAGGCGGCGCGAATAAGACCGCGAATCGGCATGACGTGTGCAACAACCACAACTGTCTGTCCTGGGAAGCGTTCCAGAATGGCGTTTCGTGCAGCGCGAATTCGGTCATCAAAAATGCGGAGATTTTCGCCTTCTGGTGGTGCCACATCCCATGATCCGCGCCAGGCCTCGAAATGCTCCGGATCCAAGGCGCGGGCTTCATCGTTGGTTAGCCCGTCCCAGTCTCCGAAGGAGATCTCCTTGAGGCCATCTAGGACCAAGGGCGTGATGCCCAATTCCTCACCGATGCGCGCGGCTGTGCCACGCGTGCGAGCCATAGGCGACGTCACGATGGCCGTTACAGGCTTGAGGTGGCCCCAGACTCCACTGTTGCCAAGCTTGGCAAGTTCAGCCGCAACTGCGGCTGCATCGCCGCGTCCAGCCTCGGACAATTCAGGGTCTGCTCCCCCGGAACCAGAGATGCGCTTGGACTCGGTGAGGGCAGTTCTACCGTGGCGTACCAAAACCAGTGTTGTCAGTGGCTTGGTAACGCCGCCCGGTGCACGCACGGAGCTAGGCAGTTCGGCGTTGAACTCAATCTCGGAGGCCACCGGCTTCTGCTCAACCTCGGCCCGTGGGCCGGCATGCAGAATTTCGCTGCTCTTGGAATCCATCGCACGGTTTGCGAGCGCATCGGCACGTGAGTTTAGCTCGCGCGGAATCCAGGTCCAGGAGACCGGATGCCCATTCAAAAGCTGGTGGACCTTGATTGCCAAAGACTGCATGTCCGGGTGTTTGATCTTCCACTTTCCAGACATTTGCTCAATTACCAGCTTGGAGTCCATTCGGACTTCCACGTGGCAAGTTGGGTCGAGCGCCAAGGCCTCGCGAACCCCCGCAAGCAGGGCACGGTACTCGGCGACGTTATTTGTGGCCTCACCGATGTATTCGGAGATCTCAACCAGGATCTCGCCGGTGTGGCGATCGATGATGACGGCTCCGGATCCCGAAATTCCAGGGTTTCCTCGCGACCCACCATCGGCCTCAATAATCAGGTTTAGGGACATTAGCGCACCAAGATTGCGGCGCAGTCTGGGCAGTAGACCAGCTCGTCCGCAGGGGCCTTGAGCAGATCCGCAAGGTTGGTGGCGGAGATGTTCATGTGGCACGCGCCACACTCCGAGTGAATCAAACGTCCAACAGCCACGCCACGCTTGCTCTTATTTGCGTAAAGGTTGGTGAGCTCTTCCGGAAGGCGCTCGGCTAGCTGCTTGCGTGAAGCCAAGGACAGTTCGATTCCGGAGATTAGGCGGGCGCGCTCCTTTTCAAGGCGGGCAATGACATCCTTCAGCTCCGCTTCGGTTTCCGTGCGCAGCTGGGTGACTTGTGCCAGCGTCTTCTCTGCGGTCTCCAGGCCCTGCATAAGATCCAGTTCCTGGTCTTCCAGCTCCTGCTTGCGGCGCTCCAGGGTCTTCAGTTCCTGCTGCAAACCCTGTGCGTTCTTGACAACGCTGGTTGATTTGAGAGCTTCTTGGTCCTTGGCCACACGCTTTTCAACCAGTTCTACATCGGCCTGCATACGCTTGATTTCAAGCTTGAGAGCGTCAATCTGGTTGTTGGCGGCAACGAAATCGGCCGAAGTGCCGCGAAGCTTTACCTGAAGCTCCTGATAGCGAGCATCTTTGCCGAGAGCCTCAATCTCGAGCTTGCTGCGGCTGATGGCATGATCAATCGCGGCCAATTCCAACAGATCCTGTAGCTGATTCTGAGTTGCCTTCACGATTGATCCTTTTGAGTTTGTATGTGTTTTTAGCTTGTTGCTTATTGTGTTACTACGAAGTCCCACGGGTCGGTTCGCAAATCGCAAACCTCGAAGACTAGGTCCGGGTAAATTCTACGCAGTTGTTCGGCCGCAGATTCCACCCAGAGGAACTCGCTGGCCCAGTGGCTGACATCGATGACCGCGGGACCTCCGCTAATAAGTGCTTGCTCACGCGCGTCTTGCACAACGTGGTGGCGAAGGTCGGCGGTCAGGTAGACGTCGGCTCCCGCGGCCGATGCGATAGGCAGGAAGGAATCTCCGGCGCCTCCACAGACGGCTACTCGTTCAATAACCTGGTTGTAGTCGCCTGCCACCCGCACACCGGTAGCTGTCATCGGTAGAACGCGCGCAACTCTGGTGGCGAACTCCCCCAGTGACATGGCCTCGGATAGCGATCCAATACGCCCGTGTCCGACGGATGCCGCAGGATCGGATAGCGGAACCGCGTTTACCAGACCAAGAGCATTGGCGAGGATGTCGGAAACGCCATCCTCGACGATGTCTGCGTTGGTGTGGGCGGCATAGATTGCCAGATTTTCTCGGATTGCCTTGGCCAGAACGTTCCCTTTGGCGGTCTGTTCCGAGATGGTTTTCACGCCACGCATGATGTAGGGGTGATGCGCTAGTAGCAGGTCAGCACCGGCTTGGACGGCGAAATCGACTACCTCGGAGGTCACGTCCAAGGTCAGCATGACCTTTCGGACTTCGCTCTGGAAACTTCCGGTCACCAGACCGGGTGCGTCCCATTCTTCGGCGCCAGACAAAGGCCAAAGGTGTTCAAAGCGCTCTACAAGCGATTGCAACTGAACCATTAGAGGTCACCCAGTACGTTCAAGAGCTCTTTGTGGCGGGCCTGAAGTGCGATGCCTTCTGCTTCTTGGTCTCGGATGCGTGCGATTGTTAGCAGCGGAGTTAACAGACCTACTAGGAATGCAATCCACACACCTGCAGCAGCTCTTGCGCCAGTGGCAGCGAAGCCAAGAGGGTGGGACAGGTAACCGAGCCAGGTAAAGCCTGGCACTGGCGATTCAACGAAGCCTAGGCCGACGACCACTGCCAGAGCCCAGCCGCCCAGGTTTACCCAGTTGAACTTGCCGTAGAAGCCGTAGTCACGAAGCAGTGAGACCTCGTGGTAATCCTCGCGACGCAAGACGCTGTCGATACCAAAAATGGCTAGAGCCGCTACCACTGGCACGCCGGCCACTGGTAGCAGCGAGAGTGCACCCGATTTGATCTCGGCATCTGAGACGAAAGCGTGACCAAACACTACGCCAACAACTACCAGAAGCGTGGAGAGGACAACAACCCACCAACGGGTGCCAGAGAGGCCAAAACCAGAGAACGAATCAGAGGTTCTGCGAATCTGGTGTGACAAAGCAAGGATTGCGACGATGGCAAAAGCGAATCCGAAGATTCCATTCTTGAAGACCGCGATGTTCAGACCGAAGAATACGAAACCGGAGAGCACTGCGAGGGTTCCGAGGACCGCGTGTGACGCGAGGCCGGCAGCCAGAAGCTTCGGGGCAACGATGTCGCTGCGGAGGTCAGGGGTTTCATCGGCGGCGGTGGTTCCCCAAACCAAGCTGATGAAGATGATCAGAGCAGAAGCCAAAGCAAGCGCCTTGCCAGCGTTTAGGCTTCCCGCAGCATTGAACGCTTCAGGTGCAGAGACGGCCGCGGTGAGTACGGTGATTAGCGCCCAAATGACGGTCAGACCGGCCATTGCCAGTGTGACGACGAAGCGCGCCGCGGATCCCAGAATGGTCACTGCAGCTGCAACCATGACGATTCCAAGCATCACCAAATAGAAGATTGGGAGGTTCCAACTGCCGATGTTCACGGTGGTTGGCAGGGTTGGGTAGAACCAAAGGGTGGCGAATACCGCTCCGGTGAGCGCCACGGCCGATGCGGCGTATCGGGCCAGAATCACGAATACGAGCGGAATAGCCGCTCCGCGCACGCCAAAGGCTGCTCGCGAGATGGTTGCCTGCGGCTGACGGCCTCTTCTTGCCGCTAGCGCCGCAGTACCGAAGCCGAATCCAGCAGCTGCTAAAGCGCCAAAACTGCCAGCCAGAACCGTGATCAGGTTGAAGTGCAGGCTCGCAGCGATGAATCCAGCCGCAATCAAGAACAAGAGGTTGCCGGTGCCGTTCCAAGTAGCAACAAGCGCACGAAGGCCACGACGACCGGTTGGAAGATGGCCACTGCTGTTTGGCTTGGTTTCTGCCGCAGTTGCAGCGGTTGGTGCTGCAGCGGCTGGCAATGCTGTTTCTGGTTCAGTCAGCGGGAAAGATTCTTCAGCCGCTTCAATCGGCTCAGGCAATACCTGGACAAAGCCAGTGTCTGCAATGCCACCAGCTTCCAGAATCACCTGGTCAACCAGGTTTGGCTGCGGCTGGCTGGTGGTATCGGCTTCTTCAAAGGCAGTAATGGCCTCTTCCGCCGATGGAATGTCTAGCTCCGGACTTACAAGGCGCACAACCGGTGGTTCCTCGTAAACCGGAACGGGCGCAACCACTGGAAGTTCGGCGGTATCTGGTTCAACAGGTGCCGACTCAACAGCAGCACCCGCAACCACGGCTCTTTCGGCTACCTCAGGGGTGACCATCGGGGTGACTACCTCAATGCTCTGCGTATTAGGCAGAGGATTTGCAAAGGTGGGGATGAAGAAGCTCTTGGTTACGGATTCCAGAGGTACTGGCTGGTAATCACTTGGTGCGCTCTGGATGGTCGGCAGGACGTGCTCCACGGGCGTTACTGCAATTGCTGGAGGAGCTGTAATCTCAACCTTCTGACGATTCGCGAATAGCGCGTTCAGATTTGCGGCGATGTCTGTTGCCGGAGTGGCAGGCGCGTTTGCAGGAATCTCAACAACCTCTGGCTGCAGCGCTGTGGGTTCGACAATGACTTCGGGGGTGGCATCGGCAACGATCTCTGATGCGCTCTCTTCAGCGGAAGTGATAACCGGCACAAAATCGGTCATGCCAAGTTCTAGGTGGTTTGGAACCTCGGTGCGCAACGATGAAGACTGTGCGTGATCGGCGGAACGCAGTTCCAACTGGCGCTGCAGGATTTGCATGCCCTCGAGGGCTCCTGTGTTTGCCAGAAGACGCTGAAGCTCGTCGTCGGGCAGGACGCGCTCCTGCCAATCGTTGTTGGTCATAACGAAATGCTAGCGGAGAACGACGAAACGGCACCTCCCCTTAGGGAGATGCCGTTCCTTTTGTGGGCCCTACCGGGCTCGAACCGATGACATCCACGGTGTAAGCGTGGCGCTCTACCAACTGAGCTAAAGGCCCTTGCTGTTTTGCAACAACTCAAAAGACTATAGCGCATTTTTGGAGCGCGTGTTGTTACAGTGCAGCGATTGCAGTCTTGTAGTCGGCGAAATTACGTGCCTGACCAGGAGCGGTAACGAACTTGGCGGTGATCTGACCGTCCTTGTTGATTACGAAAGTTGCACGAGTTGCCATACCTGGCTCCTCCAAGAAGACCCCGTATGCCTTTGCAGTGGCTCCGTGTGGCCAGAAGTCGCTCAAAACGTTGAAGGTGTAGCCTTCCTGCTCGGCGAATACCTTCTGGGTGAACTTGGAGTCGCAGCTGATCGCCAGCAACTCAACGTTGTCATCCTGGAAGATTGCGATGTTGTCACGCAGCTCGCAAAGCTCTCCGGTGCAGATGCCGGTGAAAGAGAATGGGTAGAAAACAAGGACGACTGCCTTCTTACCTCGGTAGTCGCTGAGGCTAACGGTTTCACCATGCTGGTTGGTGAGGCTGAAGTCTGGTGCGGTGTCTCCGATTAGAACGGTCATTGGTCATCCTTTCGTGATGAATCTGATTGTGGCGATATCCATAGGCTCAAACAGCCAAATGTCGCTAATTCTTTCAAGTCAAGCGAATAAACTCTATAGGTGGCTTTCACCCAAGCCCATAGAACTAGTCTGTCGCTCAAAATAGCGATTTCTTACATGAATTGAGGACTCGGTGTCGATTAACAACAATGACGCCTTTGCGGTAAACGCTCCGGACATTGACCCACAGGAGACCGCAGAGTGGCTTGAATCCCTCGACGCCGTCGCGCGTGTGCACGGCCGTGGTCGTGCCCGCGAGATCATGCAGAACCTGCTTCGTCGCTCAAGTGAGCTGCAGCTGAATGTTCCAATCGTTCCTACAACCGACTACATCAACACCATCGCGGTGGAAAACGAACCTGAGTTCCCTGGCGACGAAGTTATGGAGCGTAAGTACCGTGCATGGATGCGTTGGAACGCTGCGATGCTGGTGCACCGCGCACAGCGTCCAGGCGTGGGTGTCGGCGGCCACATCTCTAGTTTCGCTTCATCGGCATCGCTTTATGAAGTTGGTTTCAACCACTTCTTCCGCGGTCAGGACCACCCATGCGGTGGCGACCAGATCTTCATCCAGGGTCACACCTCCCCTGGACCATACGCACGTGCCTTCCTTGAGGGCCGTCTTTCTGCTGAACAGCTGGACGGTTTCCGCCAGGAGAAGTCGCACGCTGGTGGCGGCCTGTCGTCGTACCCGCACCCACGTCTGATGCCAGAGTTCTGGCAGTTCCCGACCGTTTCCATGGGTATCGGCCCAATCAACGCCATTTACCAGGCGCAGGCAAACCGCTACCTAGAGGGTCGCGGCTTGAAGCCAGTCACCGACCAGCACGTCTGGGCCTTCCTTGGCGACGGCGAGATGGATGAGGTCGAGAGTCGCGGCGCTCTGCAGCTTGCTGCCAACGACAAGCTGGACAACCTTACTTTCGTTGTCAACTGTAACCTGCAGCGTCTTGACGGTCCAGTTCGCGGTAACGGCAAGATCATCCAGGAGCTCGAGAGCTTCTTCCGCGGTGCCGGCTGGAACGTCATCAAGGTCATTTGGGGACGCGAATGGGACACCCTGCTGGCAAATGACACCGAGGGCGCTCTTGTAGACCTGATGAACAGCACCCCAGACGGTGACTTCCAGACCTACAAGACCGAGAGCGGCGCATTCGTGCGCGAGCACTTCTTCGGTCGCGACCCACGTACCGCCAAGATGGTCGAGCACATGACCGACGACGAGATCTGGGGTCTTCGCCGCGGTGGTCACGACTACCGCAAGATCTACGCTGCATACAAGGCGGCGATGGAGCACAAGGGTCAGCCAACCGTAATTCTGGTTAAGACCATCAAGGGATTCACCCTGGGCAAGAGCTTCGAGGGTCGTAACGCAACCCACCAGATGAAGAAGCTCACCCTGGATAACCTCAAGGCCTTCCGTGACGAACTGCACATCCCTATCTCGGATGCAGAGCTCGAGGCAAACCCTTACCAGCCTCCTTACTACAACCCTGGATTCGAGTCTCCAGAGATCCAGTACATGTTGGAGCGTCGTCGCCAGCTCGGCGGCTTCCTTCCAGAGCGCCGAACCAACCACGTTTCGTTCGCGCTGCCAGAGGGCAAGGTTTACGACTCGGTCAAGGGCGGTTCGGGTAACCAGGAAGTGGCCACTACGATGGCCTTCGTCCGCCTGTTCAAGGACCTCCTGCGCGCTCCGGGAATCGGTGAGCGCATTGTTCCGATCATCCCCGATGAGGCACGTACCTTCGGTATGGACAGCCTGTTCCCTACCGCCAAGATTTACAACCCGAGCGGTCAGCACTACCTATCGGTAGACCGTGAGCTACTACTTGCATACAAGGAGTCGTCAGCAGGTCAGATTCTGCACACCGGAATCAACGAAGCTGGTTCGCTAGCCGGCTTCACCGCGACCGCAACTGCTTACGCAACTCACGGCCAGCCACTGATCCCGTTCTACGTCTTCTACTCGATGTTCGGATTCCAGCGCACCGCCGACGCGATTTGGGCAGCAACTGACCAACTTTCGCGTGGTTTCATGATCGGTGCAACCGCTGGTCGAACCACTCTGACTGGTGAAGGTCTGCAGCACGCTGACGGCCACAGTCCGTTGCTGGCTGCTACCAACACCGGTGTCATCAGCTACGACCCTGCCTATGGCTACGAAATCGCTCACATCGTGCGCGACGGTATCGAGCGCATGTACGGTGGTCAGCACCAGGATCCAAACGTGATCTACTACCTGACCGTTTACAACGAGCCTTACCAGCAGCCAGCGGAGCCTGAGAATGTTGATGCCGAGGGCATTGTCCGCGGTATTTACCAGCTCAGCAAGAACGAGCACCACGGAACCAAGGCTCAGATCTTGGCCTCCGGTGTTGCTGTTCCATGGGCAAAGGAAGCTCAGCAGCTTCTGCAGAACGACTGGGGTGTATCGGCCGACATTTGGTCGGTTACTTCTTGGAGCGAGCTGCGTCGTGACGGTCTTCGACGCGACCAGGAGCAGTTCCTGAACCCAGACCAGCAGGTGGCGCCAGCTTACGTAACTTCCAAGTTGCAGCACGCTGAAGGTCCGTTCGTCGCTGTTTCGGACTACATGCACGCTGTGCCTGACCAGATCCGCAACTGGGTGCCAGGCGACTACGCCACACTCGGTGCAGATGGCTTCGGCTTCAGCGACACCCGTGCTGCAGCTCGTCGTTTCTTCAAGATTGACGGCCCATCTGTTGCTGTCCGTGTTCTGGAACAGCTAGTTGCACAGGGCAAGATGGACCCGAGCGTCCCTCGTCAGGCAATCGAAAAATACCGCCTGCACGATGTAAACGCTGGTACCAGCGGCAATGCCGGTGGCGAAGCCTAGAAAGGTCGCACCATGATCGTTGTCGTTTGCCCTGGCCAGGGTTCACAAACCCCAGGCTTCCTCAGCCCTTGGTTGGAGTTGGAGTCCTTCAAGGCATCGATTGAAGCCCAACAGGCAGCAAGCGGCATCGATCTGACCGCCTTTGGCACTGTTAGCGACGCCGACACCATTCGTGACACTGCGGTTGCGCAGCCACTGATCGTTGCGGCTGGCGTTGCAACCCTTGCGGAACTTCTGGGAGGCAAGAGCCTTGCCGAGTCGGGTATCGCTGGCGTTGCTGGACATTCCGTAGGAGAAATCACTGCCGCGGTTGCAGCCGGTGTTTTCACCCCTGAGGTTGGAATCAACTTCGTTCGTGAGCGCGGAAACGCGATGGCTAAGGCTGCGGCCTTGGAAAGCACATCGATGGCCGCAATCCTTGGCGGAGACCAAACCGAGGTAGAGCAGAAGCTTGCCGAACTAGGTTTGGAGCCTGCAAACTACAACGGCGGCGGACAGATTGTTGCCGCGGGCAGTGCAGAGGGCATTTCCGCTCTGCAGGCCGCGCCAGTTGCGGGAACCCGCGTTATTCCGCTGCAGGTTGCAGGTGCATTCCACACTCGTTATATGGCACCGGCCGTTGGCGTTCTGGATGAATACTCGAAGACCATTTCCATTTCCGACCCGAGCGTAAAGCTTTGGAGCAATAACGGTGGTCGTTTGGTTGCATCGGGCTCCGAGTTTGTTTCGCTTTTGGTTTCGCAGGTTAAGTCCCCGGTTCGCTGGGATCTTTGCATGGCGTCGCTGGTTGAGGCCGGCGTAACTGCGGTCATCGAGGTTGCCCCTGCCGGCACCCTTGTGGGCCTGGCAAAGCGCAGCATGCCGGGAATCGAAACCTTGGCTATTAAGACACCGGAAAATCTAGAGGCTGCTCGCACCCTCATCGCTAACCACAGCTAGGAACGAAGATGGCTCAGCCTGTTCTCAACCAGTACGACGTAGTCAAGTACTCGCGCATCTACTCGCTAGGTGCTGCGCGAGGCGACCTAACCGTGACTAACGATGACATCGCCGGTCCGATTGATTCCTCCGATGAGTGGATTCGCCAGCGCACCGGCATCGTGACCCGACGCCGCGCATCGCGAGACCGTTCGCTGATGGACATGGCCGTTGAGGCATCGAACGAGGCCATCCAGAAGGCCGGTATCGACCCTCAGGAAATCGGTGCAGTAATTTTCAGCACCATCACTCACCCATTCCAGACTCCATCGGCCGCGACTCTGCTTGCAGAGAAGATTGGCGCAAACCCAGCGCCTGCATACGATGTTTCAGCTGCCTGCGCGGGTTACTGCTACGGCATTGCGCAGGCGGACGCACTGGTTCGCTCCGGCATGGCCAAGTACGTTCTGGTTGTGGGTGGAGAGAAGCTTTCCGACTTCATTGATCCAACCGACCGCAGCATCTCGTTCCTATTGGGTGACGGCGCTGGCGCGGCCATCGTTGGTCCTAGCGATTTCCCTGGAATCTCCCCTACCGTTTGGGGTTCGGACGGTTCGCACTGGGAAGCAGTGAGCATGACCGGCTCGCTCATTGATTTCCGCGATGGCAACGCCGCTTGGCCCACCCTTCAGCAGGAGGGTCAGACCGTATTCCGCTGGGCTGTCTGGGAGATGGCTAAAACCGCTCGTAAGGCGCTTGAAGTTGCGGGTGTTCAGCCGGAAGACCTCACCGCACTGGTGACCCACCAGGCCAATATCCGCATCATCGATGAACTGGCAAAGCAGCTGAAGCTGCCTGAGTCTGTTGTGATCGCACGCGACATCGTCGAAACCGGCAACACCTCCGCCGCTTCCATCCCGCTGGCAATGCACTCGCTGTTGGAGTCTGGCGCGGTTAAGAGCGGCGGTCTTGCGCTAGAAATTGGTTTCGGCGCGGGCCTTGCCTTCGGCGCTCAAGTAGTAGTCCTCCCCTAAACTTTTTAACTAGTTCCTCAACCACTAATAAGGAGAAACAAATGGCATTTTCGCAGGCTGAAGTTCTTGCAGGTCTCGCCGAGATCGTAAACGAAGAGACCGGTATTGCAACCGAGTCGGTCCAGCTGGAGAAGTCCTTCACTGACGACCTCGACATCGACTCGATCTCGATGATGACCATCGTTGTAAACGCTGAAGACAAGTTCGGCGTAAAGATTCCTGACGAGGAAGTAAAGAACCTGATCACCGTTGGTGACGCAGTCAACTTCATCGTCTCGGCACAGGGCTAATCCACCTTGGCTGGCAAGATTGTCGTTACCGGGCTGGGAGCAACCACTCCCCTCGGTGGCGATGTCGAGTCCACCTGGAGTGCCCTGCTAGCCGGCGAGTCCGGCATTTCTACTCTCGAGCAGGAGTGGGTGGCCAAGTATGAGCTTCCTGTTACCTTCGCGGGACAGGCGAAAGTTAAGGCATCCGAGGTTCTAACCCCTCAGGAGGCCAAGCGCCTTGACCCTTCGAGTCAGTTTGCGCTGATTGCTGCGCGTCAGGCGTGGCAGGATGCAGGTGCGCCTGATGTCGTTCCTGAGCGCCTAGCAGTGGAGTACGCCACCGGCATCGGTGGAGTTTGGACTCTTCTCGACGCGTTTGACACGCTAAAGGAAAAGGGTCCTCGCCGCGTAATGCCAATGACCGTTCCAATGCTGATGCCAAATGGCCCAGCAGCGGCAATCGGTATGGACATCGCTGCACGCGGTGGCGTTCGTACCGCTGTATCGGCTTGTGCTTCCAGCACCGAGGCAATCGCAAACGCAATTGACCGTCTTCGCACCGGCGACATCGATGTAGTGGTTGCAGGTGGCTGTGAAGCTGCCATCCACCCGATGCCATTGGCTGCATTTGCGGCTATGCACGCGCTTTCGCGTCGAAACGACGACCCTAAGGCAGCCAGCCGCCCATACGACACCGACCGTGATGGCTTTGTCATGGGTGAAGGCGCTGGCGCACTGGTGTTGGAGACTGAAGAACACGCTCTTGCACGCGGTGCCAAGATCTATGCGGAGTTGGTAAGCGGAGACGTCACCAGCGATGCGCACCACATCACTGCACCAGACCCTGAGGGTGCTGGAGCGGCACGTGCTCTGGTTCGTGCCATGGAGCGCGGAAACGTGAAGCCAACGGATGTCAACCACATCAACGCTCACGCAACCAGCACTCCGGTTGGTGACATCGCGGAATACGTTGCCCTAAAGCGCGTCTTCGGCGACCATCTGGGTAACATCGCAATCTCGGCTACTAAGTCGTCCACTGGCCACCTTCTTGGTGGCGCTGGCGCAGTTGAGGCAATCTTCACCGTTTTGGCTCTGAAGAACCGCGTTGCCCCTCCAACCATCAACGTTGACAACCAGGATCCTGAGATTCCGGTTGACGTCGTTACCTCGCCACGCGACCTCGGCTCCGGAGACCTAGTTGCAATCAGCAACTCCTTCGGTTTCGGCGGTCACAACGCAGTAGTAATCTTCCGTTCTTACGGAAACTAGCAACTAAACCTGCTGGCTCACCTAGCCTGCGCGGTCGATTTCCTTAGGGATAATCTCAAACCTCGCGGCACGGAGAGGCTCTAGAGCTTCCTCCCAAGGTGCGGCCAGCAGGTTTTGCAATTCCCGGTTTAGGCCAATCAGGTCAGCGCTATAACGCGAGGCGGCAGCGCGCAACTGGTGTTCTGAAATCATGAAGTTGCCAAAGCCATCAACCTGAAGATGCTTGATTCCCAGGCTCGGTGCGTAGAGCCAGGTGTCACTTACCGCATCACTCGCGGAATTGAACTGGTCATTGTCTGCGTAGGCTGTTTCATCGTTTGTGATTGCTGCAGCCTCTGTCACCTCAAAATACAGCTGTCTCCAGCCCGCCAAAAGAGTAGCCAGGGTGGCGCCCAGGCCGGATTCACCGAGCCATTGAATCTCAGCAGATGCACTTGCAGCCACGAGGGGTTGTCTGGTCCAGACCGGCATGACTTCGTAACGCAGGGTACGCGAAATAGACCACGCAATCTGTCGGAGCAGATAAGTGGGAGCGGCGTGAATGATTATGCGTCCGTGTGAGCGCGTGGACATTCGAACTCCTTGTTTTAGGTACGTCTTC
This sequence comes from Actinomycetota bacterium, assembly GCA_039800845.1. Lineage (GTDB taxonomy): Bacteria > Actinomycetota > Actinomycetes > Actinomycetales > Microbacteriaceae > Rhodoluna. The sequence continues at coordinate 19,591 of JBDLQA010000079.1, forward strand.
CCCTACGACCTGAAACAGCAGTTAGGCATAAAGGTTAGGGTTGAGTCCGTCTCGATGTCAAGCGACGCACGTCTTGCCTGGGATGTTAGAAGGCCGTCGGAGGCCATAATGCTGCCGCCGCAAGCTATAACGCGCACTCTGCACGCGATAATCTTTATGGAAATGAGCAAACTTTACTTCCGCTACGGCGCCATGAATTCGGGCAAGAGCACCGCTCTGCTGCAGGTGGCTCACAACTACGAGGAACGCTCTCAGCTGGTTCTAGTGGCCAAGCCGGCAATCGACCTCAAGGGCGATGACACCGTCGTTAGTCGCCTGGGAATGAGCCGAAAGGTTGACTTCCTCATTCGACCCACCGATGACCTACGCGAGTTATTTACGGCCCATGTGGAAAGCGTAAAGGAGAAGACAGGTTCTGAAGTTGCATGCCTTCTGATCGATGAGGCACAGTTCCTAACCTCCATTCAGGTGGACCAAGCCTTGGATGTGGCTGTACGTGACGGAATTCCAGTCCTGGCATACGGCATCCGCACAGATTTCCAGACCAACTCTTTCACCGGATCCCGTCGCCTGTTTGAACTTGCGCATTCGATCGAAGAGTTGAAAACCGTTTGTCGCTGCGGTCGAAAGGCGATTTTCAATACCCGAATCGACAACGGCAGCTTTACCTTCACCGGGGTCCAGGTGGCCATCGATGGCGTTGACACTACGTATGAGGCTCTTTGTGCGGCGTGCTATCTGCGCGAGCGAGACAACTCCGGTGTTTAGCTTCACGGGGTTCCGCGACGGCCACATCCACCCTCTATTCGCCTCCCGTGAGAGTGCGGGTCCCGATGTATCCGGCCTAGACGCCGCCGGCATTGTGGACGCAGTCA
>JBDLQA010000080.1:0-11007 GCA_039800845.1 Actinomycetota bacterium
AAGCCGGCTGGGTAGACAGCTACATCCTGTGGCTGGCCCAGGTTGGCAGCAGCTAGCAGTGCGCCTTCGTTTACATAGCCGCGCTTCTCGCCACTGATGGCGATGCTCGGGTCAACGGTGGCTGCGTGCTTAGGGCCACTGATTACATCCACCACAGTGTTTGCCACGAGAGTGTGGGTTGAGGTTGGAGTGGTTTCGGCGGTGGTGCCGGCTGCAGCAGAAGCGCCACTGGCAGAGTTGCCACCGGAGTTGGCATTGGAGCCGCTATTGCCGCCAGTAGTAATAGGTGCGTCAGCCAGAGGGGTCTGGGTGTTCTGGTTACGGCCACTCAGCGTGAACCAGGATCCCAGAGCCAAAACCAGAACGAAGAGCGAAACGAGAGCCTTGGCGCCCTGGGCGCGGACATCGGTGGCTGCCTTGCGGGCTGCAACCGAGAGGATTGCACCCATGCTCATGCCTGCGGTGTCTACTTCACCAACCAGAGCCTGCTTGAATGCGGCGCGGGCGCGGAACATCAGCTGGCGTGTTGCGTTCTCGGAAAGTTCAACCTGAGCAGCAACCTCTGCGATGGATTTCTCCTCATACATGGTTGCAATCAGGACCTCGCGGTGGCGAGGGGTCAGCTTGGATAGCGCCAGGCGCACAACTGCGGCGTCATCGGCGGCTTCCAAGGCTGCGGAAGATTCAGGTACATCGGCGGCAAGTTCATAGTCATCGACGTTGTTGATGACTGCACGGCCGCTGGCACGGATTACGTCCAGGCAGAGCAGGCGGGTCTTCCATTTGAGGAAGCGCAGCACGCCGATCTCGCTGTCGAGCTCCGGCAGGGTAACCATTAGATATAGGAATGCGTCCTGAACAACCTCGTCAATCTGACTCTGGTTGTTTAGCCAGCGCTTGGAGTAACGCTCCAGGTGCGGACGGAAACGCATATAGATGTTGCTGAAGTCCTGGCTAGTCCAGGTCTTGAGGGTGGCGCGGTCTTGGGCGGCTTCGTCCTTCAGGACGATCTCGCCGAACTCGGCATCGCCTTGCTCGTCCAGGAGTGCTTCGAACTCGTCCTCGAAGTCGAGCTGCGAAGGGTGCACGACATCGCTCAGGTTGACGGGCTCGTTAGCCCCAACCGAGCGCAGGCGGCGCTTCTTCTCTGGCTCGTTCTTGGCCATCGTTACCTATTCCATAGTGGACGTACTTGCAAAATCTGGCGGCCGAGGCCTTTGGGGAGCTTGGTTTTCCCCATGAATCCAAGTTTGCCAGACAACTGTATATACGGATAGCCCTGAGGTTTGTTACGGTGCGGCGGAATATTGGTCCGCGAATGAACCCTGACCCTGCGGTAGAGGCTAGGCCCGGCCCCTTCTGGCTCGCGAAGCAAAGTCATCCAGAACTTTCAACATCTCGTCTGCCTGCCAGGTGCGGTTACGGCGACTATTACTTGACTGCGTCAGTATGCCGGCAGTTGCAAGGGTGTCTATTGCCAAAGCCGCGGTGTTGAATGTAACCCCTAGGCGATGGGCAAGTGCCTGAACCGAGATAACCGGCAGCGCCGGCAAATGCACTAAGGCTTGATTTGCCGCCGAATGAGCTGGGCCTAGGCCTTCGAGTTTCTGAATCCAGCCTTCTTGCAACGCCTGAATCTGGCTTCTAAGACGCGCGCCGCTGTAAAGCGCCGCGAACGTGGCATCCACGAAACACCAAATAATCGGCTCGATGTTGCCAATACGGTACTCATTCAGTGCCGAGATGTATTTACGCGTATCCATCAGGAGTCCCGCAGAGACAGGAACGGTTACCTCAGTAGTGATTCCGGTTGCCCTGAGCATGGACTGAACCAAAGCCCTACCGGTTCGACCATTTCCGTCCTCGAAAGGGTGAATGGTCTCAAACTGGGCGTGAGTTAGTGCCACGAGAGCCAGGATGCTTACATCCTCGCGCTTGGCGAACTTCATAACATCTGCCATCAGATCTGGCACACGTGCGTGATGTGGTGGCACGTACGCCGCCGTGTGCGGGGTGGGTGAAACGTTCCCAATCCAAACCTGTTCGGTTCGCCACCGGCCCATGATAGCTGGGGCAGATTCCGCGAGTAGGGCCCGTTGCATTTCGATAATCGATTCGGGCTCTAGCCTGTCAGCAAGCCTGATGGCTGCTTCCATAGACTTCACGTTTGCATGGATCAACTTTGCGTTGCTCGAGCTTGCAGAGCCCAGGCCGGCCAAGGCGATTTGTTTTGCACTCGCCGTGAGTTGCTCTATCTCAGAACTTGAAGCGCTTTCAGTTCGCAATAAAACCGACGACAGAGGGATCGAGGAGTTGCCCGAAGTGGCGTCAAAACGAACAAGCTGAGTGGCGGCATCCTCGCAGGCGGCAATCAGGTTCGGGCTTAGCCTTGGCTCCAGGTCAGCGATAAATGGTGGCATTGCCGCTAGGTAAGGGCCGCGAGCCTTGGAAGCCTGGGTTCGAGACAGGCCGAAGTTGCCCTGTGAATCCCATGGGATTTCTTCGAAGGCTACGCTTGGCCAGTTGTTTGTCATCATCGCTCACTGAAATAAGTTCTTCCCTTATTTCAATATGATGCGAATTCTGAAATAAGAGTGATTCTTACCCGAGGATAGGCGAAAACAGCAAAAAAGTGAAGTGATTATCCAGAAGCTGGCTGCAGCTAGATCTGAGACAAGAAGCGCACCATCTGGCCGTGGGTCTGGCGCATGGTTTCGACGGCGGCCTGGATCGCGGCACCCTCGTTGGCAAATAGCTGGTCGATAGCTGCGTTGACGGCGGCTGGTTCATCGTGGGCACTGAGGGCGGTTCCACCCATGGCGGCAACCTGACCAACTCCGCGGCTGTCCTCGGCAATCAAAATGCTGGCTTTGCGCTGGCTGATGCTGAAGATGTGGCTGTGAACGCGATAGCCGATGTGGAAATCGATGGTGCTCATGAAGGATTCGAACTTAGGGAAGTTGCCCGCGAACTCGATTGGCTTGAAGCCGTGGAGCAGGCCGCGCAGTGCCATTTGGCGATTCCAGCGGGTGTACTCGGCGCTCTTCTTACTGTGGGTGCTGCGGTAACCGGCCTGGAAGCTGAGGAATCGCTGGGCTTTCGGGAATTCCTTTGCGAGCTTGGCCATGATGTGCGGGATCTGGCTTTGAGGCACTGCCGGCATGCTGAGGACGATGCGCTTTGGGTTGGCGTCGAAGTGGAAGTCTTGGGCAATCTTGGATTCGTCGTACCAGGCCGGGCAGCCGGTCATGGCAACGTTCTCAACACCGTTGGCGGCCAGCATTCGGACTGTCAGGTGGTCGCGGGCGCTACTGAACCGGGTTTTGTCGGCGTGGATTCCGGATACGAACTCGGTGGCCTCCGGTGTGAAGCGGAAATCTTCAGGTTCCTGACCCAACTTGCCCTTCCAGCCGAGGCCGTAAGCCAGCACCGGCACCTGGATGCGCGACAGGTCAAGGTCGTACACGCTCGGGTAGATATTGTCCTGGTAGGCAGGGCCACCGGTGAGCAGAACCGCACGGGCGCTGTTGAACAGCTCATAGTGGCTGTCCGTGAGAGTCTTTCGGTTTACATCGATCACTTCGGCATCAACGTGTGCCGCCAACAGGGCGCGGGCACGGTGACCAATCAGGTAGTCGCCGGCGTTCTTAAATGCACCTGTCAGGGTGATGACTTTATCCACATGTCCAATTTTGTCAGATAGCCTGTGTTTTGGGGTTTGCACGTCATAAGTGCAAAGAAAGGCAATAACGTGTCGGGAATTTTGGGACGAGCCAAAGACTGGTTCATCGAAGACGGCAGACTGAAGACTTTTTGGGTCGTTGCGTTGGTTCTGGGGGTTGCGCTTCTGGCGCTGCAGCGCGTAACCGGCAACCTGCCAAACATCATGGGCGATGAGCTGATTTACCAAACCGCCACCCTGCACCAGCCACTTTCAGCCGCTGGAATCCCCGACTACCTCTACTACTGGGTTTACGGCGGGGTCGGCGCTTGTGGCATCGGTTTCTATGGCTGCTCTCAGGTATTGAACGTTGTCTTCAGCATGGCCGCCGGCCTTTTGGTGTTCTCCATCGGCAGCCGTTTCGCGCCAGCCTGGGCATCGGCGTTTGTGGCCATCTTCTTTGTTCTTGGCCCACTGAGCGCTTACAACAGCTACTTCATGCCTGAGGCAATGTACTTCTTCTTCTTTGCGCTGGTGATTTGGAACGTGACCCGTCCAACCTCGCAAAGCCCGATTGTTTTCTGGAGCATCAATGGTGCCCTGCTGGGTCTGCTCAGCCTGGTGAAGCCGCACGGACTGCTGCTGGCTCCGGCCATCGTCACCTACATTTTGGTGGTTCAACTGGTTGCCGGAAAGGGCTGGATCGTTCGCTGGATTCGCGACTCCGCCGCCTTCGGAGTTGTGGCGCTGGCAGTGAAGTTCGCGCTCGGATTCGCGTTTGCTGGTAGTGCCGGTCTGGTGCTATTCGGCAACGCATACACCGGCCAGGCGACTCCAAACGCACTGAAGTTTGGCGGTTCTGCGGCAGCCACTGTGGCCCCTGCGGTTTCAACCGGTGCCGCCAACCACTTCGCATTCGCACCGATGGCCGCGGGACAGCTGACCTCCAGTGGTGGCGGCTTCGGCTTCATCATGGGCGCCACCTGGATGGAGATAGTTTCGATTGCCTTCATTTCCTTGCTTCCACTGGCCGCAACAATAAGTGCGGCTTTCAAGAAACCTGCAGTGGTTTCCGAGGCGAAGGATGGCGGTCTGGCATCGTCTGCGAACGGTGTCTGGAAGCTTTCGGTGCTGGCACTCAGCATCCTGGTTTGGATGGCGCCGCTGATCGGTGTGTTCAGCAACATCGCCAACAATGGCGGTGATGACACCGTTGGGCGCGTACTGCTGCGCTACTTCGAATTCCTGGTTCCAATGTTCCTCATTCCGCTGGCCGCATACAGCAAGGATGCAGCGGCAAAGCCACTGGTGCGCTGGGCGGCTGTGGCTGTGTCCACCATCCTGGCGATCATCGGTTTCAGTCAGCTGACCTCCACCGACTCCGCCACCGGAGCACCGACTTTCAACCTGATGTTTGCCGACAGCGCGTTCCTAAAGCTGTGGGCGGGAACCAGCACGACTGACTCCGCCGGCGCTGCCGTGCACTGGGTGGGCGTGCTTGTGCTGATCCTGAGCATCTGTGGCGCTCTACTGTGGGCGGTTCGTCCATCGCTGGGTGCGAAGCTTTGGATTGGTTTGGTACTGCCGGTTCTGCTGATTGTTTCATCGAATGTGCTGGTTGCAAACCCGGTTTGGCGCTCCAACACCACCCTGCCGGCGGACACCGCGGGTGAGTTTGTACGCGACATGGTTCCTGCGCGCGATTACGGCAACTTGATGATCGTGACCACCACTAGCGAGGGCAAGACCAGCGACCTGGTGAAGTTCCACATCAATAGCGCGCTGCCTCAGGAGGCGACCGTTGCCGATGGCACTGCTTACTCGGCGCCGGCTGGCGCGGGCATCAAGTGGGTGCTTGCGGTGGGCCGCATCACTTTGGCCGACAAAGGTTTTGTGATTGCGCAGTCGAAGGGACTCGAACTGTTGCGAATTGACACTGGCGACGTTGCGATTTTCAATAACGCCAGCTATACCTCGCCGTTCGTTGCCGGCACCACCGGATTCGACAACAAGTCGGCTCTGGGAATGTGCGCCACCGCAACTCCTGCGACCATTCGCCTAGCATCGCCGATTCAGCCGAACACCAAGTTGGCTATTGGTATCTCGGGGTCGCCATCGCTGCCGAATGAACAGGTGACCGTTGGTTTTGGTGCACAGACCGGCACCATCACTTTGAACAACCCGAACAACCCGCTGGACCTAGTGATGACCAGCAGCAACACCGGTCCGACCGACACGATCACCTTCGCCGTGCCGCGCCAGGCGGGTGCGGGAATGTGCGTTAGCTACCTGGAGATTGTGAAGTAACGCTTTAGCGAAAGGCGGTCGGCTCCGGTTGGGGTCGGCCGCTTTTCGTTTGCGGGGAGTGCCGCGGGTAACAAAAAAGAGACTCGCGGCTTGGTTTCGCTTGTCTCTGTTTTGTTGAGTTTTTAGTTGTGGTTTGGGTTTGTTTTTTCTCTGCGGAAAGGAAGCTTTAGTTTTTAGGCGTCTTCACTGGGTTTGGTCCCTTAGGAGCCTTAGGCGTCAGGGCTGGCGCAACTGGAGGTGCCGGAATCACGATTGCTCGGTAGGCGGCATCGTGCGCAGTGGCTGCGGCTGCGACTGCAGCATCGGCGGCGTTCTTGGCTGCCAGTTTCTGATCAGCGTTGATGCCCGGGATCGAAACTGCGAGGCGGTATGCCTGCTTGGCTGCCGAGACAGCGTCCCTAAAAGTCTTGTCGATGCCCATTCGCGCAATAGCAGCCGAGCGAACTACCTGCATGTATGCCTGCTTGGCGTTCTGGAAAGCCTGCTGCTTTGCCTGGTTAGTGGCGGTAGCATCGGCGGAAACAGTCGCCAGGGTGGCGGCAGCCGCAGTGTATGCAGCGATGGCCTCCGGCAGCGAAACGATTGCGGCCGGGCTTGCGCTCGGGGACGCTACAACAGTCAGATTGCCCGAAACAGCGTGGTTTGCGGCGAGCGCCTGCGAAGCATCGAATGCAACTGGGGCCAAAACAATGGATGCACCGGCGACGATGGCCAGCGACTTTTGAATCTTCATGCCTCTAGTTTGCCAAAGGTTCTTTGTGAGAAGTTTGTGAAACTTGGGCCGTCCTTTTGTTAATGTCGGAGCCGTCTGGTTGGCTATAGGCATGGCAAAGATCATGGTGGTTGATGACGAAGCGGGTATCCGCGAAATGTTGTCGGACGCCCTGAGCCTTTCCGGGTTTGAAGTGAGCCTGGCCATCGATGGTTTTGATGCTGTGCGCAAGCTTCGCGAAGAGCCCGTTGACCTGATTGTCGCCGATGTAAACATGCCCAAAATGGACGGCTACGAGATGCTTGAGAAGCTGCGCGGCCAGGGCAATGACACTCCGGTTTTGATGCTTACCGCCCGGCAGGAACGCGGCGATGTGACACGGGGCCTGAAGCTGGGCGCGGACGACTACGTGACAAAGCCTTTTGGTCTCGAAGAGTTGATTCTTCGAGTGAATGCCATTTTGCGAAGGGCTGGAAAACTCTCCGATGGCGAACCCACCCACTTGAGTGTGGGGCCAATCACCCTGGATGAAGATAGCCACCAAGTTTTGCTGAACGGCTCGGTTGTTGACCTATCTCCTACCGAGTTCAAGCTGTTGCGACACCTGATGGGCCAAGCCAATAAGGCGATCCGCAAGGAAGTACTGTTGGATGCGATCTGGGGCTACGGTTTTTCCACCGGCGCAACCGTGGTGGATACCTACATCAGCTATCTGCGCAAGAAGCTGCACACCCCTGACTGGCAGGGCATCAAAACCATTCGTGGCATCGGGTTCATGATTCAAGACTGATGCGACTACAAACTCGACTTACCCTCACCGCGGCAACTCTGATTACAGCGGTCTCGCTCACCGTGGGCGGTGCGGCCACTATCGGCGCATACCAGCATGAGTTCGACGTTGCGCGTGCAGCCCTGCAAACCGAGCGTGCCCAGATTTCGCACGCCACGGGCCAAGAGCTGAGCACCGCATTGATGCTCACCTACCAGCAGAAACTAACTGTGGGCTTGGTTGACGGCAGTGGTGCACTGACGGTGGTGCGCGATGGCGAGGTATCGCTGACTAGCAAGCCAAGCCAGACGGTTTTGGACCGAGCCAGCGATGTACCGGTATCGCGTCAAAGCAAGGATGGCGTGCCCTACCTGCTGCAATCGGTGAAGTTGGCCAACAACGAATGGATCGTGCTGCAGCAGTCGATGGGTGATGCTCAACGGCGACTGACTAGCGGCTTGCGTTCCCTAATTCTTTACACGGCCATTGCGGACCTCGTCGCGGTGTTGGTTGTGGGTCTTTTAATTAGACGCGACCTTCGAGGCCTGCGCGGGATGATCAGAACGGCTCGGCGCTTGGCGGCTGGTGGGCGCGATGAGTTCGCCGTGGGCTCGGGCGTGACCGAGGTTAGTGAGCTTGGGCGCGCCCTTGAAAGCATGGTTCAGCAGCTGCAGGCGAACGAGGTTGCGATGCAGCGCTTCCTTGGTGATGCCAGCCACGAGCTGCGAACACCCCTTACTGTTATTCGCGGATATTTGGAAATGCTGGCCAGGCCTGGACGCACTGCTGATGCCGAATTCGCTGCCCGGTCCATCTCCAAAATGTCCAGCGAAGTTCAGCGAATGCAACGCCTTATTGAGGACCTGCTTCTACTGGCGGAACTTGGCGCGGCCGGCAGACCTTTGGAGCTTGGCGAGGTAAACCTGAGCGTCTCCTTGGAGAGTCAGCTGGAGCTGCTGCGGGATCTGCAGCCGGGTCGCAGTGTATCCAGTGACATTGCACCTGACGCAATTATCGAAGCCGATGCAGGGCTAATGGATCAGTTGCTGAACAACCTATTCGGCAACCTGCGCCGTCACACCGGTGCTGCGGTTGGCGTTGAAGTTAAGTTGACTCTTGACGGCGGCGATGGAGGCCCTGGGGCGCATACAGAGGCAGGCACCTGCGTTCTCACCATCGACGATGCCGGCTCTGGCCTCTCCCCAGAAGCATACGAACGGGGCGTTGGTTATTTCGAGCGCTTCGATCCGTCACGCAGCCGAGCAAACGGCGGCAGCGGCCTTGGCATGAGCATCATGGCGGGCATCGTAAATAAGCACGGTGGAGAAATGACCGTTGAAGCTAGCCACCTCGGTGGACTGCGCTCGGTGATTCGCCTGCCGCTAAAGGGCTCACAGAAAAATGTCAGAAGCGCCAGTTAAACTTGCCTCCTGATGACTGAACCGGACGACAAAGCAAAACAAGAACTTGATCAGCTGATCAAGGATTTTGCTGCGCCCAAATACAACGTCTTCTATCCGGAGGATGTCTGGAATGAGGTTTTGCCGGGTCTATTCCTTGGCGGCACCGACACCCCGGATGACCTATCCGCACCAACGCCCGGTTCGGGTGCCTTCGGCATGCCGGAAACGCAGGTGAACAAGCAAAACTTCGACACCGTTGTGACGCTTTACGCGTGGGCACGACCAGCCGACTGGTTCGTGAAAGAACTGCGATTGGGCATCCTGGATGGCCCGATGACCGACTACAACCTGGATGACCTGCGCAACCTCGTTGTGACCGCACACACCGACTGGAAAGCCGGCAAGCGCGTGCTGATTCGCTGCCAGGCGGGCATCAACCGCTCGTCCCTGATCATGGCTTTGGTGCTTATTCGCGAGGGGCTTAGCGCCAAGAAAGCCATTGGCCTCATGCGCAAGCAACGCGGAATGGCGGTGCTGGCCAACGGACACTTTGTTGACTGGCTAACCCAGTTGGACGTGAAGGCCTGGCGGGCTTAGAAGCCCGGCCGCAGGGCCTACGCGCCGCTTTAGAAAATACCGGCCAGCTTCAGAACGGCGATCAAAACAACCACTCCACCTGCGCGGTAAATCCACGCGTTGCGCTTGCTGAAGCGTTCTTCCTCGGTGCCATCATCGGTGGTGTTTCCATGCCTGCCAAACATGCCCGCAACTGAAAGCGCCAGCAATGGCAGCGGAATGATCAAGCTGCTCCAGGCGGCCAAGGCCGGAACATCGCCCACGATTGCCTTCACCGCTAAGCCCGTTAGAACGCCGATTCCGAGGTTGACGAAAAGCGCGGGCAGACCCTGCGGCAGGATGCGCCAAAGCCACGGTGAGTTAGGGAACCTATCGCTGAACCAACCGACCACAGCAGGGAAGATTGCCAGCGCGGCACCGGCCCAAACCTGCCAGCTGAGACCCATGAGGGCGGCTGCCAGAAGCATCCAAACCGAGAACTTCAGCAGGAGCGAGACGCTGCGCTGAACCAGGCTCGGTTCGTCGATTTCATCCGGGTTGATGGCGTTGAGCCTGGCTGGGAACCAACGGGCGGCGGCCTCCTCCAACAGCACGCGGGCTGCCATGGCGACGGCGATAGCCACACCGAAATCGGTGGCGTGATTTCCGATGCTCAGGTTCAGGCCTGCGAGCGCGGAGAGTCCGCTGACCATGCCGGCAACACTCCAGTCCGCCATGAACGGGACAACCGCGAGGTCGATCAGCCGCTCCCAAAGCAGGTCGAAACCGGTGGCGTGTACCCTGCGGATGCCGCGGAAAGTTGTGGCGATTACTCCCGGCGCGATGCCGATCAACATGACGCCACCCAGAAGGCGGACATCGCCCACAGAAGGCACACCGCCGGCAACCGAGAAGTGCCAGATGACCGTACCGACGGCGAAGGCGAGGGCTCCCAGAAGGCCGGCGGAGGCATCGAAAACACCCAGGGTGGTGATGGCAAGCAGCGCCAGCCACTGCGGCGGCAGCAACACAACCTGCCCATGTGCCAAAACCTGATGCGCGCCGATGTGCGCTGCACCCAAAACTAAGGCGATGACCGCCGGCACCAGGCTGAAAACGCCCAGAATGGCTCGCAGGTAAGCGCCGTCATTAATAATCTTTGCCAGCAACGGGCTAAACGGTGCAACGCGTTCGACGGTTTGGTGTGAGCGGCGGTCCAGAGCCCCGAACCACGCAGTGGACGCAATTGCTAGCGCGTCACCAGCACCCATCGCCGAGAGCGTGATGGCATCTTGACCAACGTCCAACTGCTCGAAGTCGGGCGTGGAGGCCTGAGCCGCGCTAGACGAACCGGCGCCCGAAGCATTGCCTGACGCCAGCGAGTGCTTATGGGATCCGCGGGAGCCGCCTCTGCTGGAACCACCTTTAGCTCCAGCTGCAGCCGAAGCCGCAGCAGCAGCAACACTCACGGCAAGCACAACGCCAGTGGTGAGCGATTTCACGGTAGCTGCACGAGCCTGCGGAGTGCCGTTAGGGTCATAAACCGCAGGGTCAGCCTTCTCAAATGCCGGAGCCGGAGTGACCTCCGGAGTTGGAGTCG